>DAIMNW010000083.1:0-9615 GCA_036719905.1 Chitinophagales bacterium
TTGTATTAGTTCCCTATCTATGTTGGTGCTCTATCCTGCATTTTGGGCTTTGCAACAGGATATCAAATCGCAGATGAAGGAATTGATAGCCGGCCGCGGTGCCATTCACCCAAGCAGTTTACTAAAAATAGAAATCAGCAAGCTACATGGTGAGCCGGTGCAAACTGGCTTTGAGATGATGGATAAAGATGAATTTATACTCAATGGCAAACTATATGATGTATTTAAAAAAGCAGAAACTAGTACGAGCATAATTTTTTATTGCCTAAGCGATGACAAAGAAACCTTGCTGGTTGACAATTTTCAAAAAGTATTGAGGGCAGGATTCAATCCAGAAACACCGGCTCAAAAAAATCAGCAGCTGTTATTAAAAATAGTTCAGCAGGAATTTACTCTGCCGCATGCAACCATTCCCTTGCAGTCGGGAGCGGTTTGTTATACGGCGGATTGGCAAGTTTCCATTCCGTCTAAGCCGATTTATCAGGTGATAAGTCCACCGCCGGACGTATAAAAATAATAGCGCCATTTTTCGCTCCATCTAGGGGCATGGCATTGCCCTATCTCTCATTTTTAAACCGCCGGAAATTCTGCCGAGTTTCCTGACTTATTTTTTCCAACAAGAATGAATAAATTTTACTCAGTGCTCTTGGCATTGCTATTCGTGACTTTCGATTTGGCAGCCCAAGTTGGCCATCTGCCCACTTCGGCAACTAAAGCCATGCCGGCAACGCAACCCCAGGTTGACCCCATCGATACCGTGGTGGAATTGAGTACCGTGAATATTGTTAGTCAATTGCATGCTACGGAAAAGTCTTCGTCGTACAATTTGCAAACCATTACGCAAAAGCAGTTGAACGAAAGCGGAAGTTTTACGCTCAGTGAAGCATTGAGTAAACAGCCCGGCATTAGTCAATTGAGCACAGGCAATGGAATTAGTAAGCCGGTAATACGCGGCTTGTATGGCAATCGCATTTTGGTATTGCAATCGCAAAATAGATTCGATAATCAGCAGTGGCAAGATGAGCATGGCCTTGGCTTAAGTACTATGGGAATTGAACGGGTAGAGCTGATAAAAGGAGCGGCAGGTGTACTGTATGGCAGCGAAGCCATGGGTGGCGTAATTAACTTAGTGGAGGAACAACCCGATTTTAATTATGCAAAAAAATGGGATGTGCAAACTCGATTATACAGCAATACGCTGGGACAGTTTTCTGAAATTGGGTACCAGCATAATCAGCCTAAGCATTGGTGGCGCTTACGGGTGGGCACCGAGTCGCATGCCGATTATCAGGCAGGCGGAGGCCAACGGGTACTCAATTCGCGATTCAAAGGGTACTACTTAAAAGCAGGTACCGCATGGCGTTTGAAAAATTTCAAAAGCGAAAACACTTATAATGCGTCTTACAATCATTTTGGCTTTATTGTAGATGAACTGCACGATTATATGGAAACCGATAAGCGGTATTCAAAAAATGTAAGTGCCGGCCCTAGTCATTTGGTGGTGATGAACATTGCCAATTCGCAAAACACCTTCTATTTGCAGAAAGCAATTTTCAAAGCCAATGTGGGTTTACAGTCGAATCTGCGAATGGAAGATGAAGGCGGCGGCGCCATTAGTTTAAATATGCACTTGGTTTCGCTGCTGCTCAATTTGCTTTATAATAAAGACCTGAGCCGTCACACGTATCTGAGCTTAAGCAGTGTATCATCGGTAGAACGCAATACCAATTATGGCGCACGAATTTTGGTGCCCGACGCTAATATGGCCGAAACCGGTCTTTCTGTTTTTTTTAAACATGATTTTGAAAAAATAAAAATAGAAGAAGGGTTGGGCATCAATCATCACTTTATGCAAGCCTTGTATGCCACTCGTGTTGGGTTTATTAAGAATATCGAGGGCCCAAGCAAAGTGAATCGTACGGCCGCCACAGGCATGTTTGGCACCACGTATCAGGCAAATAAATTTTGGCTGCTCAAACTTAATGTTGCCAATGGCTATCGTGCGCCTAATTTGGCAGAGTGGAGTAGCAATGGCTTACGCGAAGGGGTGTATCGCTATGAAATTGGCAACCGTGAATTGAAAAACGAATCAAATTTTACCAAAGAAATAAGTGCTACGTTCGATCATGATAAAGTGGTTTCCGAATTTTCGCTTTACCACAATGCGTTTAAAAATTACATTTATCTGCAGGCCAGTGGCGAAGATTTTTTTGGCTTTCCGGTTTACCGCTATGTTCAGCAGGATGCTAGCATTTATGGGGCTGAATGGATGGGGCAGATACAGCCCGAACCCTATCTGCAACTGAATGCTAACTATACGCTTACCCATGGCCAACTGCTTGACAAAGCGTATTTACCTTTTATTGCTCCACAGCGTTTTTATTCTACTGTAAAATGGATAAACACTTGGTCACAAAAATGGCAAGGCTGGTATTTGGAAACCGCATTTGAATACAACAGCGCTCAAACCCAAGTAGCAGTGGGCGAAAAATCGACGCCGGCTTATGCACTTTACCATGCTTCGTTGGGCGGCTCTTGCAAGGTTAATAAGCAAACTATTCAAATAAAGCTAATGGCCAATAATCTGTTCGACAATCATTATTACGATCACTTATCTCGTATTCGCCGGCTGGAACTATATAATCCGGGGCGCAATATTATTCTTTCATTAAAAACTATTTTCTAAACTTCTAAAACAAAAAATCAATCATGAAAAAAACAATTCAAACACTCAGTATATTTATCTTGATGGCATCTTTCATCACTTTTATTTCTTGTAAGGATGAAGGCAAGCTGCCAACCATCAGCTTTAAAACCGGAACCGGCTATACCTCGGCTGATGTTACAGTAGCCAAAGGCGCCACTATCAAGATCGGCATCTCTGCTGCTAAAGCTGAGAAAAAGGATATTCTAAAAACTTTGAATGTATCACAAAGCTTAGATGGGGCGGCTAATACCACCCTTCAAAACCTAACGCTTAGTGGAACTGAAGCGGATGCAGTAGAAAAAGATTTTGACCTAGTAATGCGCAATACAGCCGGCACCGAGAAATACACCTTTACCGTAACCAATCGTGACGGTTTGCAAGGGCAGGTGAGTTTAACGGCTACTGTGCAGTAAGAGATGTAAGGTTCGATTAAAATAAAAAACTCCGCTACGTAAATCGCAGCGGAGTTTTTTATTTATTGAAAAATAAGAGAGTGCTCTATTTAATAAGTTGCACTTTGCCGGTATAGATAGATTCGCCTTTTGAATTTTTAATACTATAAAAATAAACACCCTGACTGAAGCCGGAAGTTTCCACCTTTACCACAGTGCCACTTATGTATTTGGTCAATAAAATTCGGCCGTTCATATCAATAAGCTGTAGGGTCGAGTTACTTACCGGTTTGGTAAACTGTAAAGTGAAATAAGCACTAGCCGGATTGGGAAACAGGGTAAGCTGGTTTTCAATTTTATCTTGCAGTTCAAATCCATTTGGATTGGTTGAAACTCGGAAGGCTGTATTAGGAGCAGAGACCTGAGCTTGTATTTTTTTTACTGATCCTATAGCTTGCGCATTGGCAGCAAAAATGGCTATGCTTAAGAGACCGCTGAGTAGAATAGTTTTCATCTGGTTTTATTTTTATAAGGTAAAATTAATTCAAAAAATGACAGCTAGCAACTCCTTATTTCACATCCATGGGTTGACTTTTGCCATTCACAAAAGCGGCTATCTTGGTTTCGGTAAAGCCTAAGGCTCGTAATTTGATTTGTTTTTCAAGCGCTTGAGAGTAGGTAACAAAATCGCCAAAGAAATAGCGTTTGGTGTTTCCTTCGGTTTCATACGAGAGGTTTTTAAGTGTACCCATCGATTTTTTCAAGGTGTTATTTACCGGAAATAGTTCTATCCTAAAAGTAAGTCGATATTGTTCTTTGGGTAAAATACGAACGGCTGTATCGCCGGGTAGCTCAAGATGGTTAATGTTTGAACTGTCGGTAACGGTGGTTACCAGGGCGCTTAATTCGGTGCCCATACCTATTCGCCTTTTTATCTCCGTATAATCTTTTTGAGGAGTGGGGTTTACAAGCTCTTCCCTATAATCCAGATAACCGGGTGCCTTTACCTGCAAATAGTACTTTTTAGCAACCGGCAACATAATGGCTGCTTCTGACTGGGTGCTGTCATGCAACACATGCATACTAATTGCGCTGGTATCTAGCGTAGTGATGCTGATACTAGCGTTCATGGGTTTAGAGTTAGCTGCATTAATTATTTCTGCCTTAAGCAGCACCACTTGCTCTACCTTCAGAATATTGCTTTCATAATTCACAGAATAAATATCCCAGCCGCCTTGTCCGCCCGGGCGATTGCTGCTCCAATATGCAGCATGCCCATCTTTCATGGGGGTAAAAAATTCATCGTCGGCGGTGGTATTAATGGGGTAACCCAGATTGGCCGGTAGGCTCCAGTTGCCATCTTCCAGTTGCACTTTAAAAATATCGAAACCACCCATACTGAAATGCCCTTGCGACGAAAAATAAAGCGTTCGTCCGTCGGGCGAAATCACCGGACAGGTCTCATCAAAAGGTGTATTAATGGCCGAGCTGAGTAGCTGTGCAGATGCCCAGGTGCGGCGGTCGATACGGCGGCTGCAATAAATATCTTTACCACCTATGCCATCGGGACGTTCGCTACTGAAAAAAATAAGGCTACTATCGGTAGTCATGCTGGCAAACGCTTCCGGAAAACGGCTGTTTACACTCTTGGTCACTTTAACCGGTTTCGAGATGGAATAGTCATCGCCAATTCGTGAAATGTAAATATCTCCGCTGCTTAGCTCATCGCTTTTGGTAATAAATAATTTACGACCGTTGGCCGTAAACTGGGTAGCATTAATATGCGATTGGTTTTTAAATGGGTTACCCATTTCGGTTTTTACATAATTGCCGTTTTTCGATTTTTCAAACAGAAATAATTTCTCATACGTACGGTCGCGGCTGGCATACACGGATGGTCGGCGGCTGGTAACCAATAAATGTTTTTGGTCGGCCGTCCAAAGTGGGGCAAAATCATCGTAGTAGGTATTGATGGGGTCGGGGGCATTGGTAATTTCAAATGGCAAAGGTGCCGCTATCAATACCCGGGCATGCTGGCATTGTTCTATGGCATTTTTAATTAACGCTTCATCATACAGGTTGACTGTTTTGTTTAAATAGGCTCTGTACGATGCTTCAGCATCTTCCAGTTCATTGTTCAGGTGTTGCGATAGCCCCAGAAAGTAAAACACATCCGGGTTTACATTTTTCATTTGCGAAGCTATTTTCAAATACTTCACAGCCTCCTTTACCCGGTTTTCACTTTTCAAATAGCAATAACCTGTGTAATAAAAATTATCCGGGTTTTTATTGTCGAGCGAATCGAGCTTCAAATAAAAAGGGATGGCTCGTTTGTATTCTTCCTGCGACAGCAGCAGATTGGCTTCTGATTGCAATCGTCTTACTATTCGGTTTTTACGGTTCTGCGCCTGACTCACCAACGAGAATAACAAGAGCAGCAGAAAGATTATTTGTTTCATAGGAAGGCGGTACAATACCGGCTGAAGAAAACTTGTTACAAAGCAATGTGCAAGGTCAATTAATTCAGCATGCTCACAAATTCGTCGAAGAGGTAACGGCTATCATGAGGGCCCGGATTACTTTCCGGGTGGTACTGAACACTGAATGCATTTTTACCTTTTACCCGTATGCCTTCTATGGTATTATCATTTAGGTTCATGTGAGTGATATCTACCAACTTCGAGTTTTTCACTTCCTCTTCTTTAATGGCAAAGCCGTGGTTTTGAGAGGTAATCTCACAACGACCGGTTTTTACATTTATCACCGGATGGTTAATTCCTCGATGACCGTTGTGCATTTTATAGGTTTCAATTCCACAAGCTAGGGAAAGTAATTGATGGCCTAAGCAAATACCAAAAAGAGGTTTGTCGGTAGCCAGCATTTCTTTGCAAGTAGCCACAGCATAGTCCATTGTAGATGGGTCGCCCGGGCCATTGCTCAAGAAAAATCCATCGGGCTGCCACTTCATTATCTCAGCCATAGTGGTTTTGGCAGGGAACACTTGCAGATAGCATCCTCGGCTGCTGAGGCTTTCTAAAATATTTCGCTTCACCCCATAATCCATCACAGCTATTTTTATTTTCGATTTTTCGTTGCCATAGAAATAAGGTTCTTTAGTGGAAACCTTCGACGACAATTCTAATCCTTCCATAGAAGGTTCTTTGGCTAATATTTTTTTCAGGACTGCCACATCAGTAGTCTCAGATGATATAATACAATTCATGGCACCTTTATCGCGTATATGTCGTACAATGGCTCGTGTATCTACACCACTTATGCCCACCATGTTTTCATTTTCAAAATATTGCTGCACATCGCCATCGGCTAGTGGACGGCTGTATTGAGGCACCCAGTTTTTACAAACCAGGCCGGCAATTTTCATATGATCGCTTTCGGTGTCCTGTTTCTTTACACCGTAGTTGCCAATAAAAATATTGGTCATGACCACCACCTGCTTATAGTAGCTAGGGTCGGTAAATATTTCCTGATAGCCGGTCATGCCGGTATTGAAACAAATTTCGCCGGTAGTGGTGCCAATTTTTCCGGCGGCAAAGCCGCTGAAAGTAGTGCCATCTTGAAGCAGGAGTAGGGCAGGTGTCATGTTTGAAATTACAAATTATTTTAGGCTCAAAAATTTGCGGCTATAGAGTCAATAGCGGCCGCTAAGGTACGATCTTTCTCTGTCACTGTATTTCCTGCCGAATGAGTTGTTAAGGTAATATCCACAGTATTCCACACATTGGTCCAGATGGGGTGGTGGTCCATTTTTTCGGCCAACAGGGCTACCCTTGTCATAAAGGCAAATGCCTCACTAAAGGTTTTGAACTTAAAAGTCTTTTTTAGAGAGTTGTCTGATTCGTTCCACATATTTTTTTTGTTCTAAAAGTTCTTCATTGGTTATTTCGAATTCAAGAGCGGATTTGTCCTTTATACTCTTCGGATTCACCCTGAAAACTGCTTGTACTAAATCCATTTTCTTTATTTCAGCCATTAAATTATCGGGGTGCACGGCATCTAGATTTCCTTTTATCAACAATAGATAGTCGGCATTTTTGAGTTCATCGATCAGGCAAGTGCCCCCTCGTTTGTTGGCTATCATAAAATAGGAAGTTCGCTCGGCCTCGTTTTCATACTGAAATATAGGAAACTGTGTGTTTTCTTGCTGATTGTTATTCAGCCCGGGTCGAGTATTACAGGCCCAGGTAAATTTCATTTGAAGGCTATTCATCAAATGAAAGCAGAAAACAGTTTCTTTCAATTGAGTAGCTACGCCTAACAGAATATATTCTTCCGGTTCAGTGGATTTTAATCTTTTGTGAATGGTTGCCATTTTTCAAAATGATTAGCTAGCAGTTACAAAGTGGCTACTTTACTTGAGATAGCCTTTGCTGGTCAAAAATTGAATCCAGTTCTCCAGTTTTTCTCCTTTGAGCACTCTTGGAAATTTTATTTGTGCCCCTACTTTTTTTTGCAATTGCATCCATTCCAGAAAAGCATCGTTAGGTATTAGATCCACTTTTATTTCTTTAAGTGAGGCTTCGCGTTCAGTATCGTAATCGTCATTTATGGTTCGTAAATATTTATCGAGTACAGAAGCTACCTGTTGTTGGTCGAGCGGCTGGTCGCAACCAATAAACCAATGATGTCCAAAGAATTTATCTAGATGCATAGCGCTTACTGTGTACTCATTGCATTCTACATTAAAATAATCCGATACATGTGTAATACCCTTGCTCATATTCTCCACCGACAGATGTTCACCGGTAATACTTAAAAAATGTTTGGTGCGCCCGGTAATCACTATCTCACATTTCTGAACATCCGTAAAACGAATCACATCCCCAATCAGATACCGCCAAGCTCCTGCGCAAGTGCTTATAAGCAGGGCGTAATCTTTATCAGTCTCTACCTCATTTATCAAACAACTTCCTGCGGCTGATATCATTTCTCCCTCTGCATCAAAGTGTTTTTCGTCAAAAGGAATAAATTCATAAAAAATTCCATTGTCGAGGCACATGGTCATGCTGCCCTGATTGCGCCGGGTTTGAAAAGCAAAAAATCCTTCACTGCTTAAGAAACTTTCCAGGTATTCCACCGGCTTGCCAAACATTTTGTCAAATGCTTTTTTGTATGGGTCAAAGGCCACACCGCTATGAATATATAATCCCAGATTAGGCCATATATCGTGGATGGTTTTGAGATCATGACGTTCTATAATTTGTTCAAAAAGCAATTGCACCCAAGCCGGTATGCCCACCACTATGCCAATATCCCAATTAGGTGCATTTTCGACTATCTGTTTCAGTTTTCGATTCCAGTTTTTCTGTCTGGAAATTTTAGCCCCTGGTTTATAAAAACGATTAAACCACAAAGGACGTTTTTTGGCGCTGATGCCGCTCAAGTCACCTTCGTAATATTGATGTTTGAAAGTTAGTTTGGTGCTTCCCCCAATGAGTAAGGCTCCCTTGCCGTAAACGTCTTCTGGCAAGTCCATATCGAGCGAAACACACATTTGGTCAAGACTTGTTTTCTTGATACTGCTTATCATTTGGGTGGTTACCGGTATTCGCTTGCTAGGTGCACCTGATGTACCACTGCTTAATGCAAAATATTTCACTTTGCCGGGCCAACTGACGTTAGCTTCTCCTTCCAGTGCCCTGTGCCACCACTGTTCGTGCATAGTATCGTAATTAAATACGGGTACATGCTGTCTGAAAATTTCCTGAACGGTTTTGGTGTTGCTAACAATATCCGGAAAATGGTATTTTTCGCCAAATGCAGTATACTGTGCAGTTCTCAAAAGTTTAAGCAATTGCTTTTGTTGAGCCACCGCCGGACTTTTTTTTCGACTCTGCACTAAGTTGCGCCTTAATTGGAGGGTGTTCTTAATTATACTTCCCAGTATGGCCATGGTTGATTGCGAAGTTGCTTGTCATTAATTTTACAAGCCATGGCAAATATAGTCATACCATGCGAACCCAAAGGTTTTTTAATATCCAACCCGTTGACTTTTAATTTTGCTTAACACTTTTAAAGTGATTTATCAGGGATGCAATTCACTTAAAAACTTCTGCATTTCAGAATACGAACTTTCACAATCGGCAATAATTGATTGGATAATAGTAGGGCATTGATCAGTTTCCAATCCTTTTTTTGAGATATCCATTAGGTGCACAGCTCGGTTAAAGGTAGTATCCAAGACAATATAATGTAACTGAGGTTTGATAGTATGCACCATGCCAATGGCAGCCGAAATATCGTTCTTCTCCAAAGCCATTTTTATTTCATTTATCATCTTGGGTAAGTCATCTACCACGAGTTTTAAAAAATCATACATGATAGCCTCATCACCACCGGTGAAGTTTCTCAGATTTTCTTTGTTCAATTTCATAAGGGTATGCATAGTTAATTAATTTTAGATTTTATAATCAGATAAGTTTTCAATTTGATTACAAATTTTCAAAATCATTTCTTCTCGTCGGAAAGGCTTTGAAATATAATCGTCCATGCCCGACT
>DAIMNW010000278.1:0-2689 GCA_036719905.1 Chitinophagales bacterium
TGATATCATAGAATATTTTTTTGAATCGAATGCTTATGTGGATTTAATCTTTTATGATCTACATGTATATGATAAAATGAACGTCGTATTCAAGGAGAACAACCTTGTTCAAGCCAAATTATTCAGATCAACCAACGGCATAGTGCAAGTAAACAACCGAACTACCTGGAATGGAACCAATTATAGTTTACTTGACAAAGACGGTGAGAATGGGTTCATTAAGGAGCCCATCCCCTTAACTACAGCCAACTTATATTTTATCGAACCTGTAAAAGAGAAATTTGTTTTTTCGGAAAAATTTCAATGCATGATTCCAATCAAGTCAATTGGCAATAATAGATATCAAATGCAATTGCCTAATGGTAACAAGGCTACCTATTGCTATCAAAATGGGATTTGCAACATGGTAGAAGCACAAACCGATTGGGCTGTTTTAAAATTCATTCTCAACAGCTAGTTCAACATCTAAATCATATTTTAGATTGCTGCCTTTTGTATTTTTCCAGTGACCGCTGAAATTGAGTTACCCTCTCATCTCTTGTAAAGATTGGCTTTTATAACAATCTTGTGCTTTCTTTAATCTAAAATATAGATAGTCAGTTAATACTTAAATACGAATAGGCTGAGTCTTAAACAAATATGAATCTAGCTTTTTTTATAGCTAATCGAATTTCTGGGCGAAATGGCCAACCCTTTAGCCGTTTGGTTTCGCGAATAGCTGCTATGGCAACAGCATTAAGTCTTTCGGTAATGATTGTTGCCACCGCTATGGTGAGTGGATTCCAAAATATTATTTCAAAGAAGTTGTATGGATTATGGGGACATATTGAGTTAGCTGCATATCAAAAAAATAGTTCATTTGAAAACAATCCCATGAATTTCAACCAAAACTATTTTAATCAAATTAAAGCTATTGCAGGCGTTAAGCATATCGAGGTTTTTGCTACCAAACCCGGTATAATTAAAGGAGAAAATACGATAGAAGGTATAGTATTAAAAGGTATTGATAGCAGTTACGATTTTACTTTTCTAAGTCAAAATCTTCTTTCCGGTAATATTGATAACGCCCCATTAATTAATTTTAGAGATACTACTCGTACACCTGAAATCATTATCTCTGAAAGAATTGCGAAGCGATGTGGAATTAGGAATGGCGACAAATTACTTATCTATTTTATTGATCGTGCAGCCAAGGTTCGAAAATTCAAAGTGAGTGGCATCTATAATACAGGTCTAGAGGAATTTGATAAGATTTATGCTTTCACAGATTTGAGTGAGATTAGAAAAGTGAATAACTGGAAGCCCAACCAAATAGGAGGATATGAGATTTTATGTGAAAAAGCAGAGGAGATTAACAACGTTAATAACAAGATTACTGAACTTCTGAACCCTACTGATGATTTGTATAATAGCACCATACAACAAAAGTTCCCACAGCTATTTGATTGGCTTGGCCTTCAATCGATGAACGAAAAAGTAATTCTGATCCTTATGAGTCTGGTGGCTATTATTAATATCGTTTCCACTTTGATTATACTTATTCTTGAGAGAACGAAAATGGTAGGCATATTAAAAGCTATGGGGATGAATAACTCCAATATTCGACTGATGTTTCTTTGGAATGCAATGTATATTGCTATTTGGGGTATTTTTTGGGGGAATTTGATAGGCATTGGCATTTGTCTTATACAACTTTACACTGGTATTATTCCTTTGCCGGAAGAAACTTATTACATGAGCGTAGTCCCTATCAATCTGCACTTAGGAACCCTAGTCGCTCTCAATTTTGCCCTTTTATTGATCAACATTTTATCACTCTGGGTTCCCACTATATTGGTAAACAGTATAAGCCCGGTTAAGGCTATTCGCTATGAATAATCCACATTTTTGGAAAGTTCATTTACGTCTAACATTTATTACATTTGTCGGTCAAAAAGAATTACATCCTATATGACTTTACTTGTTGAAAAACTGATTATTTGCAGTGGAGTTCTAGGGGCTTCATTGGGTATTGCCACCTATAGTACGCTTGCCGAAAGAAAAATAGCCGCTTGGCTTCAAGATAGAATTGGACCTAATAGGGCTGGCCCTGGGGGAATTCTTCAACCCTTAGCCGATGGAGTTAAACTTCTTTTTAAAGAAGAATTTATTCCGGCAACTTCAAATAAATTCCTGTTTATACTCGGGCCGTCATTGGCTATGCTGCTTGCCTGTATGGGCGGTGCCGTTATTCCTTGGGGAAAATCGTTAATAATAGGAGGTCACGAAATACCATTGCAAGTAGCCGATATAAACATAGGAATTTTATACATTTTCGGTGTTGTTTCATTGGCCACCTATGGTATTATGATTGGTGGTTGGTCTTCCAATAATAAGTACTCCCTGTTGGGCGCTATTCGGGCTGCATCACAAATTATTAGCTACGAATTGGCAATGGGCTTGGCACTTATCGCTCTATTAATGGTAACTGGCACATTAAGTATGAAAGAAATTGCTCAACAGCAACATGGCCTTTGGAATGTGGTTTATCAGCCGCTTGGCTTCTTGATTTTTATTATTTGTGCCTTTGCTGAAACTAACCGAGCACCATTTGATTTGCCCGAATGTGAAACTGAATTGATAGGTGGATATCATACCGAGTATGGGAGCATGAAACTTGGGTTCTACTTATTTGCAGAGTATGTAAATA
>DAIMNW010000005.1:0-32722 GCA_036719905.1 Chitinophagales bacterium
GTATTGTTGTTGCGCAGACTATAGGCATCGGCACTAAATCCCCACTTTAGTTTATGATAAAGTGGAATATTCCATAGCAGAGTTACCAGTTGTTCGCTACTTTGAAGTTTCCCGGTATTTTTAAAATTTAGCCTATTATTAGTATCATCGGCATATTGATATCCACCGAAATGGTTGTCGTTAAAATTCGATTTTACATTAAATCGAATAAACATTTTCTTGGTGTGTCGGCTACGCAGATAATAAGAGAATTGCAATCCAAGATTAGGTTCTACTGTTTTTTTGCTAATTATATTTTGGCCAAAACTGGTTAAGTATTCATTTATATAAGCATCTTTTATTGACGTTGATTGATTGCTATTGTTATAACTATTATAATTGGCAGCAAACGTGTAATTGCCAATACTATCCATATCTTTAGAGTACTTAGCATTCAACTTAATGGCTTGGCCACGTCCTGTTATTACATCGTTGCTGGCCAATGTACGGCTCACACCTTCGTTGACAGGTATTTGGGTAGTACTCTTGTTCAGCGTACTGTAATTATTATTATCCAGATTTACCGTTACGGATAATTTACGTTTGCGTTTAAATTCATTAAAAAACGAATAAGCCAAATTCGATTTCTGATTTAAGTTGCCGTTAATATTATTTAAACTATTAGGATCGAACATAAAAAAATAACGACTAAGACTGCCGTTTCGTTGAATATCGCCCATGGCATTGCCAATCCAATTATTAAACCCAAAATCAAATCCACGATCATTAATATTATTGCTGTTGGCAATTAAACTCCATTTTCTATCATTTTTAAAACTGTTAATCCTTAGCCCTGCTTCATAATGTTTGCCGGTACCATAGCCCAGCAAAGCATCGCCAAAAGCACCGCTTTTCTTGCCTGGCTTTAACTTAAGATTGATCGACTTTGAGTTGTCGGCACTTACTATGTTGTTCTCATCTTTATCGTCATACACCTGTACCTTGTCTATCATATCTGCCCGTAAATTCTTAGAAACCAGACCTGGATTGTTGCCAAAAAAATCAGAACCATCAACCGTAATTTTTGATACTGAACTGCCATTAATTTTAATGTTGCCCTTCATATCCACTTCAAATCCAGGTATTTTTCTGAATAATTGACTCACATCAGAGTTTGGTAACACCTTTATCTTATTCGCATTAATCTCAATAGTATCGCCTTTCATTCTTATAAAACCTGCCGATATGGTTGTTTCTTTTAGTTCATAAGGTTGTTGTTTCAAGCGCACGTGTAAATCCACATCCCAGCCCCAGTCATTCGGCATTGCATCTAGATAGAATATATTATCCTTGTAGCCAAGCAAACTCACGATAACCATCAATCTATCTTTCAGGTGTAACCTTGATTCATAATTGCCATTAGGCGTTGTAAAGGCAAAGTTCACCAAAGAGGTATCGGCAGCTTTGTAAAACGCCACAGTAACATCAGCTAGTGGATTACCAGTGGTGCTATCCACCACGTCGCCTTTAATCATGCGATTAATTTTTTGAGCCGTTACTATATGGCTGAGCGGAAGTAGAAGTACAAGGAGTAATATTTTTTTCATAGGGAAAATTGAGCTTCTTAAAATTTGAAGTTTATTGTTGAATGGTAATTAATTATCGAATTGCAAGATAACTATGAGTGATTAAGAACAGGTGTAAAAGATTTAAAAAGGTGATAGAGTTTTACCCAAAAATTATAACGCACCTTTGCAATTAGGAGCTCCACATCGGCAAGCCAATTTACCGTCGTGATGGGTTTCGCCATAATCGCAGGTAAGTTCTTCCCCTTTTTTAATATTTCTTAAAGCATAAAATTCACATTTCTCATACGCACGACGCATATAGGTGTTAGGACTACAGGAATGGTTAATATAACGATAAGGAGTAACCGTATGGGTAGCATCGATGGCTCCGCCTTTCTCCAGTTCAATTATTGTGATACGCTTTATGGTGGCAGCTCGTCTCCGGGCTTCCTTATAGGAAATTATTTCACCACGTATATCACCAATTTTTCGGCCCTTGGTGATTGTGGTTTTTGCAAAAGCTCCCATTCCGTCTATCTTGCTTTTTTTAACTTCTACTTCAATTTGCATTGCTCTGTATTATTTATGGGCACGAATGTAAAGGTTTTGTTTTTGAATAAATAAAAGAAGAGAGCAACTCCCATTCTGTATTATTATCATCGTCTCATCCAAATTATTCCACATATTCCATTTGTAAGCCATACATTTGCTGCCAATAATTTTAAATAATTAAACTGATCATGAAAAACTTATCAATGGCATTGAATGCCATTTTATTAATTGCTGTTGCAGTTCTTTTTTATTTTCATTTTTCATCTAATAAAAAAACCGGCTCCACTCTTGCCATTTCTGATTCAGGCGCAGTTGCTACAAAACTGGTTTATGTTAATACCGACACTCTCCTAGAGAATTATGAGTTTTTTAAAAAGACAAAAGCAGATCTGGAAGCAAAGCAAAAAGGAATGAAAGCAGAATTAGAAAACAAAGCCATTGCTTTACAAGCCGAATTTGAGGCTGCCCAAGGACGCGTAAGCACCATGTCGGCAGCTGAGGCCAAAGCTACCGAGGAGAAGTTAGGTATGAAACAACAACAATTGCAGGAACGTGAGCAAAGCCTTAACGACCAGCTTAGCCAGCAGATGGATGCCATGAATGAAAAGCTCATTACTCAAATTCACGAATACTTGAAAGAGTGGAACAAGGATAAAGGTTATCAGTTTGTGCTAGGTTATCAACGCGGAAGCGGTATCCTTTATGCCAAAGACGAGTTAGACGTAACTAAAGAAGTCTTAGAAGGCATGAATGAGAAATACGCTAAAGAGAAGAAATAATCATTTGTAACTATACAAACCGTGGATCGGTCTCCATAACCGTACCGCAACGCTTGCAAGTTCTTAAGTCTTCATTGCCATAATATTCTTTGAATCTTGGCAGAAAGTCATTTTCAATGTTTTCCTGTGAAAAATAAACGGAGTGCAGGGGATTATTACAATTCTCACAAAACCACAACAAGCCATCTTTCATATCGGTGCCTTTGCGCACTCGTTCAATCACCAAACCAATAGATCCTGCGCTTCGGCTTGGATTGTGTGGCACTCGTGGAGGCAACAAAAACATATCGCCGGCTGAAAGCTTTACTTCCACACATTTGCCCTCCTGCTGTGTTTTAACTACAATATCGCCCTCCAACTGGTAAAACAATTCTTCGGTTTCGTTGTAATGATAATCTTTCCGGGCATTGGGTCCGGCTACCACCATCACTATGTAATCAGATCCTTCGGGGTACAGGTTCTTGTTACCTACCGGTGGTTTCAAAAGGTGACGATTTTCATCAATCCATTTGTTCAAATTAAAAGGTGCTCGTACCATAACTTTAGTTTTTGTGCTGTTAAGTTAACTCTTTTTTCATTTCAACTTTTATCAAAATTCATATGCGCCTAAATCCGGTTGACTATCTCTGGGTTTATCGGTAATGTCTGAAGTTATTCCACTAATGGCAATTCCTGCATTAATGGCCGGACTGCCTGACTTAAGTGAATAATATCCTTTGTCTTTATCGGTAAATAATGGGTCTGTATTGCGAATGCAGTTTACAAAATGTGTATTGCCGCTCAATGTATAATGCGTTCGAAGCAGGCAATTTGTAAAGGAATAAGTAAATGGATATTGTGTTGGTGTATTCATAGAATCATCAGGCACCAATTCTTTTTGAGACGATAAGCCACCTTCTACTATACAGTTGGTTGCGCTTACATCACCCGGACGAAAATCAACCGTGGTATTATTTATCAGAAAATAATTGTTAAACCGTACTGTTGGTGACTGGTGATCGTTGTTGCTATTGGCGAAATTGGCAAATGTGCAATTGTTTAATTTAGTATCGCCGCCAAAAGCAAATTGAGCACAATGGTCGCCACAATCATACACCAAGCAGTTGTCCATTTGAATGCCGGAGAAAAAAGTGAACACTCCATCTTGTGAGCAATGCTTCACCACAGATTTTTTCATCCAAAGCTGAGGAGCGTTAGTGCCATCGAAATTTGATGATTGGTAGTTTTGTGCCAATACGCTGCCCATAATAATTCCAAATTCACCTTCGGTAATTACGGTATGTGTCATCTGACTAGGCAGAGCGCCACGTAAAAAAACTATTCCGCCCCATTGACCTGGCAAGTCATCGTAATATCGTTCAAGCCGGTCGCCTTGAAACACAATAGTGTCAGTTCCTGTTCCATTGCACTGCAAGCCCCCTTGCACAAAAAGATGCGAATAAGCATGGCAATAAATTTTAGCACCGGCATTAATGGTCAAAGTCTGCAAGCTATCTACAAACACTCCAATACCAAGTATTACATGCGGTTTATCATTTTTCCAAATAGTGTTAGTAGTGATATCCTGATTATAATGAAAGTATGCATCTTGCCCCCAGGCTTGAAGCGTAACTTGCTGCTGATTGCCATTCATCAGGAAAAAAATATTCCCATAAATAA
Organism: Chitinophagales bacterium; assembly: GCA_036719905.1. GTDB lineage: Bacteria > Bacteroidota > Bacteroidia > Chitinophagales > CAIODY01 > DAIMNW01. Next base: position 4,538 of record DAIMNW010000005.1, read on the forward strand.
CCATTGGGTTGTTGGTATTGTTAGGGTCAACCGTAACTGCCACAAAAATGTAGGTACTATCGTGAGGGGCTAATTCCAAATCAGTGAATTCGGTGCCGGGCATGCCGTCCACATTTATTCTAAATGCGCTCGACTTTCCGTTTTCTAACCAAATTCGACTGATTTTTATTTTCTGTGAATAGGGGTTGTAGATTTTAAACTGCCGTGTTGCACTGCCTATGGTTGTAAAAACGGTATCGAAGGTGAGCGTATCGGCTGAAAATTGAATTTTAGCATTGTTGTCTGTCAACAGTTTGTTCTTTTTACAGGAAGAAAAAAAGAAAACAAAAAGGAGTGAGGCAAAAATGAGAAGTGGGGCTAAGCGCATATGCATATTTACAACGTGAAGAACGGAAAAAATATTTCAATTTGTTAAGGATAGCTTTAGTTATTTTGCTTTATAAATTTGAATCAAATGATTAAAACTATAGCTGTATGTGGAGCTGGCACTATGGGAGCAGGTATTGCTCAGGTAGCTGCACAGGCCGGTTACCAAACTATCTTGTTCGATTTAAATGCCGAAGCGCTGCAAAGAGGCAAATTGGGAATTGAAAAGAATTTGCAAACTGCCGTTGAGAAGCAAAAAATGACAGCAGAAAAAATGTCAAACACGTTGCAGCAATTAATGTATACATCGTCCATAGAATCAGTAAAGGCCGATATGATCATTGAGGCCATTATTGAAAAGTTGGAAGCCAAGCATGCTCTCTTTTCACAGTTGTCTTCAATTAATACCGAAGAAACCATATTGGCTACCAACACTTCTTCTCTTTCCATTACACAGATAGCTGCTGGCCTTTCCCATCCCGGTCGAGTGGTGGGTATGCACTTTTTTAATCCTGCGCATCTCATGAAACTAGTTGAGGTAGTAAAAGGTGCCGCCACCGGTGAGGCGATACTTCTGCAAACAAAATCGGTAGCTGAGCAAATGGGTAAGACCGTAGTGATGACGGCTGATTCGCCCGGCTTCATTGTCAATCGCGTTGCCCGACATTTTTATGTAGAAAATTTAAAGCTACTCGAAGAGGGTGTTGCCGAAATTGCCACCTTGGATAAGTTATGCGAAAATGTAGGCTTTAAGATGGGCGCATTTAAATTGATGGATTTAATTGGCAACGACATTAACTATTCGGTGACGGAATCATTGTTTAATGCTTTTTATTATGATGCAAAGTTTCGCCCTAGTAGAATCCAGCAACAAAAAGTACTAGCCGGCCATTTAGGCAAAAAAAGTGGTAAGGGTTTTTATGAATATTTAAAATAATCCAAATTAAAAATTGATTCGATGACTATTGTTGATCAACTTTCTGCTCTTACTCTCGGTCTCCTCCTAATGAGTGAATCTGAAGCACCATGGACGGTTTTAACTCAACTACCGGCAGTTTCAGATAAAGAAACTATTGAAGTTCATGCTTTTTTTAATAAACAGATACATGAACAAGACCTGTCAGATGAGTTTATGCAAAAACAGGCTGTTCAGTACAAAAAGCTTAAGTTGTTTATTGATGAAAACTTTACATCTGTTCAAATGTATAAGACAGGCAAAATAAAACGTACCGTTGTGATTGAACTAATGAGCAAAGACGGGAATACTTTCTTTCTCACCTCCACTAGCATCGAGACATAAAAAAGGCGCTTGGAGCCAAGCGCCTTCTTTAAATTAATATTATCGGGTTATTGAGTTGGTCCATTATCAACCACTGCTTCTATAATGTTCTGAGTGCTTGCAGGTATGTTTGACAAAATATTATAACCTGTAGCCGATTCAATGGCATCTACAGTGGTTCTATAGGTACCCCAACTTTGTGAATTTACAGTTTGATTGTTAGGCATATCCACTGCTATAACACGGGTAGAACTCGTCACCCTGTTTACATCGCCATTGCCATTTGGCAGCACAAGTATAACTTTCCAAAACCGATTAGGTACAGCAATGGTTCCATTGTTAATGGTATTAGTAACACCTCCATTGCTACCGGTAGCACCATTTCCATATCCGCCGCTAATAATATAAACTTCATTTCCCTGACTAACTAAAGTGCGTTCGTAGGTTTCCATGGCTTCCCAGGTAATCTGATTAAGATTTGGCGATTGAGGCAACATATTAGTCATTAAAAATGTTGCCGCATTGTTGGTGGCATTATTATTTCGATCGGCTGAAGGACATTGATGCCCTCTGTCAAAACCAGTGTTTGTATAATTGGAAGTAGTTGCTTTAAAAAATCCGGTAGGCAATTGTGCATCAGCGGTAAAACAATCACATCGTGGTGTGGTGCCCATATCGCTGGCGGTTAAATGCCAGCTAACCCAACCTGCTCCACCTCTGGCATTATTATACGCTAAGGCATACTGACTTTTCACCAATAAATAATTGTTCGGAAAATTGACGTCCACTACGGCATTGCTTGGGTTGCCCATGGTTAAGTAATTGTCATCATCCGGATAGCTGACAACTATATTATCAATGATATTTATATCATCAATGTTTAATCTACCGCCCGATAATTTTCTAATTTGAAAACGGACATTGCCATTGTAGTTCATTGTAAAGGTGGTAGTGGTGAGCGTTGTCGTATTGGTGGTTACACTACTTCCCTCCTGTGCCCATGTACTACCGCTGTTGGTTGATACATAGAGCGCCCATGTACTTGCAGCATCTGTTCCAAATATTGCATGTGCTACACTCACCTGATAAGCGCCACTGGTAACATTAAAATTCATAGTGAGCATTCCCAAATTTTGGATACGGGCCGATTTTAATCCATTTTTTCTATCGCTAGAAAGGTTGCCTAACAATGCATCATTAAAATTCCATGAGCCAGTTCCTAGAGTTACATCAGCAGCGGCATATGCTGTTTTACTGCCGGTTTCCATGGTTTCCGGAAAACCACTATAGGCTGCTCTTGCTGCCACATGCGACCAGGTTTTGGCATGTGGATGCAGTGTTGGAAGCTCCTGCTTATCTATTACTAGCTTCTCTTTTTTACAAGAATTTAGCAGCAATATTCCAGCACTAGTTAAAAGCAATATAAGAATCGAAATTTTTTTCATGAGCGTTTGTTTTTTTGTTAGTGAAAAATAAACTTATTTCTTCAATGTCATTCAGGAACTTTTGCACTTTCCATTCTTAATAACGGGTTAGATTGGCTTTCGCGTTTGTCATCGATATCATCTCTATTCTTACTTACTAGCCTTTCCATTTTATTAATATCCAGATAAATAAAATCGAATTCCAGCACCACCCGACCGTGTAGCAAATAAGCGCCCGGCCCACGAAAGGGAAAGGCCTTGGCCGATGGGGGAAAATGTACGGTATCAATCCAGTGGCCTGCTGTATCAATAAAAGTTCCGAAATACATTTTGTCGCCTTTGTGTGTACGGGTGGGTTTGGTGGTAACCAGGTAACCCACTATGCTAATGGTTTTGCCTATCAGTTTCTTCAAGTCGGCGGCTTGCAGTGCGCTGGGTATTTTATCTTTTAATAAAAAAAACGGAGAGCATAAAGCAAAGCCCAGCAACTCTATTTCATCAAAAGCATTATCCAATGCACTATGATGCAGAGGTGGCAGTTCATATTTTTTGGGCACAACGGCAAACAACTCTCTACCGACAGGTTTTTTCTGTGGGTTGATTTGCAAATGGGCTTGCCACAGCAATTCTTTTTTATTGATGCCCGTAAAATTAAATGCGCCCACACGTATCAACAGCACTAGTTGATCGAGCGATATGGGCACCCGTTGTATAAAATCATATAAGCCGGCAAACTCACCATGCATGGTCCGTTCACTCAGTATGGCCTTTATACTATGTACCTGCAGTTCTCGAATCATTTGAAACCCGAGGTAAATGGTCTGGCCTTGTATAGTGGTAATCACATCGCTATTATTTATACAGGGGGCTACAATATGAGCGCCGTGCATACGGGCTTCGTGCACATAAAATTCGGTACGATAAAACCCACCCCCATTATTCAAAGTAGCCACCATATATTCCAATGGGAAATAGGCTTTCATATACAATGCCTGAAAACTTTCCACGGCATAGCTGGCCGAGTGGGCTTTGGAAAAAGCATAGTTGGCAAAGCTTTCAATTTGGTTCCAGATGTCGTTTATGGTTTTCTCGGCATAATTTTTCTTGCGGCAATTGGCCACAAATTTTTCTTTCACCACATGAAACTCATTGCGCTGTTTAAATTTCCAACTCATACCGCGGCGCAGATAATCGGCTTCGGCCAGTGATAAATCAGCAATGTAGTGCGCCACTTTTATCACGTCTTCCTGATACACCATTACGCCGTACGTTTCTTCCAACAAGGCATACAGCTCCGGTATTTCGGCACGGGCTGCTTCGCGTTTGGCCACATCGCGATAGCGAATAATGTATTGATTCATCATACCACTTTTACTTACACCCGGTCGAATGATGGAACTGGCAGCCACTAATCGTAGGTAATCATCGGCTTGCAGTTTGGATAGCAGCATGCGCATAGCCGGCGATTCTATATAAAAGCAGCCAATACATTTTCCTTCACTCAATAGTTTTTTTACCACCACATCGGTTTTAAATTTGGCTACGTCATGTATATCAATTTCAATGTTTTGATTTTGCTTTACTATAGTTACCGAATCTTTTATTTTTCCCAAACCCCGTTGGCTCAAAATATCAAACTTAGCTATGCCTATATCTTCGGCCTCGAGCATACTAAATTGTGTAGTGGCATAATTTTTAGGTGGTAAAAAAGTGGCGGTGTAAGTGGTTACCGGTTCTTCTAAAATAATTATGCCGCTCGAGTGTACACTCAGGTGGCTCGGAAATCCTTCAATCAGTTTGCTATACTGCAACACCAATTTACCCATTGAGTCGGCTTCGGTTATGCTTTGAATACGTTGTAGCTTATCAATTTCGGCGCCGGGCAGGCCAAATACTTTCCCCAGCTCTCGGGTTACGGCATCATGCTGAAAGGTAGCATAGGTAGCCAACAGGGCGGTGCGTTCGCGGCCAAATCGTTCAAATATATACCGGGTTATATCTTCTCTATCGGTCCAGTTAAAATCCATATCAAAATCAGGGGGGCTGCTTCGATACGGATTAATAAATCGCTCGAAATACAAATCCAAATCAATGGGGTCAACATCAGTAATGCGCAGCAAATACGCCACCATGCTATTAGCACCACTGCCACGGCCTACATAGAAATAATCTTTGTGCCGTGCATATTTTACAATATCCAGATTGATTAAAAAGTAAGAGGCAAAATGCATTTGTTCAATCACTTTCAATTCTTTTTCTAATCGTTCCATTACCGCTGTAGTAATGGTACTATAGCGATACGGCAAGCCTCGAATGCTTTCATCGCGGAGCAATTGTATATCGCCGGTAGCATTGCCGGTATAATATTTTAAATTTTTATTGCTCAGTTTGCCAAATTCAAATTCTACATGGCAGGCATGTAACAGATGCTCGGTATTATTTATTATTTCAGGATAGCAAATAAAAGCATTATACAGCGCTGCTTTGGGGGGCATTATTTCGTCGGCACCCGTTTGCTCCTCGGCAGGCAACTTACTCAATAGTACATTTTTATCAATAGCCCTTAACAGCCGGTGAGCATTATAATGCTGCTTTTGAATAAACGAAACCGGATGTAGCACTACCAGTTTTTTTTGCCATGTAGCCGTGGCGGTAAATTGTAATTGAAAAAAATCTTTTTCGTTTACACCTACCCATTCGTTTTTATTAAGCGCCCAGCCGGTATAATTTTTTAACGGATAAATAATAAATACATTTTCCATTTCGGGTGCACGGTTTTCAAACGGCTTATTTCCATGCAGATGATATGTCAAGTGCTCGTTCATTTCTTTAAACCCTTGATTGTTTTTGGCAATGGCCACGTATTGCTGTTGTACGCCATTTCTAAAATCGATGCCGGGTATTACTTTAATAGCTGCACCAGCCGCCGGCAAACCATCTACATTTTTTGCTGCAGCCAGGCGCTCTTTAGCCAGGCGCAAGGAGTCGAGTACAGCTGAGGTGTTGTTAATATCGGCCAGCACATAGGTGCTATACCCCTTGCTTACGGCTTCATGCAGCAGCTCATCGGGCGATAAGGTACCGTAGCAAAAACTAAAATAGGTATGACAATTGAGCAACATCTCTTCAAATAATTTTAATTCATATTGCAGACCCTCAGCCTCCTAGTTTTTTACCGGTAAATGGATTTAAAAATTCACGATGCTTTATACTCATACCGGCTGCCCGTTGCACAGCATCGCTGCCATATCGCTTGCGCATGCGGTCCATGGCATCGTAGAGCAGTATTTTTTTCTCCGTATTGTCAAATAAATTAAATTGATACGAGCCCTGCACCAGATGGCTAAAACGCACTCCTATCAAGCGTATCAACAAGCGCTTTTGAAACAACTTATCAAACAGCTCCTTCACTTTTTCAATCAGCAAATGGTCAAGCGCCATGTAGGGTATGCGGCACTGCATAGTGTACGTATTAAAATCAGAGTACCTAATTTTTACCGTAACACACGAAGTCAGTTTTTGTTCGGTACGCAATTGAAAAGCCAATTTCTCCGTCATATGAATCAACATTTGCTTCATGGCCACCACATCAATAGTATCTTTTTCAAACGTAGTTTCGGTGCTAATAGATTTGCGTTCATTATAGGGTTCAATGGCTGAAGAATCAATGCCATTAGCTTTGCGCCAAATACTCACCCCATTTTCGCCCAGCACCTGCTGCATTAGCTCTACCGGCATTTGTTGTATGGTGCCAATTTTTTCAATCCCCATATTGCGCAGCAGCTGATACGTTTTTTCGCCCACCATAGGTATTTTTTTAATACTCAACGGTGCCAAAAATTCTTTTTCATGGCCTCGGGCTATTTCCAGCTGCCCATTGGGCTTAGCCTGCCCCGTACCCACCTTGGCCACCGTTTTATTGCTACTCATAGCCAGCGAAATGGGCAGGGCCGTTTCTTTAATAATGCGGTGGCGCAATTCGGTGGCAAATTTGTAACACCCAAAAAATTTATCCATGCCTGTGAGATCAATATAAAATTCATCAATCGAAGTTTTCTCGTACACCGGCACCGCCTCTTTTATTATATCGGTAATCACATTCGAGTAGTAGCTGTACTGCTCATGATCGCCCCGTATTTGCACCGCCTCGGGGCACAGTTGCCGTGCCATACGCATAGGCATACCTGAGTGTACACCATAACTACGAGCCTCATAACTGCACGATGCTACCACCCCCCGATCGCCCGTACCACCTACCAATATTGGTTTACCATTCAGCTGTGGATTTATCTTTCGTTCCACCGAAACAAAAAACGTATCCAAATCCATATGTGTAATTGTGCGATCCATTTTATTTCAAAAAAAATATTTTTACATCTCAGCATCATCTACTACATTTGATACTTATAGTATCAAATAAATGTTACTTAAAGTATCATTAAAAAATGAATGCTCCAAAAATATTTTTAGCCAGCAACATAAAACACCTGCGGCAGCGCAAAAACAAAAGCCAGGAAGACATGGCCACCGAGGTGGGCATGAGCCGTACCAAGCTCAACAGCTATGAAAATGGCATACGTAGCAATATGCCCAACGAAGATTTAATAACCGTAGCCAACTACTTTAATATAAGTGTAGATGCCTTGCTAAAACACGATTTAAGCAAGCTAACAGAATTTAAATTAAAGGAACTGCAAGCCGGCAACGATGTATATGTAAGTGGCACTAAATTGCGCATATTAGCCACCACAGTCGATTCGACCAATGGCGATAATATTGAAATAGTGCCCCTAAAAGCCAAGGCCGGTTACACCGCCGGCTATGCCGATATGGGCTATATTGAATCGTTGCCCCGGTTTCAATTGCCGGTAATTACCAACAAAGAGCGCAAGTACCGAATGTTTCAACTCGAAGGAGATAGCATGCTACCCATACCCGATAAAGCTTATGTACTGGCCGAATATGTAGAAAACTGGAACGAAATAAAAGACGGCGCAGCCTATGTAATATTAACCAAAGACGATGGGCTAGTATTTAAAGTGGTGCACAATCAAATAAAAAAACAGCGTAGTTTATTATTACAATCGCTCAATCCGCTATACCGCAATTATGAAATGAAAATAAGTGCCGTGCAAGAAGTGTGGCGCTTTGTAAGTTATTTAAGCCATCAACTACCCGAAGGCGGAGTTACGCTAGATAAGTTGGGCAGTATGATTACCGATGTAAAATATGAAGTAATGAAAATAAGAAACAACAAAAAAACAGAACAACCTGTTTAATTGTTTTTCATTCCCAAATCAATCCAATGCTGAAGCTTTTGGCGATCGCAAGCACTCAGTTGGGTGCCCGAAGGCAGCATAGCCTTATAGCCAGCGGCAAAATTGATAGCCCCCATGAGCCTGCCCGAAGTGGCAACGCTGCTAATGTTGCTGTAGGTGCTTAAATCAACACCGGCAGAGGCATTGCTTGAATTGTGACAACCCTCACAGTTATTTTTGATAACAGGAGAAACAGTATTGCTAAATTTTACATTGCTAGTGTCGCAGGTAGTCGCCAGATCAGAACATAAATCATTGGAGGCTCCCTGTTGTATCCACTTATAAATAGTTGCCAGTTGCAACGAATCAAGCGCCGGATAACCTTTAGGCGGCATTTTGGCACCATGACTACCCGGGTGAATAACTTCGTAAAGTTTGCTGTTATTCGGATTTCCGGGTCGTACTGCATCCATTGTGGTCTGATAGGATGAAAAATCGTAGCCCTCGGCTGCTCTTTTACTATCGTGACAGCCCGACATGGCACAATTAGAATTTAAAATGGGTTGTACATCCTTGGCAAAGTATACGGTATTGGCGTCGCATGGACCAATAATATGTGCAGCTTTTTCCTTTAAACAGTTAGCCAATAGCAACACCATACCAGATGCTATAATGATTAGATTTAATTTTTTCATCAATATCTAACGAAGAATAAGGTTAATTTGTTTCACAATAAAAATTCCGCCGTCAAAGGTAGTGAGAAACAGCTAAACAACCTTTGCATTACATGCTTTGCGAACACCTATTGATAAACAGCGAAGTGTTGATCTGACTAGGTTGGTTTGAGCCCTTTACTTCAAAACATTTTTGTATTTTTGCTTAACTAATTATATTCTGCAAACCGCTTATGGAGATTGACGAAAAGATTGATAAAATTCTGCAGGGGTATTTATTTAGTACCGGACTGGGATGGGAAAATCTACCAAAATCGGATTTGGACAGCCTAATGGACAGTTCACAGATTCTTCAACTAAAAAAGAAACAAATTCTGTTTAAAGAGGGCTCATTTCCGAATGGTGTCTATATTGTTAAATCGGGTAGGATCAAGATCTACAAAACCAATCCGGACGGTAGCGTCCATATCTTGTTTATATATTCTCCAGGTGAGTTTTTTGGTTATCGGCCTATTATTGCCAATACTTATTGGGTCATTGGGGCAGCTGCTTTAGAAAATTGTGAAATACTATTTATTGACCGTCAGGTTTTTAGTAATACTCTTAAGCAATCGTTAGCACTTTCCAATATGATTCTGGAAAATTCGTGTAAAGATTTTGGGGTAGTGGTAAACCGAATTAACCTTTTTGCTCAAAAAAGTTTACAACAAAGATTGTCATTGGCCTTGCTGCTATTAAATAAAAAATATACGATTGGTGGAGGTAACGGAGCAATAAAACTTTCCAGAACAGATTTGGCAAGCTATGTGGGCACTTCACTTGAAAGTCTTATTCGAACCTTACATCTTTTTAAATCAAAAAAGCTGATTGATTTTAAAGACCGCTGCATCGTTATAGCCAATGCAGATGGTTTGTTCAAGATGGCTGATATTTAGTTTTTGGGAATAATTATACTTACCATCGCAAAAAATTTTCACTGCTTACAGAGTGAGATAGTATCATCGACAGTTCTAGATATTAGCTTGATTGCGTAATTAGTGGCTGGTGCCGCCTCGAGGATTTGTGTTCATACTCAGCTGTAGACCATTTTCTACTTAGTACTTTTTTTATCGTGATAAATCACATGTGTAGCTTAGCTATTAGTGTGTTTTTTTGCTTTTATAATCTTCAATAAGCGCCAATGTAACAACGGGAAGAAGCAGCAAGTCAAACAAACTTATCCAGTGTATTTCCTTTTTTTCTAGCCAAACATTTATCAGCTGCGAACCATGGCTATAATACTGTTGCACCAGTAATGCACAAAAGAAGAAAACGAAAAATCGAGGCCTTTTCAAAAAGCCATAAATTGAAAAAAGGTTGATGACCACAAAAAGAATATGACGCCATTGAGGTGCATCATTAACCTTGTAAAACACACCTGTAAAATGGAAAAGGGTGGTAAAGCAAGCCATAAAAGCAAACCCTTTAAAAATTATTTCTCTCTGCTGGGAACTAAAAATCATGACTTTCTAAGAATTGAAATTTAATCAACTAGTAAGATGCAAGATTACGAATTTTGTTCTATCTCCACATGGGTTGAAAACTATATGCCCAATAGATGCGTCACTTTTGTTGATTTGCATATAAAATAATTTCAAATGGAAATTCAAGAACTTGAAAAAATGGCATCGCAAGTAAGACGCGACATTCTGCGAATGGTGCATGCCGTGAATAGCGGTCATCCGGGCGGCTCACTTGGCTGTACCGAATATTTTACAGCCCTCTATTTTGAGATTATGAATCGTAACAAGGGATTTTCCATGAATGGTGTTGGGGAAGATATTTTTTTCTTAAGTAATGGTCACATCAGTCCTGTTTTTTATAGTGTACTTGCCCGAAGCGGTTATTTTCCGGTTAGTGAATTATCAAGTTTCAGAAAAATTAATTCCCGATTGCAGGGTCATCCAACTACTCATGAAAATTTACCTGGGATAAGAATTGCTAGTGGGTCGCTAGGACAAGGGCTTAGCGCTGCATGTGGCGCTGCCATCACCAAAAGAATGAGTAACGATAAAAATTTAGTCTATGTTTTAATGGGTGATGGAGAGGTGCAAGAAGGTCAAGTATGGGAGGCTGCTCAATTTGCTGCTCATCATAAGCTGGATAATTTAATAGCAACTATAGACTGGAATGGTCAACAAATAGATGGTCCTACAGAAAAGGTAATGGCTAACCTTGATCTGGCTGCTAAGTTTCAAACCTTCGGCTGGCAAGTAATTCACATGGACGGCAACAACATGAAGGAAGTGGTAGCTAATCTTACTAAAGCAAAAACAATGAGTGGTCAAGGCAAGCCAATTATGATTATAATGAAAACAGCTATGGGGTCTGGTGTTGATTTTATGATGAATGATCACCAGTGGCATGGTGTGGCCCCTAATAATGAACAATTGGAAAAAGCATTGGCTCAACTACCCGAGACAATTGGAGACTATTAATGATTTCTTCTTATAAGTGATTAATCAATTCCCGTAAATCAGAAATTTCAAGATTTATAGGCACCGCACATTTCTCCATGCCAGTTGGGTTAAAAAAAATGCGATCCATTCCTGAGTGAAATGCCCCACCCATATCTGCCGTAGGATTATCTCCAATCATCAATGACTCGTGAGGCCGGGCGCCTGTAAGATTATATGCGTAATCGAAAATTTCTTTTTCAGGTTTCTGAGCTTTAGCATCTTCAGATGTAATTAGCTGAACAAAAAAAGTTAACAAATCAGCGTTGTGCAATTTCTTCTTCTGCACTTTGGTAAATCCATTTGTAATCAAATGCAACTGATAATTAGGGACTAGATGCTCCAGTAATTGTTTACAACCTGGCATTAGGTTAGTTTTTTCTGGTAGAATTTCCAAGTAGACCTCTGCCATCCGAGCGGCCTTCGTATAATCATCGATCCGGAATTCCATCAAAGTTTTGTGAAACCGACCAATTCTTAATTCTATACGATTGATTTTGCCAGCTTCAAATTGCTGCCACATGATCTTATTGTGTCCATGATATATTTCAACAAACCGAGAGAATGGAATGCCTTGCCCATCTAACTGGTAGAGTTGGAAAAGTTCCTGTAGCGTTTCCATAGAATTCTTTTCGAAATCCCACAAAGTGTGATCTAAATCAAAAAACAGATGCCGGTATTTGGATTTGCTAATCATTACTTTACCTTTAAAGTGCTCATAAACATACGATGAAGTATTTAAAACATCTATACCACTTTTTTCCTGTACAACTATTAATACTTCATTTCAAAAAACAGCAACTATTATTAATTTTATGGTTGATCTTGTTTGGAAGCGTTACCTCCTCTCTGGGTGCCCGGTTTGGTATTCCTTATTTATTTCTAGACCCTGAATATTTAGGTAAAGTAAATTTCTGGAGTTTCTTTTTACTCGGATTTGCTTGTGGCGGATTTATTATGGTGTGGAACATCACCACCTATATTTTACACGGTTTCCGTTTTCGTTTCTTGGCTGCCACCCGTGAACCTTTTTTAAAGTACTGCCTCAACAACGCTATCATTCCTGTTATCTTTTTAATAGTTTATCTGAATTATACGTTTGTCTTTCAAAGAGATGTTGAATTCGCAACTCCTTACAAAATTTTCTTATACGCTCAGGGATTTTTATTGGGGTTAATTCTCATAATTTTTCTTTCAACTAGTTATTTTTTTAGTACAAACAGAAACATCAATTTTCATCTAGGTAGGGGTCTTCGAAAAGCAAGACACTTACCGCTAATATTTGATTCAAATCTGTTAGAAAAAAAGATTTCAGCATCGGCTAAAACTCTTCCGGTAGAATATTATCTAGCGAAGCCATGGAAACTTCATCATGCCCGTAGTGTAGATCATTATCCAAAGGAGCTACTGAAACAAATATATAGGCAGCATCATCTCAATGCCCTCATGGTCGAAATTACTGCAATTCTGATTTTGGTTATGCTGGGTGCATTAATGGACAAACCCGTTTTTCGCCTACCATCAGGCGCTGCCGTTTTTCTCCTCTTTGCAATAGTAACCGTTACCCTGGGTGCATTTAATTATTGGCTGAGAGGATGGCGAACCATCGTATTTGTAATCATCATCATATTATTAAACACTCTTTCTAGATGGAACTTTTTTGATAACAATAACAAAGTTTTTGGGTTGGATTATACTGCCGTTCCTGTATCGTATAAGCCTGAGCATCTGATGTCGCTCTCGTCCATTGAAGATGTGAATCGTGATAAAAAGAAAATGGAGAGCATACTAAATAATTGGAGACAAAAGTTTAAAACAAAATCCAACAACAAGCCTTTTATAGTTTTTGTAAACGTAAGTGGAGGCGGACTAAGAAGCAGTTTGTGGGTGAATACTGTTTTAGCATCATTAGATAGTTGCCTTCAAGGCGAATTTACCAATCACACTTTCTTAATGACAGGTGCATCTGGTGGTACAATAGGTGCTGCCTATTATCGTGAATTATATTACGAACATTATATACAAGGTAAACCTTCATTAAGCAAGTCAGCTGCTTTTTCGAATATATCTTCTGATTTGCTTAATCCTGTTCTAAGCAGCATTGTGCTCAATGATATATTTTATCCTTTGCACCATTTTAATTACGGAAACTTTACCTACAAGAAGGATAGAGCCTATGCTTTTGAACAGCGGTTAAATGAGAACACGAATTTTATCATTGATAAAACTATCCAAAGTTATGAAGAACCTGAACGTAAAGGTCAAATCCCATTATTGATTGTTGGCTCCACCATTGTCAATGATGGTCATACTCTTTTAATGTCGCCCCAAGATTTAGCCTTTATGACTAAGCCAAACTTTAACGCAGCCCGATTGAGTGATAGTAAAATTGATATGGTGGAATTTAAGAAACTTTTCAAAAACCATCAGGCTGCCCAGATGAAACTAACCACCGCCTTGCGAATGAATGCTTCTTTCCCATACATTTTACCTAATGCCTTTTTACCTACTGAGCCTAAAGTGGCTGCAATGGATGCTGGGGTAAGGGATAACTATGGTTTTGAAACTTCGGTACGTTTTATTAATGTTTTTAAGAAATGGATTGCTGACAACACCGCCGGAGTAATACTAGTGCAAATTACCGACTTTGACCGAAGCAGAATGGAGGCCGTGCGAAATGAACAAAGCCTTTTAGATCAGTTAATGAACCCGGTAACAAGCATTTATTCAAACTTTCCAGAGTTTCAATATTACAATCAGAACAACATGGTACAGCTCCTCAGCAGCTCCTTTTTTAAAGAGATGTATTTAGTCCGTTTTGAATATACTTCAGGTAAGAACGACAAACGGGCATCATTAAGTTTTCATCTTACTGAAAGAGAAAAACAAAATATTGAGGCTGCCATCCGTTTAAAACAAAACCAAGAGTGTATTAAAAAAATAAGTGAATTGTTAAATCGCAAAAATTCAGTCAACAATTAAATACGACCCACCCTTTTTAGATATCTTTGCTACACTTCCATTCACTTATATAAATTATGCAATTATCAGATCTTTACTCCCGTGCTCTTGGATTCGATTTTTTAACCATTGAGGAGGGTGTTTTTTTATTTAATCATGCACCTACTGCAGAACTGATGCAAATTGGTAATGAACTTCGCAAAAAGCAAAAACCTGACGGCAAAGTAACCTGGCAGATTGATCGAAATGTAAACACCACCAATGTGTGTGTTGCCAATTGCAAATTTTGTAATTTCTTTCGAGTACCTGGTAGCCCCGATGCCTATATCACTGATATTGAAACCTACAAACAAAAGATTGAAGAAACTTTTAAATATGGAGGCGATCAATTGCTCTTGCAAGGTGGTCATCACCCAGAACTTGGACTCGATTTTTATGTTGAATTATTTTCTTCTCTAAAACAATTATATCCTAAATTAAAGCTACATACGCTAGGACCACCTGAAATAGTTCATATTTCAACCTTATCGAAGAAAACATATCGAGAAACTCTTGAGGCATTGAAATCTGCCGGCATGGATTCTCTTCCAGGCGCAGGTGCTGAAATATTGAATGATAGAGTTCGCCGCTTGATTAGCAATGGTAAATGCAGTGCACAGGAATGGCTTGATGTAATGAAAGAGTGCCATCAACTTCATATTACCACTAGCGCCACCATGATGTTCGGGCATATCGAGACTATTGAAGAACGATTTGAACACTTGGTCAAAATTCGTGAAGTACAGGCCATGAAACCAAAAGATGCCAAAGGGTTTTTAGCTTTTATACCTTGGACTTTTCAGGATGTAGATACCTTGCTGGCAGAAATTAAAGGCATACACAATCACACTACATCCGACGAGTATATTCGTATGATAGCCCTTAGCCGAATCATGCTGCCAAACATAATTAATATTCAAGCCTCTTGGTTAACTGTAGGAAAAGCTGCTGCTCAACTTTGCCTGCATGCAGGGGCTAATGATTTTGGAAGCATTATGATTGAGGAAAATGTGGTAAGCGCTGCCGGAGCACCGCATCGTTTCACCTACAAAACAATGCAAGATGCCATACGAGAGGCTGGTTTTGAACCCCAGCTACGTAATCAACAATATGAATACAGAGAAATCCCTGAAGGAATAGCCGAGCAGGTGATTAACTACTAATACTTACCCATGTAATATTAGAAGAACTTAACTTACAATCTAGAATATAACTGCTTGAAAGGTACCAGAAGAAGACTTTTAATATTCTTACTCTCCTTTGGTTTGATATACTTATCAATTCCATATTGAAATACTTTCCCTTCGGGGGTTTCAAAAGTACCAAAGAGCCTATCCCAAATTGTTAGCACATCGCCATAATTTTTATCGGTGAGTGGTTGTTTCTCGTGATGATGCAAATGATGAAAATTGGGGGTGACAAGCAGCCAGCTAATCAAGTTGTCTAATTTTGCAGGAATAGAAAAGTTGGCGTGTGCAAGTGTGTTAGATACAATTTGAATCACCTGTCTAATCATCAACACCCAAAACGGAACGCCCAAAACGAATACCCATAACACCAAAAAAGATAACCGAACCAACGTTTCTCCTGGATGTTCACGTAAAGTGGTAGCTATGTCCACAACTCGGTCGCTATGATGAACGGCATGAAATGGAAACAATTTTCTTGACTTGTGCATAATTAGATGGTAAATGTATTCACCCAAATCAAGTAGCACAAAAGCAATAATTGTAATCAGGAATGGGTGAAAACTTAACTTTAAATGATACAGCAGGCCAAAATTGTTGGTACTATCAAATTTCATTACATACAATAAAGCTATCCCTAGAAAATACTGAGCTGGTATGGCAGTAAGTACAAAACTGGCATTGAAAAGAAGATGTTTAGTTCTACTGTACTTGCGAATTATTGCTTTAAAAAATTCTATTGTCTGAAATAAGCTCATGGAGAATATCAGAAGCATGACCCTGTAGAAGTCAGGCATGGTGCTGAAAAAAAGAATGGGATGTTTAAGCATTAACTATTAATCTTATAGAATTTAACATGTTCACAAAAAATGGGAAGAAATACATAGCCGGTTACTATCATTGTTTTTGAATCAACCATCTTGCAATATGCAGAATATGTTTTTCCGGTCTTAAGCTGGGTAATTAAGCCACTATTCCATTCACCAACCTGCTGATCATATTTGAAATTCTTCATAACCACCGAGTTAATCCAGTACTGCTCCTCAGGTGGGAGCGGTTTAGATGGAGCTGCTTCATTTTCTACCCATAAAACCTTGGCAAAGTATTCATTCTGTTGTTTGAAACATTGCACAATAGTCTTGCCTGATTCATCTTTCCATTTTCCTATAATGGCATCTCCTTGCCCTTGACAAAATGCAACTGAAGGAAACACCACTAACAAGGCGATTGCAAAAAAAAGATACAAAAACCTTGGTGATTGATAACTTAATTTTCTGTTGGAAGCCATCATATGTTTACCAAAATTTAATCAGCGCTAAGGTAGATTTTAGCCCAAACTATATAAAGCTCCGGGTGTTAAAGCTATGTTAACCAGCTGCTGCTTTCTTAATTCAAGTTGCCATTCAATGATTACTTTTACGCACCATGATTCTAATAACAGGCGCCACAGGTTTGTTGGGCTCTTATCTGCTAAACGATCTCATTTTACAAAATGAGCAGGTTTGTGCCATAGCTCGAACCCACTCTGATTTTTCGCTGGTTCGCAATTTGAAAGACAGGGTGAAATGGATAGAGGCAGATTTGCTCGATGTTAATTCTATCCAACTGGCAATGGAAGGGGTTGACCAAGTATACCATTGTGGGGCAATGGTTTCTTTTGATTCCAAGCATCACGAATTAATGATGCAGGTAAATGTAGAGGGCACTGCTAATGTGGTTAATGCGGCATTAGCCAATGGCGTTAAAAAATTGGTCTATGTAAGTTCAGTAGCAGCACTTGGCAGAAGCCAGGAGAATGAAATAATCACAGAAGAAACCCCCTGGATTAATGGAAAAAAAAACTCAAAATATGCCATCAGTAAAATGTTGGCCGAACGCGAAGTATTTCGAGGAGTGGCAGAGGGCTTAGCGGCTGCAGTTGTAAATCCGTCTATTATAATTGGGAAAGGAAACTGGTACAATAGCAGCGCCGCTTTATTTCAAACCGTTTTTGATGGTTTACGGTTTTATACCCCTGGGGTAACCGGCTATGTAAGTGCTCAAGATGTTTCAAGCATTATGATACAACTTATGAATAGCGATATTACCAATGAGCGATTTATTGTTTCTGAAAACAACTATTCATACTACGAAATATTGAAACAGATAGCCAATGGTTTAAAAAAGCCGGAACCTAACGTGGAGGCTGGAAAATTTCTTACCTCAATTGCTTGGCGTGCAGCATGGCTGAAAACTTATTTTACCGGTGGAGCTTCATTAATCACTCGAGAAACGGCAACTTCCTCATTATTATGTAGCCAATACGACAACACAAAAATTAAGCAAGCTCTTAATTTCTCATTTACCCCAATTGCTGAAACTATTGCTAGCGTTTCTAAACAATTTTTAGAGGAGCATAGGGCTTAATTATCTCTCAAAACAGTTACGGTACCTATTATTTCCCCATTCAATTCCACTGTGTAAATGCCAGGCGAAAGATGGCTTGTATTTATCTCACAGCCTTTTTGTTTGCTGACGGCTTGACCACTTTTGTTGTAGAGTTTAACCCAACACGATGATGATGGTGATGATGCCTCACAATTGCTAATGTTAAAGAAAACACTACACGGGTTGGGATAGAAAGAATGCGTCGAGATAATTTTTTTTTTGCCCGGCCAAAAGCCAGTTGCCACATTCCAACTTCGAGTATCTACTAATTGAAGTCTGGGAGGCACAGTTAAAAACTGTTCATTACTCAGCAGTATTCTATTGTTATCCAGTATGGCTACACCTTCAGTTTGACCGGCATAACCCAATTCAATTTTTCTTTTATTTCCTTTTAAAAATTGATTGCCCGTAAAGTCGGTTAACTGCCAAAGAAAAGATTGTCCTGAGGTAGTATATCCAACCAATACAATTTTGTGCTTGGATGAGTCGAATGAAGCTCCGGTAATTAGCCCTCCTGCATTGAAACTATCTAATAGGGTAGCAGCATAATCGCCGGGTATTTTGGGCAGGGAATAAAGTTTAGAAAAACCATGTACCCAATCTTTTGTAAAAAGGTATATACTATCGCCGGCTGTAAGCATAGCTTCGCAATCCCAACTGTTTGCGTTGGTGTGTAATGTAAAATCAGATTGATCGGGGTAGTGATAGGTGATAAACTGAGCCGTATCTGATTCATAGATATTGGTTCCTATCTGACTCCAGAATATTTTCAATATTTTCAAATTCGTACGATTGCCGGCATTGTTACCAAAATCGCCAACATAAATTGCGTTACTGTCTTCGCTTATTTCTTCCCAATCATAATTAGTTGCGTTGGTAATTTGAATGCGTTGAAGAGTATCGCCAGTAAGGGTATCAATTTGAAAAAAACTATTGGGTGTTCCACTGTCGGTGTTGGTGTACAACTTCCCTTGGTGAATGAGCAAGCCCGATGTCTCGTTAAGGGCAGAGCAAAGGGTAGCCCTTATAAGTGGTGTTGCTGTTGTATAGGGATAAGTACAAGTGCCATTACTGATGGTGGCTGCCGGGTTGTAGTTGGTAGCAATTGTGTCCATACATCCCAATATTTGAGCATCGGCTAGGGTAGGAAACAAAGCGATTAATAGAATGAAAACTATTTTTGTTAAAGACATAGAAAGTTTGGTTAATCCATATCCCCGGCAATAGGTCGCATAACAATATCTTCAACTACTGTTTGTGGCGATAAGTTATAGGCAGACCATAGTACATCAGCAATATCTTCTGGTTGCATCATACGTCCGGGCTCAACTTTGACGCCGTCCCATGAAGCTGTTTGGGTGGCTCCGGGTGAAATAGCAGTGACTTTAATATTATGGGGTGCCAATTCTTCACGTAAGTTTTTTGAAAATCCCATTAAAGCAAACTTGCTTATACTATAGGACCCTCCTGCCGGATATGCCGGCAGACCAGCCACCGACACGATATTAAATATGTGGCCTGATTTACGTTTGATCATACCTGGCAACAACGAACGGGTAAGATGATAAGCGCTAAATAGATTAACAGCAAGCATTTCTTCGAGAACACCGTCTGCCTCGGTATGAATATTTCCAGGTTGATAGGCACCGGCATTGTTTACCAATATCTCGATATGATAAAACTTTTTGGTGATCATAGCTGCCAGTTTTTCAATGTCACGTTTTTTACCCATGTCAGTCACCACGCCTGTTATTTCAACTTGCGCATTTATTTTTTGCAATTCTGCGACCGTCTTATCAAGGTTTATTTGATCTCGAGCGCAAATAATGAGATTAAAGTTTTCCATCACCAATTTTTGAGCGATGGCTTTCCCAATGCCTTTTGAAGCTCCAGTAATTACTGCATTTCTCATTATTAAATTTTGGGTTAGCGAATAATATTAGTTAAGTAGTTTGCTATGTTTGGATTACTACAGCTAATGTAACAATACTCACTTTAACTTCAGTAGACTGCAACAATAAATTTGCACAAGCATCAAGGGTGGCTCCTGTGGTAATTACATCATCAACCAACAGAACATGCTTGTGTGCTAGCTTGCTTAATTCAGGTGCATAGAAATCACCGGCCACATTTTTCCAACGCTCCTTTCTGCTTTTTTTAGTTTGAGACTCTTTATGTGTTTTACGAAAGATAATAGAATCATATACGGGGATATTCAAGCTTTTTGACAAGCCTTCAGCAATTAAATCGCACTGATTATAGCCTCTGCTTACTTTTCGCTCAGGGTGTATGGGTACGGGTACAATACAGTCTATGGTTGCATAGTCGGTTTGGGTTTTTAAAAGTGCTCCGTATTTTTCCCCTAAGTAAATGCCAATTTCTTTTTTGCTTTTGTATTTCAATTGGTGAATGAGGTGCTGCAATAGGCCGTGTTTCACAAATACAAACATAGAAGCAGCTCGTTGAATATTAACACGTCCGTAAAATTTTTGCTCCACCACATTGTTTGTTTGAGTATAGAGTGGTAATATCTTGAGTGCGTTTTCGCATTGAAGACAAAGCACTCTTTCGCCTTTCAAGAGTTTCCTATTACATCCCTGACAAATGGAGGGATAAAGCAGATGATAGAGGGATTCGAAAAATTCGGAAGGAGACATTACTTAACAAACCACCATAGGTATAAGTATACCACCGGCATAACAATTAAAAATGAATCAAAACGGTCGAGGGCGCCGCCATGACCTGGCATAAAGACACCACTATCTTTTACTCCTGCCTGTCGCTTAAGCAGGCTTTCAACCAAGTCACCAAGTATACTAAAAATAGCAATTACTCCGCCCAGAATTATCCATTGCAGAGTTGTCCAATCTTTCTGAAATAATGAAAACAAATAGGCTGCCCCCATGGTGCATATTATTCCACCTATGGCGCCTTCAATGGTTTTATTGGGAGAAACACGTTCAAACAATTTGTGCCTTCCTAATGCCTTACCAGAAAAGTACTGCATGGTATCGCAGGTCCAAATAAGAGCCAGTACAAACAAAACTGGGTGGCTATTTATTTGCCAGCCACCTGTACCAAAAGGGCTAGGCAAGGAAACGGCCAATGCTAAAAGTGGGCCACAAACAGCGTAGTACATGCCAAACACAGAAATAGAAATGCCTTGCATAGAATGTGTTTGCTTTGGAAAAAATAATTCGCTGATAAATAGGAAGAGGAGTGTAAGAGGCACTATCCAAAAGAAATAAACCGGACTTACAATTTCTGCTTTTGAAAAATAGGCCCAGGTGAAAAAACCAACTACGGCCAATAGGGTGATTGCTTTATACCACATTTTCATGGGAGCCAACTCGGGATGGGTGATGCTTGCCAAATCAAAATATTCATTGAGGCAAAGAATAGAAATAGCCAAAAGTAGTGGATATAATAAGTGGGGTTGGTTAAGCCAAAGTGCTCCAATCATAACTGTGCCATAAACGGCTCCCCAGATAATTCGTTGCAGCATAGATTATGGTGATGGGTTTTGTTGTATAAGTGTAAAAGCTGTTTCGGCGTCTTTCGACATCACATAAAGTTCTACTTCGCCAAAAACCACATACGAGGAAGCCTGCTTATTGAGTAGCACGACTGCTATATTGTTTTCTTCCAACATGCCTTTCAAAATTTCTGCCTGAATAGGACTGGTAGTTGTAATTAATTTAACCCAATCCTTTTCCATGGTATGATTGATTATTCAAAAAAATGATTTTACCAACGTAAAACTAAATCAAATTCATAAGCCGACGCCCATCTATTTGGTTTTTGGTATAGCTACCGGCCTTCCCTTGGCCCCCTTTTTCCCTTTTTGGTCAACCACTGGTGGCAGTTTAGGCTCTTCCTTAATAATCATGGTTGGAAGTTCGAGTTTTTCTTTTTGAACAGTAGCCGAATCAGTTGGGTTGGTAGTAATATTTGGATTAAGGGTAGGTGTCAAGCCCTGTCCGCCGGTACCATCTGCTTTTAGTTCACTTCTTCCTAACCCTCTTTGCTCGTTTCTTATTTTTTCATAGGTAGAGGCGGTAGAGTCAATTTCCATTGGATTGCCTTGTTCGTAAATAATTTGAGTTCCTGCAACGGTACCAATGATTTCAAATTCGGTACGACGATTTTTTTGGCGGCCTTCAGGGCAATCGGTTCCATCAGGATTAGAGTTTAGTGTATCGGGCATGGTTTCGCCAAATCCTTTAGGTACTAAACGTGTACTGTCAATTCCATGCGCTACTAAATATTCTACCACACTATTGGCCCGGCCTTGTGAAAGTTCCATGTTATAATCATCATTTCCCTTATTATCTGTATGGGAATTTATTTGAACTCGTAATTGTGGGTTTTCGTTCAACAATGCTAACAAAGAAGTTAAAGCCGGCTCTGACTCGGGTCGCAAGGTGGCTTTATCAAAATCGTAGAATATACCTTGAATTTTTACAGCCTTCTTTTCTATTTTTTTCAAGAACAAATCAACTACTACGGTGTCGCCTATTGCCTTACCAATAGTGCTGCAATTAGCAGCCCGGCTTACATAATATCCCTGCCGCTGTGCTTTCATGGTGAAAGAACAATTGCCGGGTAAGTCGAAAAAGTAAGTCAGCGCCCTGCGGAAAGTGGTATCATAACGGGTTACTGTTTGCTCTGGGCAATCCGGCTTAAGACTGATTAGAACCAGATCCAAAGGCTTTTTCTTGGCCACATCGGCTTCATCATATATGCGTCCTTTTACTGCCCAATAAGGAATGCGCTCTTTGCTCAATTCATAAATATCGTCGCAGCAGGTGGCATTTTTTACCTCGTAGCCTCCTTTTCTATTACTCACCACGTAGCTGTAATTATGGTCGGGAGTGGTTGTAAAAAACATATCGTCGGCCGGTGAGTTAATGGGTATTCCACAATTTACCGGGTCGCCAAACTTTTTGCCGGCACCTTTTGCTTTAAAAACATCGAAGCCGCCAATATTCATTTGCCCATTGCTACTAAAGTAAAGCATACTGTCCTTTACATCGTAAAATGGGGTTTGTTCGTCAATCCCTGTATTAATTTTTTTACCTAGGTTGCTTACTGGTCCACAGCCACCTTCTGAGTTGATGGCGCAATACCATAAATCTTTTCCTCCCTGACTTCCCATAGTTCTATCACTGGTAAAATAAAGAAAGAAGCCTCCTTTCATTCCTGGTGCCAAGGCCGGGTGGGTGCTGTTAAAAGGTTGCATATTTACCGGCTCGGGCAACTGCTCGGCTTCGCCCCATTTATTGTCCATAAAATGGCTACGCCAAATAGTGCATCTGGTTTTCGCATAATTACCATCTTCTACTTCTTCGCATCGGCTAAAATAAAACCAACGCTTATCGGGACTGAAAGAGCCATTTCCACAATGAACATCAGGAGCGTTAATGTTTTTGCTAAATTCTTCACCCGGTGTCCATTCTCCATTTTCTCGTTTCGAAGTATAAATTTTTGACACATATTCGCTGTGTTTAGATGATGCAGCGTCAATTATTGTATCTGATTTCATGGAAGAATAAATCAGAGTATTATCATCAGGAGCAATGGGGGCATAATCGGTATAAGGATTATTAATATTGGTACTCAGCAGGTTGATTAAAGTTTTTGTTTTGGGGTTCTTTGACGGGGGGGGCGGTTGAGCCAGGCGGATGGCATAGTCGCAGCCTTCGGCTTCATTTTGTGCCCACTTTTTAAGTTCCAAAATATTGGCTCCGGCATACATTTTAGCAAAATTCTCAAATGCCGGTTTAGCTTCAGAATAGTTGCCATTGCATTTTTCCATCAAAGCATATTCAAATTGAAGCATTAAGTTTTCTTTGTCGGCATCAAAGGCTTTTTTGAAATAAGGGGCCGCATTGGCATAGTCACGGGTGTCCTTATAGCAAAGGGCAACCTTATTAAGTACCTCAGGATCTTCCTGCTTCATATCCTCCATATATTCCTTGTAGTACTTTATAGCGGTATATGGGTCGCCCGATAAATATAAATCATCGGCCAAGCGAAGCTTTTGCTTAGGGTTCAATGGCTTGCCTTCATTCTGAGCACTCAGGTCTTGACAAACAAACATTGCCAACAAAAGTGCACTGAACAAATGAATCAATTTCATATGGTTATACAATTGAATTACAACTATAAAAATATAAATATTAAGCTAACGTGGATGTATTTTTTTAGTTACTAATAGCTTAAGCTATGTCAATTTACGTTAGAAAAAATAAAGTATAGGATAGATTACTCATATTAGAGCCAAATCTATTAAAGGATGTGGCTTTAGTCAACTAACCGAATATCGAACTGTACCAAATCGATAAACTCTTTAACTCTTTCCTCTAAGTCCGCTTTGTTAATCTGACGCAGGCGCTCTGCACCAAATTTTTCTACACAAAATGATGCCATGGCTGAACCATAAATAATTCCCCGTTTCATATTGTCAAATGAAATATCACGGGTGGCAGCTAAATAGCCAATAAAGCCTCCGGCAAAAGTATCGCCGGCCCCTGTTGGGTCAAATACATCTTCAAGCGGAAGAGCCGGGGCAAAGAAAACCGAGTTTTCATGAAACAACAAGGCACCATGTTCTCCTTTCTTAATAACCAAAAACTTAGGTCCCATTTCGCTCATTATCTTTTTAGCTGCTTTTACCAAAGAAAATTCGTTGCTCAGTTGTCTGGCTTCCGAATCGTTGATAGTGAGCACATCTACTCGTTTCAATACTTTTTTTAAATCATCCATGGCTATCTCCATCCAAAAATTCATGGTGTCTAGAACTACCAGCTTGGGTTTGTTTTTTAACCTATCGAGCACAGTCATTTGTACAGCAGGTGTCAAATTACCCAACATTACAAATTCGCTTTCCTGATAGGCTTCCGGTATAATGGGGTCAAAATCGGCTAACACGTTTAGTTGTGTGTCGAGGGTATCACGTGAATTCATATCCATGTGATATTTACCACTCCAAAAAAATGACTTTTCGTTTTCTTTTATCTGCACCCCATCGGTATTTACACCACGGGCGTTCAGCGCAGCTAGTTCATCTTTAGGGAAATCGCCGCCTACTACGGCTACCTGATTAATCTGCTTTACAAAATTGGATGCCGACCAGGCTATGTAAGTGGCTGCGCCGCCTACTATTTTATCTGATTTGCCAAAGGGAGTTTCAATGGCATCAAAAGCCATGGTACCTACTACTAAAAGTGACATTGTGATTGGAGTTTTTTTTGAATGGCGTCAAAGGTAGGATTTGCCACTCATTATTTTACCAAATTAATGACATCGGGGTTCAACATCGAGAGGGATACAAAAAAGCCCCGAAAAAAAATTCGAGGCTTTGCTGCTCCTGCTTCTGGACTTGAACCAGAGACCCTCTGATTAACAGTCAGATGCTCTAACCAACTGAGCTAAGCAGGAAAAAATGGAGTGCAAAAATAGAATTAACATTCTATTTTCCAAACTAATATGAATTATATGCTACCGGCTAAGCGGCCAACGTAATGATTAAACTCTTAAATAGTTAGTAAATGCCTAACCGAATTGGCCGCTTTCCGCTTAATTATTTTTGCATTGCTGCTGGTTTGTTTTATAATTTCGCGGCTTATAAAAACTAACTCAAATGATAAAGATATTAGCCAACGATGGCATTGAAGGCAGTGCAAAAAAGATGTTGGAAGCTGCAGGCTTTCAGGTAGATACTACAAAAATTGAACAGGATAAATTAGCCGAAGGGTTGAAGAACTACGATGCGGTTTGTGTACGTAGTGCTACCAAAATCAGAAAAGACCTAATTGATGCCTGCCCTAATATAAGACTGATTGGCCGTGGAGGAGTTGGTTTGGACAACATTGATGTGGCCTATGCCAAGGAGAAGGGAGTGGCTGTAGTATACACCCCTGCCGCCAGCAGCCGAAGTGTGGCCGAACTGGCCATAGCCCACTTGCTTACCGGCGTTCGTTTCTTGCATGATAGCAACCGCAAAATGCCGGTTTCAGGATTAGAAAAATTTAATGAATTAAAAAAAATATATAGTGCCGGTATCGAAGTAAAAGGAAAAACGCTGGGTATTGTAGGCCTTGGAAGAATTGGGCAGGAGGTGGCCCAAATGGCACTTGCACTTGGAATGAATATTTTGCCTTTTAAACGAAATGGCGAAGCTTTAGAGCTGAACTGGATGGTGGCCGGCAACCATCTCTCAGCAAAAATTCCGGCTGTAACTATGGATACCTTGCTAGCACAGAGCGATTTTATTTCCATAAACACAACCGGCAAAAAAGAAGATGCGCCCATTTTAACGACTACCGAATTTGCCAAAATGAAAAAAGGAGCCATGGTGATAAACTGTGCTCGTGGCAATGTATGGGTTGAGAAAGATTTGCTGGAAGCATTAAATAATGGTACAGTTTCTTTCGCCGGTATTGATGTGTTTGAAAAAGAACCTACCGAAAATGCTGCCTTGCTTGCACACCCAAATGTCTCCCTTACACCGCATATTGGAGGTTCTACTAAGGAGGCACAAGAGCGCATAGGCAGTGAGTTGGCCGAACAGATAATCAATTTTTTTAAGGCATAAAATATAATGGGGCACATTGGGTGGCCCCTCTACAAATCAACTAATCTTCGGAGCACCAGATTTTCCAAGCCGCCTCTGCCTGCCCTTGAAGCATGGCCAATCCATTAAATGTGGCAGCCCCTTTTTCTTTTGCTTTTTTTAAAAAAAGTGTTTCGGCTGGATTATAGACCAAATCGTAGCAAAGATGTTGAGGAGTAAGGTATTCATACGGTATATGAGGCGCTGTGGTCGCATTGGGAAACATGCCCAAAGGTGTGCAATTGATAATGACGGTAAATTGACGTAAGGTAAACGCCGTTATTGAATCGTAACCATACTCAGTGGCCTGAGGTTCTCGACTTATTACCAGATAAATTATTCCAATGCTTTTAAGCACATGCTGAACTGCCCGACAGGCACCTCCACTGCCGAGGATAAGTGCATGAGTATGATGCGGCTTGAGCAAAGGCCAAAAACTTTGCTCAAAACCTATCACATCAGTGTTGTAGCCGGTTAGTTGCCTTTGCGCCGCGGCAATTTTTATGGTGTTTACTGCTCCTATTTCCTTGGCCACTGAATCAATGTTATGGAGAAACGGAATAACTGCCTGCTTATATGGGATGGTTACATTAAGGCCCATTAGGTTGGGATTGTTTGTTAGAAGCCCGGGCAGTTGCCCAATATTACTAATGGGAAAGTTGAGATATTGGTATCCTAAAAGCTTTTCATTTTCAAACTTACTATTGAAGTAAGTACTTGAAAATGAATGTTCTAATGGAAATCCAATCAAACCAAAAAGTTTTACATTTTTCATCATTAATACACCTCAAATGAAGTAAATTTCTAATTGCAACAATAGCCTAATCTTTGATGGGTAAAATAGTGATAAGAATCATGCAATTTAATGGGTGCAAAGGCGCTGAGGTGTGGAAAAAAAGATTTAAGTTTGTCGTCCTCCAAAAATGAAAAAACAAACCTTTTTCACCACAGGCTTGCTCATTTTAGGAATTGAGTTACTAAGTAAGGGTGCTTTTGCTCAGGACCCCAATTTTTCACAATTCTTTAATCAGCCTATTCAGAATAATCCTGCCTTTGCCGGCATTAATGACGGCTTGCGATTCAGCGCCTTATACCGCAATCAGTGGACCCGTGTGCCCGGCAAGTTTAACACTTTCGACTGCGCCGTGGATATGGAGACACTCAATTATGGTGGGGGGTTGGGCCTTGTGGCCAGTAGCGATGTTGAGGGGGAAGGATTTTTAACCACCCAGACGATTGGTGGCATTTACTCCTATCGCATTACTGTGATTCCAAAAAATTTGATTTTTCAGGCTGGATTTCAAACCAGTTATATCAGCCAAAAAATTGATTTCAGCCGATTGGTTTTTTCTGATCAGCTCGATAGTCGCTATGGCTTTGTTCATCCCCAATCAACCGGGGCGGTGCCAAATGCCGAAAGCAAATCCATGATTGATTTTTCGGTGGGATCAGTAATGG
>DAIMNW010000279.1:0-2681 GCA_036719905.1 Chitinophagales bacterium
GAAATAGGTTGGTTATGAAATCCATTTTGAAAAAGTTATAAGTTGTGATTTGTTAAAGTAATGTACTAATTGTATGAATTTGGGTTAAGCCGCAGCCACTTTTTCATTATTGACAGCGCCGCCATGAGTTACACATGTGCCTTTTACCAGGTCATCTTCCCAATTCAAATTTATCGCACCTTCTTTTGTGATGATTAATTTTAAGAAGTTAATCAAATTTTTACCATATAATTTGCTGGCATCCATAGCTGTATCAGATGGTAGGTTGCTATTGCCAATGATTTTTACACCATTATGAATAACAATTTCTCTATCCTTCGTTAGTTCACAGTTACCTCCGGTGGATGCAGCCAAATCGATAATTACACTACCCGGTTTCATCACATCTACAGTGGTTTTTTCAACCAGTAGGGGAGCTTTACGGCCCGGAATCTGGGCTGTCGTTATTATAATATCAGCCTTGCTTGCACTTTCGTGAATTTTAGCTTTTTGTCGTTTAATAAAATCCTCACTCTGCTCAACGGCATAACCACCTGCCTTGCTGGCATCGGCAGCGCCTTCTACTTCAATAAATTTTGCTCCTAAGCTCATAACCTCCTCTTTTACTGCTGGTCGGGTATCAAAAGCTTCTACCTGAGCACCTAAACGCTTAGCTGTAGCAATTGCCTGCAAACCAGCCACACCGGCACCAATTACCATCACTTTGGCTGGTGTAATAGTACCTGCAGCTGTCATCATCATAGGGAAAAGTTTTGGATAATGAGTGGCTGCCAGAACGATAGCTTTATAGCCAGCCAAATTGGCTTGTGATGAAAGTACATCCATTGCTTGTCCACGTGTGGTACGAGGTATCATATCCATGCTGAAAAGGGTGATACCCTTAGACGCAATGGTTTTCATTTTTTCTTTATTAAAGAGGGGCAAATATTGACCAAAAACAATGGCACCATTTGCCAAAGTATTTAGTTCGGCATCTTCGAGAGGGTGAATGGAAATTATAACATCGCATGCCAACACCTCCTTTCGAGTTCCAATTTTGGCTCCGGCAGCCACATAATCTGTATCAGCTGTTGAGGCTCGTGTTCCGGCTCCTGACTCCACTAGCACAGCCGCATTCATTTTAACAAATACAGCAGCACACTCTGGCAATACGGATACTCTGTTTTCTAAATCGCCTTCTTTTAAGATTCCTATAGTCATAAAATAGTGTAAATGGATAATTTTTTAGAAGCGCAAACGTAGTTAAAAAAATCTGAAATTTTAAGCCTGCCTGATTTCTAGTTTCCCACCCTGTGTAGCTTATTGGTCGCAATGTAGATAAATTAGTATAGCTAATTTTGTCGATGAATTAAAAATGATATCTTTGCGGCTCTATCACATTCTAAACTTTTAAAAAACAAATTAATTAAAACATGAAAAATTTCCGTTTCCTTTCTTTCGCCATTGTTGCTATTATGGCTGTTTCTTCAACTATTTACTTTAACTCTTGCAAAACTGATCCTTGTAAGGATGTAGTTTGCGCTAATGGTGGCCAGTGTATCGATGGAACCTGCAGTTGTGCTGCCGGTTATGAAGGTACTACTTGCGAAACTGAGGTTCGTGCAAAAATCATTGCTCAATACTCAGTAAATGAGAATTGCACAGTGAGTGGCCCTGCTACTTATAATGTAACCATTGCCTCTATTAGCGATGTTACTAAAGTTACTGTTACTCCTTTCGCTGGGTATCCTGGTTGTACTGCTACTTTGACCGTTAGCGGCACTACTTTGGCTCTTTCTGGTGTTTCTGGTGCTCCATCTGGAATGACCTTCTCTGATTTCACTGCTACTATTGGAACAGGAGGTACTACTATCACAGGTGTTAGCTACAAAGCTACTGATGCAACTCCTTCAACTGAGACTTGCACCGGTACTTGGACTAAACTTTAATCTCTACTGAGATAACTAACTAAAAAAAGCCCTGTCGAGCAATCGACAGGGCTTTTTTTTGCACATTCTTGAAAGAATAGCCCAATGATTTTGGGTGATTCTGGATTGTCTTTGGGTGGTAAATTATAAAACGATATCTCTGATTATGTTGTGAATCAACAGAATTCAACTACTTTATGACACTACTTCAGGTACCAAATGTATGGGGTCAGATAACCATATAAAGAAAATTTACTGGTATAAACCGTTTGTTATCAATTGTTTAAATGGATTTCTACACATGGTTGGTTCAAGTAATTATCCGGATAAGCGATCTAAATATTTTCTGACTTGGGAGATATTGTACAAAAAAAAACGCCACCAACTTGGTGACGTTTTTTAAATTAAACTTTACAAATATTATTTCTGAGTACCAATTTTTCCTGAACCTAACTTAGCAGGAGGAGCAGGATTGTTAGTTGTACCAATTTTACCTTCGCCTAATTTCACAGCAGGACCATTTGTGGTACCGGCTTTTCCAGTTCCTAAAACTGGTTTAGTAGGTGCAGGGGGTGGAGTTGGTTTAGTAGTATGAGTGGTAGCATGATGAGCCACTTTTGTGCCTTTTTTAGCATTAGCTGCCATTACATTGGCACTATCAGCAGCAGCAGCCATGATTGACTCGTCGCATGATTTTTTCAAATTAGCCATAATAGGTTCTAAACGGGCATTAGCTGTAGAATCCATAGTAGCGTTCATTTTAGCCATATCAGG
>DAIMNW010000084.1:0-9518 GCA_036719905.1 Chitinophagales bacterium
TTATTGCCTAATCCATGAACTATGTTCAGCACTCCTTTGGGCAGGCCAGCTTCTATGCAAATTTTAGACAGTAGGAAAGCCGTCATGGGTGTTACTTCGCTGGGCTTGGCCACCACCGTACAACCGGCAGCTAGGGCAGGGGCAATTTTCCAGGTGAATAAGTATAAAGGTAAATTCCATGGCGAAATACAACCCACCACACCAATCGGCTGATGAACGGTATAATTGATAAACTTGCCATCCATATTATTCGATTCTTCGTGCCATTGTAAAACAGCATTTGAAAAAAACCGAAAATTATCGGCGGCCCTTGGAATATCAACACGTTTGGCTAACCATAAAGGTTTACCATTATCAATAGATTCGGCAAGCGCTAGTGCATCATGATTGGCTTCAATTAAATCAGCAATCCTGGCCAGATATTTACTTCGCTCCATTTTTGTAAGAGAAGACCATGCAGGGAAAGCAGTTTCAGCGGCTTCTACAGCCTTATCAATGTCTGTGGCTTCGCTGTCGGCTATCAATGAATAAATTTGCCCCGTAGCAGGCTCATAATTGTTCAGCCACTTGGTGCTCACAGGGTTTACCAGTTCGCCATTAATGTAATTCAGTATAGATTGATTTTTATCGGAATTCAATGTGCTAATTATTTATTGGTAAAAATAGAAAAACATTGGCACTAAATGGATGATGCCACGGCACACTTTGGACAATGATACCTATGCATTTATCTTTATTTATTTACTTTGTTGAGCATGAAAATTCCATTTAACAAACCGTACCTGAGCGGTAATGAACTTAGTTATATAGCTGAGGCCGTTAAAAGCGGTCATATTTCGGGCAATGGAAATTTTACCAAAAAGTGTCAGCAGTTTTTTGAAAGCCGGTATGGTTTCGGAAAAACGCTGCTCACCAGTTCGTGTACCGATGCGCTGGAAATGGCTGCCATTTTACTCAATATTTCGGCTGGTGATGAAGTGATAATTCCTTCGTATACGTTTGTGTCAAGTGCCAATCCGTTTGTGTTACGAGGGGCAAAAATCGTTTTTGCTGATAGCCAATCCTTCAATCCGAATGTGGATGCAGGTGTATTGGAATCGCTCATTACACCAAGAACTAAAGCCATAGTGGTAGTGCATTATGCCGGGGTGGCTTGCGATATGGAAGCCATCAAGGGGTTATGTAAAAAACATAATCTGAAACTGGTGGAAGATTGCGCTCATTCCATTGAAAGTTTCTATAACAACAAACCTCTGGGAAGTTTTGGTCAGTTGGCAGCCTTCTCTTTTCATGAAACCAAAAATATTCAATGCGGCGAAGGAGGGCTGTTGGCCATTAACGATTCTTCATTGTACGAGAGGGCCGAAATTATTTGGGAAAAAGGAACCAATAGGAGCAAGTTTTTTCGTGGCGAAATAGCAAAATATGATTGGGTGGATATTGGTTCATCATTTTTAGCCGGGGAGTTAAGTGCGGCATTTTTATTTGCCCAATTAGAAAACCTGGAACAAATTCAAGGCCGGCGAAAATCTATCTGGCAGCGATATCATGATTTGTTAAAACCGCTTGAGCCTTTGTCGCTTTTTACCTTGCCCAAGTTGCCGAGCTTTGCCACCCTCAATGGCCATCTTTTTTTCCTTCAGATGAAAGATGAGGCGGCTCGTGAATCATTGCAAAGTTTTTTGGCAGCTGCCAATATTTTGGCCGTTTCGCATTACCGAGCTTTACACCAATCGGCCTTTTATACTGATAAACATGATGGACGAGCGCTGCCCGAGGCTGAAAAGTACACCGCCACTATCTTGCGATTGCCTTTGTATTTTGAATTAACCGAAGATCAGCAAAATCTGATTCTTCAACAGATTAAAGATTGGTGTACACAGCAATCGTAGATTCCAATTAAAGAAACTTATCGCCTTTCATACGCTTCACATCGCTGGTGAAGTCCTTAATTTTTTGCTCCTGATCTTTTTCGCAGATGATTAGCGCATCAGGGGTGTCGACCACTATATAATTTTCCAGGCCTTGAATGATAACCAGTTTTTGATCATTCACATGCACCATATTATTCTGTGCATCGTACATCATCACATTTTTACCAGTTACAGCATTGCCATGATAATCATGACTGTGCAGTTCATAAAGCGATGCCCAGGTTCCCACATCGCTCCAACCAAAGTTGGCCGGTATCACCCGTACGTTGGAGGCTTTTTCCATAATTCCGAAATCGATGGAAATATTGGTACATAAACTATATGCTTTCTCAATAAACTTGGCTTCTTCTGCCGTAAAGAAATATTTTTCACCATCCTTAAATGAATCGGCCACCTCCGGCAAATTCTGACTGAAAGCCTTCATGATGGTTTTCACATTCCAGATAAACATGCCACTGTTCCATAGGAAATCGCCGCTGGAAATAAACTGCTCTGCCAGTTCACGGTTAGGTTTTTCGGTAAAAGTTTTCACTTTATGAATTCCCTGATCATCTTTTTCTTCAATGTATTGAATGTATCCATAACCGGTATCAGGCCGTGTAGGCTTCATACCAAGCGTAACTAATTGACTGTTCTTGGCAACATATTCTAGTGCTCGTCGAACCACCTCTATATAATTGGCTTCTTTCAAAATGATGTGGTCGCTGGCCGCAATTACAATATTGGCTTTTGGATTTACCACCTGAATTTTCGAACAGGCATAAGCCACACAAGGAGCCGTGTTTTTACGCATGGGTTCACACAAGAGCTGGTCATCTTTCAGGTCGGGCAATTGCGATTTCACCATCTCCCGGTAATTTTCGTTCGTAACGATGTAAATGTTTTCCGGTGGGCAGAGGTAGCCAAATCGATTATAGGTGAGTTGCAGGAGTGAACTACCTGTACCTAAAATGTCAAGAAATTGCTTGGGATGAGCATTGCGACTCACGGGCCAAAAGCGGCTGCCAATACCTCCGGCCATTATTACTACGAATGTATTGTTAGGGTCGTATGCTTTTTCGGGAAAAATTTTCATGCTGGAATTTAGTGTTGCAAATGTAAGAATAGCAGCCTGCATTTAAAGCAGAAGCTCTTTCAGGTTTTCGGTGGTGAACTCTTCAGAGATTAACAACGCCTGAATACCACAAATATTGGCACCTTCAACATGCTGAACACTATCATCCAAGAAAAGCGTTTCAGATGCTATCAGGGCATTCTCGTTTATCACATGATTAAATATATCAGCATTGGGTTTGCGCATTTTTATTTCATGTGAATAATAGCATTTTTCGAAATGCTGCTCCAGCGTAAAACCCGGCGTCTGCTTTTGAATCATGGCTCTCACGTCCGGAAGATGGATTTCATTGGTATTGCTCAATAAAAACAGACGGTATTGCGCTGCTAATTGTTTTAAAGTAGCAAACTTATACGCCGGCATACCAATCAACATAGCACACCAGGCTTCATCAATGGCGTCATCTGTCAAATGGCCGGAGGCATTTTCACGTATAAATAGCCGAAAGGTGCCGGCACTTATTTGCCCTGTTTCCAATTGATCAAAAAGGTTTGACTGCTTGGCTTGAGAGTATAATTGGTCAAAATTTCGTAGGCCTAATTTTTGAAAAGCCATGGCCGTTCGTTGATAATCTACCGCAAACAGCACACCCCCTAAATCGAAAATAATATTGCGAATACCGGCTAAATATAGTTCCATGCTAATTAATGTTGTGTGAAAAGGTTGCAAAAGTATTGGTTTATTTTATTTTTGCACTCCGGTTGTAAAAACTAGCGCCTATAGCTCAGTTGGTTAGAGCATCTGACTCATAATCAGGGGGTCCCTGGTTCAAATCCATGTGGGCGCACCGAAGTCGGACTTTTCTGAAGAATTTAGAGAAGTCCGGCTTTTTTTATTCAAACTAGGCAAGAGTTTACTTTGTTGTGATTGTTAGTTCTGCATACAGTATCAAGATTGAAACCCCGTAGCACTTTTATGCTTACAATTTAACATCTGAAAAAATGGTTATAAATTGTTTATTTAAGTTGTAGTAGGCTCCTCGATACTTTGTTGAATTATTCCTATATTTAAACAGAAATATTTTGTTTGCGTTTCACTATTAAATTTTAACCCAAATCAACCCAACACTATGGACCCAATTTTAATTTTAAGTTTAAACACTGGCAGATTGTCTCTCATTTTGGGTTTGGCATTAATTGGTTTGTGCCTGATTGGTTTTTTCTCGGTTTACTACATTATGAAGAAGAAGGCCCTAGAAGATACGCAGTTGGATAGAATGATTGATCTAGGTAAATGGGTGGTGGTATCTGTTTCCATGGTGGTGATTGTTTCAGTAGTAGCCGATGGGTTTAAAGAACGTGAACAAGAAATGAAAGAGCTGGAGTATTTTGACAAATACAAAGACATCACACTAAGTATAAAAGGCATTGACCAAAAGTGTTTACTGGCCGATTACTTTGCTACAGTTTCGCCTGATGGACAATTTAAAAGATCGTGGGAGGCTTATCGAGAAAAAATTAGACCTGATTATGAAAAGTCGGACACATTTAACCAAATTCAACTGCAAATTAGTCAAGCCCAGCAGCAGATAAGTACTATCACTGATACCACCAAACGTAAAATTTTACTAGCCAAAAATGAGAGGGTGTTAGATAGTATTAGCAACTTGAAGGCAATGATTGATAAAAAGTATATATCCATAATTAATACTCCCCAATCGGCTTTGTCAGGTTACAAGATTGAAGTTTTTTACACGTTAGATCTAGGCGCTGAGTCAAAGCCACGTGCCGAAAAAATCTACAATTTATTGGTTGATAGATATCCAGACTGTACTGTTGTATTAACCCCTCTGTCTATCCAAAAAAATGCCCAGCCAGGATATAATATTCAACAAAACCAAATACGATATGAAGCCAACGAGACAGATGCCTTTTTAGAATTGCAGAGTATAATCAATGAAGCCAACATTTTTGAGAAGGAGGCCATTTCCGGGCACCAGGTCAAATACTACACACCAAATTACATCAGTGTATTTGTACGAAATATGTGATTAAGATGGAGTAAGTTTTCGAGTTTGATATTCGAATTATTCTGTGAAAAAGCGAAGAGCCTCAACCCTCTTCGCTTTTTTGCATTTATGAAGTAATTTCACCCTATGTTAAAGCCGCACTTTCAAACCATAAAAGTAGAAGCCGGATGCGATGAGGCAGGCAGAGGCCCCTTGGCCGGGCCTGTATTTGCAGCGGCAGTTATTTTGCCTAAAGGGTACAAAAACCGCTGGCTGAATGATAGTAAGAAACTGACCGAATCGCAGCGCCTAGAGCTTAAACAAATTATTGAAAAAGAAGCGCTGGCATGGGCAGTAGCCGATTGTGACAATGCAGAAATAGATAAAGCCAATATTCTGGTTTCATCCTTTAAGGCTATGCATAAGGCTATTAAGTTGTTAAAGGTAAAGCCACAAATGCTGCTCATAGATGGCAACCGCTTTTTGCCCTTTCCGGGAGTAGAACACAAGTGCATTATCAAAGGCGATGGTATTTACATGAGCATAGCTGCCGCTAGTATATTGGCCAAAACCTACCGCGATGAGTATATGAAAAAGATAGCCCGTGAATTTCCGCAGTACGACTGGCACCTTAACAAAGGCTATCCAACCCGGCATCATAAAGAAATGATAGCCAAGTTTGGACTTACCAAGTATCATCGGCGTACCTTTAATTGGCGAATTCAAGCCGAACTATTCTAAGTTTTCATGGCCACCCAATTTTGTATAATTTGCAAGCATTAATTAATCGGGATTGAAAACTTTTTTGCTACTGCTCCTTTCGGGGTTTTTTATACACCAGTTGTTTGGGCAAGCCATCAGTGGTGGTAGTTTTCAACCAAGTTCGCCGCTGTCAATTCCCTTGAAGTTGGCCGGCAATTTTGGCGAAATACGAAGCAATCATTTTCATAGTGGCGTAGATATTTCAACAAATGAGGTGGAAGGCCTGCCTGTGTTGGCCGTAGCTCCGGGTTACATTTCACGAATAAAAGTAGCACCAAATGGCTACGGCAATGCCATTTATCTTACCCACCCGGGTGGGTTTGTAACGGTGTACGGACACTTGAAACAGTATAACAAAGCTGTGAATGACTTGGTGAAGGAAATGCAGTACAAGGAAAATACTTTTGCCATTGACCTATCGCTTGATAAAGATAAATTTAAGGTAAAACGTGGCGATACTATAGCCTATAGCGGCAGTAGCGGCGATGCTGAAGGCCCTCATTTGCATTTCGAAATTCGCGATGAAAAAACCGAGCATGTGCTCAACCCTGAAAAATATTTGCCACAAATAGTAGATAAGCGGCCACCAGTGGTTAGCCAAATAGTGCTCTATCAGTGGAAAGACATTAATATGAAACCTCGAAGGCAATGGATTGATTTAATCTACCGAAATGGGAAATATGTAACCGAGAAACCGGTTACCAGCATATACCCCATATTGGCCGTGGGGGTGGCTATGTACGACGAGCAAGAACATGGAGTTTCAAAAAATGGGGTGTACAAAAGTTCGTTGTACAACAACAACGCCATGATATTTGATTATAAAATTGATGAGTTTTCGTTTGATAGCAGTCGCTATGTCAATTCTTTTAGCGATTACAATATTCGAATGCGATCGGGAATTTTGGTTACCAAGCTGTTTCATGAGCCGGGCAACCATTTGCCCATTTACGACTCTCTGCTCAACGATGGGTATCTACCCACAGGCTTTAAAAATGATGTTCGAGTAGTGGCCGAAGATTATCGCGGCAACCAATCGGTAATTGAATTTACCGTGCAGCGTTCATTAATCATTAATCCACCGGCAACACCTTTTGTGGCTGAAATAGCGCACGATAAACCCTTCAATCTTTCCTACGATTCATTCAAGGTGAGTTTTCAGGCCAATACGTTTTATACCAATTTGCACAAAACATTTGAAGTAGAACTGCCCACCAATGTTTCTCAAAACTCATCCGTTTATCGGCTGCTGGATGGCTTAACGCCTTGTCACAAGCCATTTACTATCAGCTTAATTCCTTATGCCATAGATGATGAGTTAAAGGATAAAACAATTTTAATTTGTTCGAATAATTATGATGGCAATAAGCCCTTGCGAACCCACTGGGACGACGAATGGCTGGTGGCGCAGAGTCAGACCTTGGGTTTTTTCTATGCTGCTATTGATACATTTCCTCCGGTTATAAAATTCATAAGTGAAAAAAACGGCGAAATCGTGTTTCAAATAAGCGATAAAATGAGTGGCGTAGATGAAATAACGCCGATGGTGAACGGCAAGTGGGTGCTCTATGCATTTGATTCTAAATCTGGCTCTGTAACCATTCGAACCAAAGAACTACCGCTGAATCATAACACAGTCAACCTTACAGTAACCGACAAAGTAGGCAACCAAACTTCCTACAGCTACCGCTACATCAAGTAAAATTTTATTATCGGTTAAAATCAGAACCTGAGAAAGGATACGGGCACCGCTTTCTGATTGGCGTATAGGAGAGAGCCAACATAGGCAGCAAATATTTGTCCTTAAACTGTTCGCCACGTTGCTTGCCTACTACATGGCTTAGTGGGTTAATTATTAAACTAGGGTCGGCTACATTGGTGCTTCCCAGCCCATTTACCGGCAAGTATCGGTTGGTGTAAGTAGTGCTCACATCGTCAATATAATCGCTGTACACATGGCGGTAGGCTAGCTCAAATCCGAAGGTAAATGATTTGGCAAAATTGTATTTAAAGCCCACACCAAATGGTAAAATGATATGGTAAAAATCATAGGCAGAACTCTCCGTACCTTCCAATTGCAAAGGCACCGTTTTTCCTTCATAGGTGGCAGTAGGATAATCCAAAATCATTCCTAAGCCGGCAAATACATAAGGCGTAAATACTTTTTTCTTTCCATCGGGGTAGTAGCGGTACCAGTTAAATTCTACCTGGCTGGCCAGTTCGGCTAGCTTCGATTTAAAATTTAAATTCTGATAGCGAATGTAGGGATTGGTTGAAAGCTTGGAGTCGAACGACAGTTGGGTGGCATTAACGGCCGTTTTCCAGCTAAAAAAAGGATTCAGATTTTGCCTATAAAAAATTCCACCCGATGGCCCCGGCGATTTGAGCGATGACGCAATATTCAAATCGCCAAAATAAAACGAACCACCTGCCTGCATGCCAAATTCGTTGGTTTGCCCAAAGGCAGCTCCACTCAACAGAAGAAAAAAGATAAAACTAGCTTTTTGAATAGTCATGCTTATAAATGAACGAGATAAGGGCAAGGTAAAGTATAAGTACTTGGGCGTATTAATTGCGTTTATCTAATCCCCAGTTGAGCTTATTGCTAAGCGTTTGTAAAAAATTGGTATCGTGCAGCCTCACCAGATTAAACGAGAAAGGAGCCTTACGGATGGCCAATTGCACATTAGGCTCTATGTATTCAACCCGTGAATCTAAAGAGCAAAGAAACCTTTCGCTACGGGTTTCCACTTCAAATGAGATAACGGCACTGTCGGGTACCACCAGTGGCCGAATATTCAAATTGTGTGACGCCACCGGCGTAATAATAAAATTTTCGGACGATGGAAATACAATAGGCCCACCACAACTTAGGTTGTAGCCGGTGCTGCCGGTTGGGGTGCTCACCATTAGTCCATCGGCCCAGTAGCTATTCATAAATTCGCCATTCAGGTAGGTATGAATTACAATCATGCTGCCGGTATCATTTTTATGAATGGTAAATTCGTTCAAGCCATAGTTCACCTGGCCAAAGAGTCCGTTAGTACTATCCAATTGCACTAGGCTGCGGCGGTCCAGTTCATATTCACCATTCAAAGCAGCCTCAAGCGATTTTTCAATAGCATCGCGATTAATGCTGGCTAAAAAACCCAAACGCCCGGTATTAATTCCCAGTACCGGCAATTGACTATTGCGAATAAGTGCCACGGTATCGAGCATAGTACCATCGCCACCCAGACTGACCATAAAATCGGCCTGGCCGGTTAAATCCTGCTCGGCAGTAAAGGCGGCCGCATTAGCTAAAGTACCAACGGGCAGCGCTTTAGTAAGGCTTTCAAAATAGGGTTGATGAATCAGCAAATTCACCTGTTGTTGCTTCAGCCAATCAAATACCGGTTGCAAAAAGGCTAAATCGGTGGCTACTAATTGACGGCTATAAAAGGCAATAGTCAAGGGAATAATTTTTTTGTAAAGATAGCAAAACAATGCCGGAAGCACATTGGCTGATTGCCACTTACCACACAAAAGGTGTCTAATTTATTTGGTAGTTAATTCCCTACTCATTCGTTTATCCCATTAGTAACTTTTGGTTGAAGAAACCACCAAGTAGAAAATTTGAATGAAACTATTACTGCATTGAAAAACGAAATAGCTTTACTAAAACAAGAAATGGTTAAATTGCAAGTAAAATTAACTTAAGTTATGGGAGCAGTGGCAGCCCCACTAATTTATTTGTAGGCACTGCCGATGTTACCATCAC
>DAIMNW010000085.1:0-9364 GCA_036719905.1 Chitinophagales bacterium
AGTTGCAAAAAAATACAATATTAAATATGTACTCAGTGGTGAAAATGCAGAGACCGAAGGGGCGCTGCCTCCTTCCTGGGTTCATATCAAGTCTGACATTATGAATATTAATGATATCCATAAGCGTTTTGGTAAGCTAAAACTAACCACCTATCCTACGCTGAATTATTGGAAGGTATTGTTGAATGAATATCATCCTACGTTTTCATCCGTGCCCATTCTTAATTTTATCCGTTATGATAAAAAAACAGTGCAGAAAGAAATAACAGAGAAACTAAAGTGGAGAGACTATGGTGGCAAACACTACGAATCTGTATTTACCAGATTCTATCAAGCGTACATACTGCCTCAAAAATTTGGAATAGATAAACGTAAATCGCATTTGTCAACTCTTATTTGTTCGGGACAATTAACTAAAGTCGAAGCCAAAAAATTAATATCCGAACCAATTTGTGATGAGTATTTGCTAAGAGAAGACAAAGAATATGTGGTAAAAAAATTGGGCTTTACGATGGAAGAATTTGATAGACTAATGAAAGAACCAAGAAAGGAACATACAGATTATAAATCGGTACTACATCTTATACAAAGGTTTTCTGCGGTGAAGAATTTTCTAAAAAAAATGATTCCTGGTAATTGATAAATCTATTACGAATTGAAAAAAATTCTCATCATAGCCTATTTCTATCCACCGTGCAATCTCACCGCGGCTAATAGGGTTTATGCCTGGGCTAAATATTTACACAAAAGCGGATTTCGTCCCATCATTATTACACGAAATTGGGATATACATATTAACGTACCTGAAGATTCGTTACTATCCACTGGTCAGAAAATACAAATTGAAAAATTCGAAGAATATGAAGTGCATTATTTGCCTTATCATGCCAGCATAAGGGATCGCGTATTTGCAGCCAATAGAGAAAACCGGTGGATTCAGCAATTGAGTAAGCTTTTTACCTTGATAGATGTTATCGGTGAAAACTTCAGCAATCGTTTTATTCCATTTGCTAATCTGTATGACTATGCCTTAAACATTTTGAAAAAAGATACGGATATTAAATTGCTGATGGTATCCGGAAATCCATTTGTTCAATTTCGATTTGGCTATTTGCTTAATAAAAAGTTGGGGATAAAGTGGATAGCAGATTATCGCGATGCATGGTATACACAAGAACTCTCCGCAAAGCGAAAAGGTATAAATTGGTTGATTGCCCAACTTCAGGCTTTCAGTGAAAAGAAATGGATAAAATCGGCTTGTTGCATCACCTCAGTGTCAGATTTGTATACCAACCGAATTTCGGCATTTGTGAACAAGCCCGGCCATACTATTATGAATGGATACCACGATGTGGATTTGTTTCCTGATGCCCAACCTGATAAAACAAAATTCACTTTGGTTTATAATGGAAGCCTCTTTGATTCGCAACCTATTGAGCCTTTTATTAACGCCATTCGCAGACTTCTGGCCGACTCGGCCATTCAACTAAAAATAGAGGTGATTTTTCCGGGAATCAATTATGATATGGCTCAAACCAAACGAGTTTCAAAATTGATTGAAGGCTTTACTGAAGCTTTTATTCTTCTCGATCGCCTTCCTCATGATCGGGTTATTGAATTACAAAAAAAGGCTGATCTACTTTTAATGTTTGCTTATGGTAACATGAAAGGGATTCCTTCCAGTAAACTTTATGAATACATAGGCTTGCGTAAACCCATTGTGCTATATCCTAATGATCATGACATTATTGAACAAACACTTAAGGAGGTTGGATGTGGATATATTTGTCAGTCTGAAGCGGAACTTTTTGAATTACTAAAGAGTTTGATTCTTGCTAAACAAAACAACAACTCGATTAGGCTAGTGATTAATGAAGAGGCTGTGGCAAAGTATAGTCGTGAACAGCAGACAGCGAAATTAGCTCGGCTGCTATCATCTGTTATTGAAAACTAATACAGAGGGAGATAGCCAAAACTTACTGAAAAGTAAAACTAAGTAGCGCAAAGTACCTCATACGTTAATAAAGCCTAATACTTTTTATACTATGGTAAATCTTTTTGAAGTATCAACAAATTGAGCTGCTGAAATATTTTTCCAACCAACTTCATCTGCAGTAGTTTTAGCAAGAAATCCCTGATCAGCTAATGAAGCAGACGAGGTGTGGAGTAAATCGTTGAATTCTTTTGTGGCAAACCACTCATTCTCCGGAGTGTTAAATCCTATTTTCAATTTTCGGTCTTTAATGGCTTGTGGTAATATGTCGCTGTAAGAATTTCGCAATAAAAATTTAGTGTAGCCATTCCATATTTTAAAACTTGCAGGCAGGGTGAAAGCGAACTCTACCAATTCGTGACTTAAGAAAGGAAGCCTCACCTCAACTCCATGAGCCATTGAATTTCTATCACAAAACCGAAGCAGTTTGTGCAATCCTTCTGTAAACATTGAAAAATGTAATTGTTCATTTAATGTTTGATAAATGGCGAAGGGGGGCTCTTCATCCCTGTACTGATTCACAAAGTCGGGATGAAGGGTTTTCAGGTATAACGGAACAGTATGTTTTCTTCTCAATGTGCCAATAGTTCTGATTGCACCTTCAAAAAATGTGTCACCTAAAAACCTACTTGAGATGGGGTATTCTGTACCGTAAATATTTTTATAAATATCTCTTTGTACAAAAAAGGTAGCTGGATTCTTATGTAAGAGCTCTCTAAAAAAAGGAGCAAAATAGTGGCTATAGCCTGCCAAGTACTCATCGGAACCTTGCCCATCCAATAATACCTTGATATTATTTGCTTTGGCTAGTTTCTTCACTTCCCATTGGGCAAATATGGATGTAGTTGAAAAAGGCTCTTCTTGATGATAACTAATTTTATCAAGTTCTGAAATAAGCGTAGTAAAGTTTGGTTCAGTGGTATAACTTGAAATTTGTCTTCCCTTAAGCACTTCTTGCAGGTACCTGTTTTCATCTACATCGGTGCCTGGAAATAACGCCGTAAATGATTTCTGTGCCATGCTCGACTTTTGCATTTTTTTTATATTCTCAATGCACAGCACAATGGTTGAAGAATCGAGGCCGCCTGAAAGGCTACTGCCAACTTCTACATCGGATCTCAGCCTTCGCTCTACCGACCTGTTCAATAATTCTGTAAAGCGGTCACAGGCTTCTTCAAATACCATGGTGCTTTGACCCATGTTGGCTTGATGTATTTCCCAGTACTTCTCTAACTTTAAATCGCCATTTGCTTTGATCAATAGAAAAGAGGCAGGTGGAAGCCTGAAAATGTCTTTATAGAAGGTTTGTTGCTTGTTATACGGGTTCTCTACTACATCAAATGCTAAAAAATAATACATCATCAAGCCTTCCACTGAACAGGGTATTCCGGCTGCAAATAATGCCTTCATTTCGGATGCAAAACAGAATCCAGTTTCTTTGTTGTAATAATAATGGAGCGGCTTCTCTCCAAATCGGTCTCTAGCAATAAACATCTCTTGCTTCTTATTATCCCAAATGGCAAAAGCAAACATGCCATCAAATTTCTCTAGACATTTAATGCCCCAACAGATATAAGCGTTAAGAATTACCTCAGTATCAGAAGCCGTATGGAAGGTAAATCCTTTGCTTCGCAGGATTTCTCTTAGCTCTATATAATTGTAAATTTCTCCATTGAATGTAATAGTCAAA
This sequence comes from Chitinophagales bacterium, assembly GCA_036719905.1. Lineage (GTDB taxonomy): Bacteria > Bacteroidota > Bacteroidia > Chitinophagales > CAIODY01 > DAIMNW01. The sequence continues at coordinate 3,684 of DAIMNW010000085.1, forward strand.
TCGCCATTACTCGAATGCATAGGTTGACTGGCATTATCGCTCAAATCAATAATGCTTAACCTGCGATGGCCAAAACCTACCTTTTGGTTTGAACTTATCCAATGACCGTCACCATCCGGACCTCTATGGGCCAAACTGTTAGTCATTTTTTGAAGTATATCTAGTTCTACAGGTTTTCCATTAAAATTGAAAATACCGGCTATGCCGCACATTTGTGGAGGAGATTAGGTTTAAGTTTGTGATTTAATTGTGAGTGTGATTCATTGATAATCAAAGTAAGTTTACTTCTTCATAATTCTTGCACAGTAAAAGCCATCAAAATCTGATTTGGAAGGCAGTATGTGCATCTCATTCTCTAATTCGTAGTTTGGGTTTGCTTGTAAAAATCTTTGAACCTGATGTTCGTTTTCTGCCGGAAAGATAGAGCAAGTGGCATATACTAGTTTGCCCCCTGTTTTCAACATACTCACATACTGCTGTAAAATCTCTTGCTGTTGGGTTTGCATTCGGTTAATAAAATCACGGTCAATTTTATACTTAGCATCCGGGTTTCGGCGAAGCACCCCACTGCCAGTGCAAGGCACATCGAGCAGCAATCGATCGGCTGATTCTTTTAAGTGCTTGATGGCTTTATTGTTTTCGATTAGTCGTGTTTCTATAATAGAGATTTCGTTTCTACGGGCTCTTTTTCTCAATTCTGCTAGTTTATAATCTTCTACATCCATGGCAATTATTCGTCCTTTGTTTTTCATTAAGGCGCCTAAGTGCAAGGCTTTGCCTCCGGCTCCGGCACAAGCATCAATTACCCTCATGCCTGGCTTCACATCTAAAAAAGGAGCTACCAATTGCGATCCGCCATCTTGTAATTCAAAGTGGCCTTGTTGAAATAGCTCATTGCTAAAAATATTAGTTCGTTTTACGAGCTGAATAGCATCGGCGGCATCAGCCACCGTTATATTTTCAATATTGTATTTCTCAAATAGCAATTTCCTTAGTTCGGGTAGGGTAGTCTTTAAGGTATTAGTTCTTAGCACAATGGCGGCTTGATGGTTCATGGCAGAGAGTTCTTTTTGCCAATTTTCGCCCATCGCTTCATATCCATAAGTATCTAGTTCATCGCTTACAGATAGTAAAATTTTACGCTCGGTAATGTTTTCCAATCTGTGTTCATATTCTTCTTTGGTGGCTAGTCCATTAAATTCAAGCCAATCAGTAGGCAATGTTTCTCCTTTTAATAGCCAATAAACACCAAAAAGTTTCCAAAGCTGTTTTTCGTCGGTGCTTATTTCCATTCCGGCGGCGGCCCACCATTTACGCCATCCTCTTACCAATTCGTAAGTACTTTCAGCAATAAAAGCCCGATCGCGACTACCCCATTTTTTATTTTGGTAAAATAATTTCTCTAAAACGGAGTCGGTATATCTTCTTTGTTCAAATACCTGCTCAAGCGCCAGGCATACACCGCGTACCAAATTAGGATATAACCTATTGTCAACTCTTTGTTTCATGGGGTAAATGTATATCTTAAGAATGGATAACAAACTAGTAGTGGCATAGAGCTTACGCACTTAAGTTTAGCCAATTCTCGTGATTTAACTTAGATGGCTGTCAATATGATGAGCTTGATTTTTCATTACATTGGTTAGTTTCCATTCAACTTTATAATTAAACGGGGTCTTTCTTTCGGGGCAGGACTCCACTAAGCAAATGGAACATGCAGTAGGTTTGCATGGATCGGGATGAATAAAGAATTCGAAATGGCTGTTAAAATTTTTGTTCAAAACATCATCAATGGCTTCCATGTGATCATGCGTTTTTTGCAGGTCATAATAGAATGGCAGGGTAACATGACAGTCTACATGCAGATAGTTGCCAAATTTTTGAAGCCTTAGATTATGAATGTCAACCCAATCGGTTTGTCTATTCTTGTTTAGCACTTTTATTATTTTTTCAATGGTGGAATAATCAGCCTTATCCATTAATCCATCAAAAGCTTCCTTAATTAATTTATAACCTTCATAAATAATGAACAGACTCAAGGCTATACCCAATAAGGCATCTAACCAATAAAGCTTAGTCAACCAAACCAGTCCTAAACCCACAATGAGCCCAGCGGTAGTAATGGCATCGGTTTTAAGATGCTTAGCATCTGCAATTAGGGTAATACTATCATGTTTTATGCCTTTGTTCATCAAATATTTGCTCATCCCAAACACTAACAGGGCTGATACACCACTCAAAACAATACCAATTTCGAGATTGGCTGCCTTATGACCTCTCATCAAGTTGTAGCCTGCCTCCACAAGAATGAGCAATCCACCAAGAAAAATAAGTCCCCCTTCAAATCCAGCACTAATGTTCTCAATTTTGCCGTGCCCGTAAGGATGATCTTGATCTTTTAATTTGGCAGAGTATAGCAGGCTAAACCAAGCAAATAAACCTGTTAGTAGATTAACAATACTTTCTAAAGCATCTGTTAGAATAGCGGTAGACTTGGTAAAATAGTAGGCTGTAAATTTGATAGTGGTAAGTATGAGTCCAATGACAATAATGAGTCTAATGGCCTGTACTTTAGATTTTGGTGAAGCGGTATTTTCATTCATAACCGATGATCTTGATGCGTAAGATAAAACAAAGATGCAAATCTTTGCTGAACGTGTTGTTACGCCAAGGTTGCACTATTACAGGTTGAGCCTACTACATTATTTGTAAATTTTTAAAGAAAAATGACTGAAAAATTTGCAATTGCAGATAGTCCTGCTATTTTTGCCGTCCCAAAAGTTAAGGGAGCATAGCTCAGCTGGTTCAGAGCATCTGCCTTACAAGCAGAGGGTCCGCGGTTCGAACCCGTGTGCTCCCACAAACAAAAGGCTACCAATTTGGTAGCCTTTTTATTTTATATTTTAAAATAGATATCAAGGGATCTAGTAAATGATGAGTAAGCGTAACAATCGTTAAATATTGCACTTTCGAATACTACCTTTGCTTTAATTAGCATAAAAAATGTATAGTTTTATTAAAGAAGCAACTGCTAAAGCGGTTATAGAATTATTTGGCTTGCAAATAGCACCCAATCAGGTACAGATTAACGACACCCCTGAAGAGTTTCAAGGCGACTGTACCATTGTACTATTCCCATTTCTGAAAGCCAGTAAGATGCCGCCAACCCAAACTGGTGAGGCTTTAGCCAAAGCTCTCATTAGCGCAGGTGTAGCCATTAATGCATACAATATTGTTAAAGGGTTTTTGAATCTTGAGCTTGCAGATGCCTACTGGTTCGAACAGTTTGGGGTAGCCCTCATCAATCAATCATTCGGAACTTTTGCGCCAACAGGCCGAAAAATAATGGTTGAATATTCATCCCCCAATACCAATAAACCGCTGCACCTTGGTCATATCAGAAACAATCTGCTCGGTTATAGTATTGCCGAAATTTTAAAAGCTAACGGGCACCAGGTTATCAAAACCAATCTGGTAAACGACCGTGGGGTGCATATTTGTAAAAGTATGCTTGCCTGGCAAAAATTTGGAAAGGGTGAAACTCCGGAAAGCAGTGGTTTAAAAGGCGACCATTTAGTGGGCAAATATTATGTAGAATTTGATAAAGCAAATAAGGCACAAGCCAAAGAATTGGTAGCAACGGGTATGGCTGAAGAGGATGCTCCAAAGCAAACGCCGCTGATGAAAGAGGTGCAGGCAATGCTATTAAAGTGGGAAGCCGGCGATGAGGAAGTTATTGCCTTATGGAAGAAAATGAATCAGTGGTGCTATGATGGATTTGCCATCACCTATCAAAAGATGGGTGTAGATTTTGACATCATTTATTATGAAAGTGAAACCTACCTGACAGGTAAGAAAATGGTGCAGGAAGGACTTAGCAGCGGACTGTTTCAGATGGATGAAAAAAATGGATCTGTATTTATTGACCTGACACAAGATGGCCTTGATAGAAAAGTGTTACAACGTGGCGATGGCACGTCGCTATACATGACTCAAGATATGGGTACAGCGCAGCTACGTTATGATAAGTATAAAATGGATGAACTTATCTATGTGGTAGGGAACGAGCAGGATTATCATTTTAAAGTGCTTCAAACTATTTTGAAAAAAATGGGTAAAGTGTATGCCAACGGAATCTACCACATGAGCTATGGCATGGTAGAATTGCCCGATGGCAAAATGAAAAGCCGCGAAGGCACTGTAGTAGATGCAGATGATTTGATGGACGAAATGGTTCAGGAAGCCAAACAAAAATCGGTAGAAGCTGGTAAAGCACTGAATCTTTCGATGGAAGAGCAAACAAAACTGAATAACTTGGTAGGCATGGGAGCCCTTAAATTTTTCCTACTCAAGGTAGACCCCAAGAAAAAAATGTTGTTCAATCCGGCCGAAAGTATTGATATGCATGGTTTTACCGGCCCATTTATTCAATATGCCTATGCAAGAATGCAATCCATTATTCGAAAGTATAACGACGAAAATGGACTGAATTCACTGCCACTGGCTACCTATCAATTTAATGCTGAAGAAAAAAAACTGGTACGATTGGCTCTTCAATATCCTTCCATAATAAAAGAGGCAGCCTTAAACCATAGTCCGGCTGTGGTTGCCAACTATTCCTATGCATTGGCCAAAGCCTTTAATCATTTTTACGCTGAGGTCTCTATTTTAAAATCAAGTGGCGACCAACTTCATTTCCGCATTCAACTGCTTCAACTGATAAGCCGTGTGCTGAAAAAAAGCTTGAATTTGTTGGGAATTGAGGCACCTGAACGTATGTAGGAATAAAATTCTTTCTACTTTGGCAATATTATTGAATACCTATTATTATTAACGCTAAACTATTATGAATAAAAAGTCTTTCTTGATTCTGGGTTTCTGCCTAGCCATGCAATATTCAGTACCTGCTCAAAAACTAGGTGCCGGAAAAATTAAAACCAACAATAACACCTCAGGTACTGCTGCCAAAGGTTCCAGCGGAGGCAATACCTCCGGCAATATCATCAATCAGGTGGTTGGTGCAGTAACCGGCAATAGTGGAACTTCAGGTTCAGGAAGTGGGCTAGCCCTTTCTAATACCGAGATTGTCAATGGTCTTAAGGAGGCGTTAACACAAGGTGCAACTAATGGAACCACCAAGGTGAGTGCTGTAGATGGCTTTTTAAAAAATGCCGCCATTAAAATTTTAATGCCACCTGAAGCGCAAGCTGCCGAAGCTAAATTGCGCAGTATGGGCTTAGGTCCGCAGTGCGATAAAATAATACTCACACTTAATCGTGCTGCTGAAGATGCAAGTAAGGAAGCAAAACCTATTTTTATTGATGCTATTAAACGAATCACTATTCAGGATGGTTTAACGATTTTAAAAGGAGGTAATTCAGCAGCGACTGATTTCTTGAAGAAAGGCACTGAACAGCAGCTGATAGCAGCCTTTAAACCGGTAATTCAGCGTTCGCTAAACAAAACACAAGCTACTTACTATTGGAAAGATGTATTTAGCCGTTACAATATGTTACCATTTGTTACACCAGTAACAACAGATTTGGCAGGCTATGTAACCGGCAAAGGGGTTAACGGTATTTTTTATGAAATTGCTAAAGAGGAACTTCGAATTCGTCAAGATCCTGTAGCTCGAACAACAGATTTGTTAAAAAAAGTATTTAGCGGTTTAGTTCACTAAT
>DAIMNW010000006.1:0-32046 GCA_036719905.1 Chitinophagales bacterium
GTGCAGGATAATTGTTCGATACAAGCTTGTCATTAGGGCTACCGTCCTGAACGGCTAACACCGGAAGATTATTAACCTTGTAAGAACTTATGCTTGGTAATACTGCTTTCGGTGCACGTTTTTCTTTTACCATTTTTAAGGAAGGGGTAGATAATGATTGATTATTTACAATTGGACTAGCCATGGTCTGATTTTTATGCGGCGCAAAGCTTTGAGCTGATTGAACCTGGTTGTTCTGCCATGAAGAATAGTAAAGTGGTATGCTCATTCCTACTATTAGCAAAATTGCGGCGGCTATTTTTAGCCAATGGGCTGTAAAAAGCGCTACCAAATTTCCATTACCTTTTTTCAACAGCACTTCTTTATTACTAAAACTGACTGACTTGTCTGGCTGCAAAACAGTCATTTTAAAAGCCTCCAGTTCCGATTGCAAATTTGGATGTTGGGCCACAAACAATTCAACTTCTTCACGTACTTCAGGACTAAGCTCATTTTCCATGTAGCTGATAAAGTACTCTTCGTAATTGTTTATGTCAATTTTCATTTTCTGTAATTTTTTACACCACAGTATCTATACTCACCAAATAATTTTTCAGACTAACACGTGCTCGATGAATATATACCTTCACTTGCGATTCACTTATGTTTAATATTTCTCCTATTTCAGCATAATTATATCCCTCATAATCCCTCAGCAGCACAGCGCTTTTTTGAATTTCGGGTAAACGATTTAATGCCACGTTCAATATTTCTTTCAATCCTGACTCATTTGGTTTTCGATCAATTCTTGCTTCAGCCGGCAAATCCTCTACATACATCATCTTGGTGTTCTTTCTAAAGGTATCAATCATGTTATTATAGCCCACCTTAAACAAAAATGCCTTGGCATTGGATTCGTCTACAGCAGCTTTCTTATTCCACAAAATTTCAAAGGCATTTTGAACAATATCACGGGCATCTTCTTCATGGCGGCAATGTTTTAAAATAAAGCGAAATAAGAAATCAGCATAACGTCGAACACATTCATTGTAAGCGTCTATGGTCATGATCTGATTATAAATCGTTTAAGCAGGTAGAAAAGTTACAGGCCGACTAAAAAAATTATTTCGAGTTGCTGCAGCGCCTAAACTATTCTAGTTGACAAAAGTAGGACCATTTCATCCTATCGGGGTTGCAAAAGGCCATTTTTGTACCTAATAGGGTTAGCAAATCCATAGCTGAAGAGTAAAAATTTTAAATCAGTATTTCCTACATTTGCCTGTCTAAAACAAAAAACAAATTATGGCCGAAATAATCCGCATGCCTCGAATGAGTGACACTATGACCGAAGGGGTAATAGTAGCCTGGCACAAAAAAATTGGCGACAAAGTTAAAAGTGGTGACTTGCTGGCAGAAGTGGAAACTGATAAGGCCACCATGGAATTAGAAAGTTATAACGATGGTACTCTATTATACATTGGTGTTGATAAAGGAAATGCAGTAGCAGTAAATGGTGTATTGGCTATAGTGGGTGCAGCCGGCGAAGACTATAAGCCACTTTTAGTGAGCGAAGCTATTGTGTTGACTGATAAACCTGCCTCTATTCCTGAAATTAAATCAGAAACAACTACTACCACTGCTCCAACGAAGGCGGAATCTGCCAACTCATCTGATAGCCGGATAAAAGCTTCTCCGCTGGCTAAAAAAATTGCTCAAGAGAAAGGTATCGACCTCTCTTCATTAAAAGGCAGTGCCGATAATGGACGTATTGTAAAACGCGACCTGGAAAATATTTCTGAGTCTACCTCTGCTCCTGCAGCCGCCATGGCCATGAGTATGCCAACTGTAGCTGGTGTTGAAAGTTTTGAAGATGTTCCCTTATCGCAAATGCGCAAAACCATTGCCCGACGATTGAGCGAAAGCAATTTTACAGCACCCCATTTCTTTGTCACCATAGAAGTTAATATGGGCAATGCCATGGCTTTCCGCTCAGCGGCAAATGCAGGAGGCGATATAAAAATTTCGTTTAATGATATCATTATAAAAGCAGTGGCCAGTGCCTTGCGCAAGCATCCAAAAGCGAATAGCAGTTGGTTGGGAGATAAAATCAGATATAACCATCATATACATATTGGCATGGCTGTGGGCATGGATGAAGGGTTGGTGGTGCCGGTATTGAAATTTGCCGACCAAAAATCAATCAGTCAGATTTCGGTAGAGGCTAAAGATTTTGTGGCCAAGGCCAAATCCAAAAAGATTCAGCCAGCCGAAATGCAAGGCAATACATTTACCATCAGCAATATGGGTATGTTCGACGTAGAAAATTTTACAGCCATAATAAATCCACCTGATGCATGCATACTGGCGGTTGGAAAAATTAAAGAAACACCTATTGTTCTTAATGGCGAAATTAAAGTGGGGCACATGATGAAAATGACCTTGAGTAGCGATCATCGTGCAGTAGATGGAAGCATAGCTTCTGCCTTTTTGAAAAGTGTAAAAGACAATCTGGAGCAGCCTGCCATGATGTTATTGTAGTTAATCCTTTTTGAATAAAACCTTACCGGTTAATCCGGTAAGGTTTTTTTATTTACTTTTAGTTAGATGAAAAATATATTAATACCCTTCCTGTTTTGCTTAATGGCATTTGCTCCTGAGGGACAGAGCGGTTTTGAGCTGGTTAAAAAAACTACCATAACCGCTACTTTTCTTACTTCGGATAATTTGCAACAATGCTACACCATTGAAGGAAACCGATTTATCAAATATAATCGCGATGGAGACAAAGTGAAAGAATTTAGTGGCAACAAATTAGGCAAACCTTCATTTGCTGATGTAAGTAATCCATTGAATATTTTGCTACTTTATCCGCAGTATGCTACTATATTGGTTCTTGATAATACGTTATCAGTACTGAACACCATCGACTTTAGAAAATCGGATGTGAGTTTATTAAAAGCGGCCTGTTTATCCCCGGAGAATCTAATCTGGATATTTGATAGCAGGCAAATGAAACTTCGGCAGTTTGACAACAATCAACAGATTACCAGAGAGAGTGATGATTTATCGCTCGTTATTGGCCATCCCATAGCTCCCAACTTTATGCTTTGCACCGACAAAAATCTTTTTGTGAATGATCCGGCTACCGGAATTTATGTTTTCGACAAATACGGCAGTTACCAAAAAGTATTTTATAAAAAGGGATTAAAATCGTTTCAGCATATTCAAGAGCAGTTACTCTATTTGCGCAAACAAAGGCTTCATGCCTTTAGTTTAAAATCATTCGATGAACAAAGCTTTGCTATACCGGATAGCACAAATATTAAACAAGCTCGAATGGAATCAGACAGATTGTATTTGCTTTACAAAACCGAATTGAGTATTTGGAAATTTTAATGTTTCAACTCTAGTTTTTCAACTTTCCACGATTTAAGAAAGTAAGGAGTTGGGCTGTCATTCCAAAAATATACTTGCACGGTATCTGACGGAGATATCAAATCGGTCAACTTGAAATCTAATGCAAACTGAACAGCTGCTCTATTTTTGCTAGGCAAAGTGTCTGAATCAAAATTATATAGAGGGGTGGCCTGCCAGATGTAATCTGAAGCAAGATGGCGAACAGAGAAAATTAAGATGTTTTTATTTCCATGAAGAACATCTTTCTGCTGATAAAATCCGTGGCCACTCACTCGTATAAAATTATTTTTTGTTAACAAAAACGATTTCAATGAGCAATTAATCAATGAATAATATTGTGAATAAGCATTGGAATTGGAGCCAATTGATGAATGACCATTCGCCGAAAAGTTGTCTTTGGCTAAAAGAGAAGAAGACAGAATAGAAGCTTTTGGCAAATGATGTTGACTATGCATAAGGTGGCTGTAATCATAAAAATCACCAAGCTGTGAAAAACTCTTCCAATATTGATTGATCTTAACATTGCCTGATGGATACAAGCCCTCACTCATCAAACCGGTTTGCAAAAGATTGACATAAATTATTGGTAAAATGAGCAAAAGAAAAAACTTTCTGAAGGGAACTAATAATACCCACTCTAAACCGGCTGCCAGTGGCAATACTAAAAGTGGCAAACAATCAACCATCACCCGAGCGCCAAAGCCGGCATCATAATTCCAACTGTGCCAACTAAAGCTTACATACACCCAAATTCCTAAAATCAAAATGAAAGTCAAACTCAAATACCTATACCTTTTAATAGCCGGAATAAAGCCTAAAAATATCAAGGCTACCAACGGGGTATGTATCAACCAACCTTTCTCTATACTGAATAGTCCTTTGCCAATTTTGGCATGAAAAAAATCAAAAGTTTCGCCATTGTATGCATAACCATTAAAAAATACCTGCCCTGTAGTTTTATACCAATAAAAAATCTGAAGCAAAAACGGAAGTAGACAAATAATAAACAAGACCAAAGTTTCTTTCATAGAAGGCCAGACTACTTCCCTTTTATTGTGTTGCCAAATTATGCTAATTGGCAATAGAACGAATACGGCCAGAGTGGGACGGCAAATTATTGCTATGGCTAAGCTAATGCCCACACCAAAAAAATCACGAATGCAAAATGTTTTTTGAAATTGTAACGAATAGTACAGTAACATAGAAACACATGCAAATCCATAAATATGACTCATTTGATTGGTTACTACACCATAACAGAAAAGATTGGTGCCTAGAAAAAGAATTACTACACTTAACCATGCAACCCCTGTTAAATAATAGCTTTTAAGAAACTTATAAAGAATGAAAAGCCCGATAAACAAATACACTATTCCGGATATATAAATGGCAAACTGAAAAGGAGCTGAAAATCCATCACAACGATAACCACCAAACCAGGCTACCAGACAAGCTACAAGAAAGAAAGGAAGTTGCATGAGCGCACTACCTAAACTGTACTTACTCACATAACTACTCGTATGCTGAAACTGCAACCAATTAGTTGTTTCAACGGTAGGATAGGGTGCTAACGCATTTCCAATCCATCTAAAACAATTAAAATCATGATAGATAATGGCAGAGGGTAGATATTGGTAATACCCAAATCCATCCCAATTTATGAATGTAGAATGGATGAGCGAATAAAATGGAACATAATAAACCAAAAGGGCAGCAACGCTAAGAATGATAAGGGCCTTCTGATATAAACGCATTTATAAAATGGAAAGAAATATATCTTTAATTTACCTAATAAAAGTAGCCGTATTTTTAAGACTTTTGCGATTCAATTATTTATAATTATAATATGTTTGATAAATTAGAAACATCTGAGCATCGGTTTGAAGAAGTGGGGCGCCTGCTCACTCAACCCGAACTGATGAGTGATATGAAGCGCTTCAAATCGCTCAGCAAAGAATATAAGGAACTTGAAAAATTAGTAGCTCTTTATAGAAGGTGGAAGTTGGTGAATGCAAATTTGGAAAATAGCCGCATCCTCTTGAATACCGAGAAAGATGAGGATATGCGACAAATGGCTAAGGAAGAGATAGATTCCTTGACTAATGAAGGTGAAGAATTGGAAAAAGAAATCAGATTTATGTTGGTTCCTAAGGAACCGGAAGATGAAAAGAATGCCATTATTGAAGTACGAGCAGGTACCGGAGGTGATGAGGCTAGTTTGTTTGCCGGTGAATTAGTTCGTATGTACCAACGGTTTTGCGAACGCAAAGGATGGAGTGTGGCTTTGTTGAGTGAAAGCGAAGGAACGGTAGGTGGCTATAAGGAAGCGCAACTGGAAGTTACGGGTACCGATGTGTATGGATTAATGAAATTTGAAAGTGGAGTACACCGTGTACAACGGGTGCCGGATACCGAGGCCAATGGCCGCGTACACACCTCAGCCGCATCGGTGGCAGTAATGCCTGAAGCCGATGAGATAGATTTTGAATTACGGGAAAGCGATGTGAAAATGGAAACCGCTCGAAGTGGTGGAGCCGGCGGACAAAATGTGAACAAGGTAGAAACCAAAGTTCTACTCACTCACATACCTACCGGAGTGGTGGTGGTATGTCAAACTGAACGTTCCCAGTTAGGTAACCGCTTAAAAGCTATGCAAATGCTGCGTACTCGACTGTATGATGAAGAGGTACGTAAGCATGAAGAAGAAATTTCGAAGCGAAGAAAAAGCCTGGTAAGTACCGGCGATAGAAGTGCTAAAATAAGAACCTATAATTTTCCGCAAGGACGGGTTACCGACCACCGAATAGGGATGACCGTGTATACCCTGCCTGATTTTATGAATGGCGATATAGGCGAAATGATTGAAGCTCTTCAATTGGCGGAGAATACAGAAAAACTGAACGAGGTGGGGGTGTAAAAAAGTAACTTGGTACACATAAATGCTACAAAAACTTTCCATAAAGAACTATGCATTAATTGCCGAATTGCAATTGAATTGGAATGCCAATCTTACCATTATTACCGGTGAAACAGGCGCCGGTAAATCTATCCTTCTTGGAGCGCTGGGTTTATTGCTTGGCGATAGAGCCGATAGCGATGTACTGTTTGACAAGAATAAGAAATGTGTGGTGGAAGCCGATTTTAATATAGACCAGTTGGAGTTGGAAGATTTTTTTGCCTCTAACGAATTGGACTATGATACCAAACATTGTGTTATACGAAGAGAGATAGCTCCGGGTGGCAAATCCAGGGCTTTCATTAATGATACTCCAGTTACCCTACCTGTACTCCGCTTGTTAACAGCACAACTGGTTGACTTGCATAGGCAACATGAAACACTAGAACTAAACAGTAGTAAATTTCAACTCACCGTTATTGATGCTTTAGCGCACACTATGGGAGAAGTGGCTCTTTATAAAAAAGCCTACCTGGCATATCAAAAAGATTTACAGCAGTTGGAAAAGTTGAAGACTGAGCTTCAACGATTGCAGAATGAGCAAGACTATTTGCAATACCAATTTAACGAGTTAAGCGAAGCACGGTTGCTGGATAATGAAAGTACGGAATTGGAAAATGAACAACAATTGCTCACCAACGCCGGCATTATTAAGTCAACTCTGGCTTCAACCAGCGGTGCTTTAACCTTGCAGGACGATGCCTTAGTTACTCAACTTAAAACTATTACACAGCATTTACAATCTGTTAGCCGCCTTAAGCCTGAGCTTGCCGACTTGCACAAGCGATTACAGAGTTGTATTATCGAGCTGCAGGACATAGCTGCCGAGTTGGAAAGCGAAGAGGAGAAACTAACAGTGGACTCCGGACGGTTACAAATAGTGAATGATAGGCTAGACCTGATTTTTAAATTACTAAAAAAACACGGTGCCAAAGACACGACAGAGTTATTGACCATTCAGCAAGATTTATCCAACAAATTATTAAACGTAACGCAGGCCGATGATAACTTACACCAACTGGAATCAGCCATTGCTAAACAGAAGAACCAGTTAAGTAATCAGGCAGAGAAGATTAGCAACCAACGAAAAAATGCCATTGGACCTTTTGAAAAAGAGTGTAATCAACTGCTCGAAAAAGTGGGTATGCCACATGCCCGGCTCAAGGTAGAACATCAGCCACTGAACCAACTTGGAGCCAATGGAATAGATGAAATCCGATTTATGTTTACTGCCAATAAAGGAAGCGCTCTTCAGGAGCTCAACAAAGTAGCATCCGGCGGTGAATTGTCGCGGCTCATGCTGTGCATGAAGTCGCTAGTAGCCAGCAGCACACACTTGCCTACCATTGTGTTCGACGAAATAGATACAGGTGTGAGTGGCGAAGTGGCCAAGCAAGTGGGTGTCTTATTGGGTCAGTTGGCCAAGCGACATCAGGTTATTTGCATTACCCATTTACCTCAAATAGCAGCCCGAGGGCAGGCCCATTATTACGTGTACAAACAGGCGCATGCTACTTACACACAAACGCTAATAAGAGAATTGAATACCGACGAGCGCAAGAATGAAATAGCCATTATGCTTAGCGGCAATCCGCCATCGCCTGCCGCTTTGAGCAATGCGACTGAGTTAATGGCCATCCATTAATTTTTACACCACCGTTCATTCAATTTTTGCGTTGTACATTTACCCACTCAATTAAAATTGAAAATGGAAGATTTGCAGATAATAGTTGACAAGACAAACAATTCTCAGTTACAAGGGATTGTGCAAAAAGTTCTTTCTCAAGAACGAATGACTCCTGAAGAGTGCCTGTATTTGTATAATAAGGCTGATGTTGGCTTTGTAGGAATGCTGGCAAATAAGGTGAATGAACGAAAGAGTGGTGGACAGGTATATTTTAATCGCAACTTTCATATTGAGCCCACTAATCTTTGTGTGTTCGATTGTAAATTTTGCAGCTATAGTCGTACACTAAAAGAGGAAGGCGATGGTTGGTTTATGACTGAGGAACAGATGCTCCACATCATTGACAAATACAAATCGCAGCCGGTAACGGAGGTGCATATTGTTGGAGGCGTTCATCCTAAACTGACATTAAAATGGTTTGGTGAAATACTGAAGAAGATAAAAGCCAGCGACCCACGATTGCATATTAAAGCCTTCACGGCAGTTGAGTTGGAATACATGTTTCGAAAAGCCAAAGTGAGTTACAGCGATGGCTTAAGCTATCTGAAAGATTGCGGATTGGGTTCGTTGCCAGGGGGCGGCGCCGAAATATTTGCCGATGAAATTCGAAGTAAAATATGTGCCGATAAAGCCAGCGCCGAAGCCTGGCTGGGAATACATCAGGCCGCCCATCGTTTGGGTATGCATACCAATGCCACCATGTTATATGGTCATATTGAGAAGTATGAACATAGAGTAGACCACATGTTGCGCCTTCGAAATCTGCAGGATGAAACCAATGGGTTCAACACTTTTATTCCTCTAAAATTTAGGCATGAAAACAATGAAATGAGTCATGTGCCTGAGGTGAGTGTGATAGAAGATTTGCGCAACTACGCAATCAGCCGTATTTTTTTGGATAATTTTAATCATGTAAAAGCCTACTGGCCCATGATTGGCAGACAGACAGCTCAACTCTCTTTACAATTTGGAGTAGATGACTTAGATGGTACCATTGACGATTCCACTAAAATATATTCTATGGCTGGGAGCGAAGAACAAAATCCATCATTGAGTACTTCCGAATTAGTATCGCTCATCAAACAAGTTGGACGCATACCTATTGAACGGGGTACGCTTTATAACGTGGTAAAGGATTGGAGTTAACTACCATACTATATTCTGACCTGTCAGGCTTTTTTCAGGATAATCAGTGGTGTAATGCAAGCCGCGGCTTTCTTTTCTGAATTGCGCCGATTTAATTATCAGGTAAGCTACGGTTATCAAATTTCTAAGTTCGCATAATTGAGGCGAAAGGGTGGTGCTTTCGTACATGGTTTCGGTTTCGTCCCATAATAAATCAATCCGTTTCATGGCACGTTCCAATCGAATATTGCTGCGCACTATGCCTATGTAATCACTCATAATAGTTTCTACTTCTTTCAAACTTTGTGTTATCAAAATCATTTCTTTGGGTGAAGTAGTGCCACTGGCATTCCAATCGGGTAAATTGTTTTTAAATGGAACGGTTTTTTCTAACTCCATGGTTTTTAAAAATGCACGATGAGCAAACGCCATGGCTTCCAGGAAAGAGTTAGAGGCTAATCGATTGGCGCCGTGCAGGCCGGTGCTGGCACATTCACCACAGGCAAATAAATTTTTTATACTACTCTGTCCCCACTCGTTGGTTTTTACTCCCCCACAACTATAATGAGCAGCTGGGGCCACAGGAATATATTGTTGTTGTACATCAATACCAATGCTTCTACACTTTTCTAAAATATTAGGAAAGTGGTTTTCAAATTCGTCAAATGGAATTTTTGTACAATCGAGATAAACACATTCATCCCCATTAATTTTCATTTCGCTATCAATGGCCCGTGCCACAATATCTCGTGGAGCTAGCTCGGCACGGCTATCGTATCGTTTCATGAACGCTTCGCCTTTTTTATTGCGCAAAATACCACCTTGCCCACGAACCGCTTCGGTAATTAAAAACGAAGGACTTATACCCGGTTGAAACAAAGCCGATGGATGAAACTGAATAAACTCCATATTCTCCACCCGTCCTTTAGCACGGTATACCATGGCAACGCCATCACCTGTGGCAATACGAGGGTTGGTGGTAGTACGATATACCTGCCCCAATCCGCCGGTGGCCAACAAAGTAATTCGGGCACCAATAGTTTCAATTTGATTGGTAACGGAGTTGAGTGCATACACTCCATAACATTCCACATCAGGGGTAGCTTTGGTCACCAATACACCCAAATGATGCTGCGTAATAATATCTACCACAAAGCAGTGAGTGATAAGCGAAATATTTTTTTGCTGCTTTACTTTTTCAAGCAAGGCACGTTCAATCTCTTTACCTGTTACATCTTTATGATGCAGAATGCGAAATGCGGAATGGCCACCTTCTTTTCCTAAATCAAAGTTGCCATCTTTACTTTTATCAAAATTTACGCCCCAGTCAATTATTTCTTTCAATCGCTCGGCTCCTTCTTTTACTACAATTTCTACAATCTCTCTATTGCACAACCCATCGCCGGCTATCAGTGTATCATCTATGTGTTTTTGAAATGAATCATTCATAAAACTCAGCACACCAGCCACACCCCCTTGGGCATATTTGGTATTGGTTTCCTCCTCATTTGTTTTTGAAATGATGGTAATGCTTTTCGAAGGATTAGCCTCAGCCAGTTTCAACGCATAGGTGAGTCCGGCAATGCCTGAGCCAATAATTAAAAAATCGGTAGTCAATGTAGAGCGGTCTTACTAGTTAAACACCTGAAAATTGTTTCAAAAAGCGTACATCGTTTTCACTAAACAATCGCAAATCTTTAATGCCATACTTTAGCATGGTTAAGCGTTCAAATCCCATTCCGAAGGCAAAGCCGGTATATTTTTCGGGGTCAATATGGCAGTTCTTCAGCACATTAGGATGAACCATGCCGCAGCCCAAAATTTCTACCCAGCCGGTTTGCTTACATACACTACAACCTTTGCTGTCGCAGATAAAACAACTGATATCCATTTCGGCCGATGGCTCGGTAAATGGAAAATAAGATGGTCGAAAGCGAACATTCACATTTTCGCCAAAAAATTGCTGAACAAAATAATAGAGCGTTTGCTTTAAATCTACAAATGAAACCTTCTCGGCCACATATAAACCTTCCAGCTGATGAAAGAAACAATGCGCTCTGGCCGAAATAGTTTCATTGCGGTACACACGGCCCGGCATTATGCTGCGTATGGGCGGTTGGGTGCTTTCCATCAGGCGTATCTGCACACTGCTAGTGTGAGTACGCAACATAAAATCAGGATTTTGGCTTACAAAAAAAGTATCCTGCATGTCACGTGCCGGATGATCGGCCGGGAGATTAAGGGCAGAGAAATTGTGCCAGTCATCTTCTATCTCCCTATTTTCCGATACACTGAATCCTATTTTTTCAAAAATATCAGTCACCTGATTCATCACCAAAGTGATGGGGTGAAGGCTACCCACCTGGCCATTTACAGGCAGTGAATAATCATCCACTTTTGTGTTAAGGTGTTTAGCAGATGATTTTAGATTCTTAAATTCATCAAACTTGGTTTCGGCTTTCTGCTTTACCTCGTTCAAAAGCAAGCCATAAGCTTTTCGTTGATCAGCAGCAATATTTTTCATTTCGCCAAAAAGGTCTTTCAATACATTTTTGGTTCCTAAAAATTTTAAACGAAACTGTTCCAATTCGTCGGCCGATTCGGCTTTAAACTGGGCTATTTCTTCTTTAAGCTTATCGAGTAGTTCGTGTTGTGATGACATGGTAGGCAAACCTAAGGCATTAGCCGAAGATTACAAAACAGTAGAGTAGTAAGTTAGCTGTAGTAAGTTGTAAGTGATCGTCGGATGAAATTTTATGAGTTTGGTGCTTGACGATTTATATTCTGCATACCCCCAACCCCCATAAACATGTAAATTATCATAGCAAAACTTCTACTTCTTTTTAATCAACCGCAAAGCTTCGTGGCGGCTGAGTTTTGCCAGTGGATGTTTATCGGCAAAATCGATTACAGCTTTAGGGTTTGTGGTGCTGTACTCCCTAAGCGCCCAGCCTATGGCTTTTTGAATAAAAAATTCTTGACTTCCCATATGACGCTTACAGTTTCTAAACAGCAATGCTTCATCGGTTTCTTGCTTTCGTTTTAATTGGCAAATTATGCTCAGCCGCTGTAGCCACATATTTTTCGACTCGGCCCATTCCAGTGCTGTTGGAGTTCTTTTTTGTGGAAACTTTTTAAAATAAGGAGCCACCAACATACTGTTGATTTGGTCAACACTATCCCACCACGATTTGTTGGTAGCCATAAACTCAATGCTCTCCAGCAAATCTTCTTCAAAATGCTTTTTGCACTTGGCCAGTAGCTCAATGCCAACGTACTGAAAATCACGTTTAGGGTGCTCCCACATATCCTCCATTATTTTTAAAACCTCGGCATAAGGCGGAATACCGGCTGAGGTAAAATAGCTGTTCATCAAATGCCTCCTTTGCTGAGTGTACATGCCATAAAACTCAAACTGATTGCGCATGTATTGTTTAGCCTCCTCGGCATGCTGAGCATCGGCATGGGAGGCAAATATTTTTTCTAGTGGGAGAATATAGGGATGCATTGAATAATTAAATGCCACCAAGTGAACTAATGATAGATAGGGTTAGAAATCCCAACGCCAATAAGAGCCAAACACCCACTATGACTAAGCCTGCCTTGGCCATACGTTGATCGTTTTCATCTGATAAATCTCTGTTTTTTTTCAATAGGGCTATTATACAAAGGACTGTTCCTACCCAAAACGCAATAAAAGCAACAAATCCAATTAAGGTAAAAAGCATATAAAATAGAATGCCTGCTATCAGTAATCCAAATAAGAGACCTTCTGATATTGTCACACTAGCGGCAGCAACAATAATAATTACAAAGGCAAGTAGAATCAAAGCCAGAATGGCAGAAATAAATGGACCGGCCATAGAACCCAAGATCATCCAAAAGCCAATTCGGCCATAAGAAAAGTTTGGAGTATTGGTTTTGCTTCGAGTGTAAAATTTTTCTTTGGATGGTTTGGTTGTCTCTTTGGCCGAAGTATCCGTTTGGTAGATGCTTGATAGTGGTGCAATTTTGGCAGAACGACGTTTTACAGAATGCGTTTTTTTAACGGCAATCGTTTTGTTCAACTCGGAGTGGATAGAATGTAGGCTGACTTTTTCAGTAGTGGTTTCAGGTTGCGAAACTGAGTTGTTTTCATTGACTTGAATGGCTGCCTTTTTCTCGAATGTAGGCTTGGGGTGCGTTTGTACTTTTAAAGTTTGAGGTAATTTGTGTTGTACACTAACCTTCCTCCACTCGGGAATACGGGGTTTGGAGAAATCGTGATGACGACGAGCCTCAGTAGCCTGAACCACGGCTATCAGGCAGAGAGTAAGTAACAAAAGTTTAGGCAGTGTGTTCATCAACAATTAGCAGTAATCCTTTCAAAAATAATAAAAATATGGTCGCTCTGCCAAGGCAAATAAATACGCTCTCTTTTCTATCTTTGCCAATACTGAAAAATTAATCGATATCATTAAATAAGAATATATGGCACGTCAGGAATTAGTAATGCCCAAAATGGGTGAAAGCATTATGGAAGCCACCATTTTAAAGTGGCGCAAAAATGTGGGCGACAGCATTGCCATGGATGAAACCCTTCTTGAGATAGCTACCGATAAAGTAGATAGTGAAGTGCCCAGCACCTATGGAGGCAAAGTGGTTGAATTATTATTTAAAGAGAATGATGTGGTACCTGTGGGCAAGATAATTGCCATTATTGAAGATAACGCCTCTGCTGCTTCAGCCGCACCGGCTGCAGTTGCCAAGCCGGCCGTTAGCTCGGCTCCTGTTGCAGTGCCTGCTACCACTCCTGCAGTTCCTTATGTTCCTGCTCCATCTCCAGCGCCTGCTGCTGCCCCTGCAGGAGATAGATTTTATTCACCATTGGTTTTAAATATAGCCCGACAGGAAGGTATAAGCATGGGTGAGTTGGAAAGCATGGCTGGCACCGGTCAGGGTGGTCGGGTTACCAAGAGCGATATTTTGAATTATGTTGTAAGTCGTAAGTCACAAGCCGTAAGTCAACCTGCAGCTTCAACGATAGCCGCTCCAGCAACTCCGATGGTAGCCTCAACTGCACCAGTTGTTAGTGCACCTGCTGCGCACACCTCAGCACCAATTACCGGAAATGTAGAGGTGGTAGAAATGGATCGTATGCGCAAGTTGATTGCCGAGCATATGGTTCGCAGTAAGGCCACTTCGCCACATGTTACTTCATTTGCCGAAGCCGATGTAACCAATATGGTGCAGTGGAGAGAAAAAGTGAAAAAGGCATTTGAAAAACGAGAAGGTGAAAAAATTACGTTCACCCCCATTTTTGTAGAAGCGGTAGCCAAAGCGCTGAAAGAATTTCCCTATGTAAATGCCAGTGTGGATGGTACCAATATGATTTTGCGAAAAGATTATAACATTGGTATGGCCACCGCTACGCCTAATGGCAATTTGATAGTACCGGTAATAAAAAATGCCGACCAGAAAAACCTGGTTGGGCTCACCAAAGAAGTAAATCGTTTGGCTAATGCAGGACGCAATAATCAATTAAAACCTGACGATACCCAAGGCGGCACCTTCACCTTGACCAATGTGGGAAGCTTTGGCAGTTTGATGGGAACACCTATCATTAACCAACCTCAAGTAGCCATTTTGGCTACCGGAGCCATCAAGAAAAAACCCGTGGTAATGGAAACCCCTCACGGCGATGTAATAGCCATTCGGCACATGATGTTTATCAGCATGAGCTACGACCATCGAATTGTAGATGGAGCTATGGGAGGTAAATTCATTAGCCGTGTTGTACAACTGCTCGAGAGTTTTGATGGCGATAGGGAGATTTAATCGTCAACAATCCAAAGAATATAAGCTTAATGATGGAAGTCTAGTTTTTAAATGAAAAGAATAAGAACATGAGTGTTATTTCAAAAATCACCGCCCGACAAATTTTAGATTCACGTGGCAATCCCACAGTAGAAGCCGATGTAGTACTTACCAATGGAATGGTTGGTCGTGCTGCTGTTCCTAGTGGTGCATCAACCGGTGCACATGAAGCTGTGGAACTACGTGATGGCGACAAAACCCGATATGGCGGCAAAGGGGTTCTTAAAGCTGTAGAAAATATTACTCAAATAATTGCACCTGCCTTGATTGGCAAAAGCCCTCAAGAGCAAAAAGTGATTGATGATATCATGTTGCAATTAGATGGTACAGCCAATAAAGCCAAGTTAGGTGCTAACGCCATTCTAGCTGTTTCATTGGCCAATGCAAAAGCGGCAGCAGCGGCTGTTCATCAACCACTTTATCATCACCTGAGTGGCAATACAGCCAGGAAATTACCCATTCCGATAATGAATATTTTAAACGGCGGCGCTCATGCCGATAATAAAATTGATTTTCAGGAATTTATGGTAGTACCTACTAATGCCGATTCTTTTAGTGAGGCATTGAGAATGGGGGTAGAAATTTTTCATTCCTTGAAAATCGTATTGAAGAAAAAAGGATATAGCACAAATGTGGGTGATGAAGGTGGTTTTGCGCCCGAAATCCAAAGCAATGAAGAAGCTATTGAAACCGTGCTAACGGCTATTGAAACAGCTGGTTACAAACCTGGCCTGGATGTGTTCATAGCACTTGACCCGGCAAGTACGGAATTTTATGACGCTGATAAAGGGAACTACGTATTTAAAAAATCTTCAGGCAGAGTATTGTCGAGCCCGGAGATGGTTGAATACTGGTCTGATTGGTGCAGCAAGTACCCAATAGTATCTATTGAAGATGGTATGGCTGAAGATGATTGGCATGGATGGAAACTAGCCACGGAGAAAATGGGCAGCAAAGTTCAACTGGTGGGCGATGATTTATTTGTAACCAATATCAATCGCCTCCAAATGGGAATTGATAATGCTACGGCTAACTCTATTTTAGTAAAAGTGAACCAGATAGGTTCATTGAGTGAAACCATAGCCGCCATCAACATGGCACATGGAGCAGGCTATACCAGCATTATGAGCCATAGAAGCGGTGAGACAGAGGATAATACCATAGCTGATTTGGCGGTGGCTTTTTCTACCAGTCAAATTAAAACCGGTTCGGCTAGTCGTAGCGATAGAATGGCTAAGTACAATCAGTTGCTTCGCATTGAAGAGCAATTAGGTGCCGATGCCGTGTATGCCGGTAAAAGCATGAAGTGGGGTAAATAACTGCGCCCGATATTATTTTTTCTTCACCACATTCTCCGCAGTCTTTCTTCCTTGTGCATCTACTACCGCAATGGTGATCATATTCACTATTTCGCGAACACTACTACCCAGATGAAGTACATGGAATGGTTTGTTCAATCCCAACAAAATTGGTCCTACACTTTCTACGCCGCCGCCCATGCTAGCCAATAAATTGTAAGCAATATTGCCGGCACTTAACGATGGGAAAATGAGAATATTAGCGCTGCCATTTACCAAATCACTGAAAGGATAATTGTCTTTCAGCAGTTCTTGATTAAATGCTAAATTGGCCTGCATCTCACCATCAACAATCATTTCCGGATGCTTGGCTTTGAGCATAGTTACGGCTTCGGCCATCTTGGTGGCCTCTTCACCGGTAGCTGAGCCGAAATTAGAATAGCTCAACAATGCCACTCGTGGAGTAATATTAAAGTTGGATACTGCTCGAGCTACCATTTCTGTAATGCCTACAATCTCTTCAGCTGTCGGATTAAAATTGATAGTGGTATCTGCGAAAAATAACGGGCCCTTTTTGGTCAGCAGCAGATACATGCCTGCTACTTTTTTCACTTTGGGGTGCTTGCCAATGATTTGCAAGGCAGGTCGAATGGCATCAGGATATTTACGGGTAATACCGCTAATCAAAACATCGGCTTCGCCTTGATCAACCATCATGCTACCAAAGTAGGTACGGTCTTTCATTATCTTTTTAGCCTCGTAATAATTGAATCCTTTACGTTTGCGTTTCTCAAAAAATAAGTCACCAAAAAGGTTACGTTTCTTTTCAATAGCTGGTGCATCGCTTCGTGGGTCAATAATTTTCACATCATCCAACTCTAACGAATTCTCCTTGATTAATGCCAATATTTTATCCTTATCACCTAGCAGTATCGGTTCACAGATACCTTCATCATAACATATTTGAACCGCTTTGAGCACCTTTAAATTATCAGCATCTACAAATACGACTCTCTTTGGCGAACGACGTGCCTGACTCATGATGCTTCGGAATAAAGTATCATCGGCACCCAAGCGTTTTGAAAGGGTTTCCTTGTATGCCGCCATATCTTTAATTGGAAGACGGGCCACACCACTATCCATAGCTGCTTGGGCAACAGCAGAAGATACAGTGGTAAGCAATCGTGGATCAATGGGCTTTGGAATAATATAGGTTCGGCCAAAGGCAAGGCTTTTTTCATTATAAGCCATATTCACAATTTCCGGTACGGGTAATTTGGCTAAACCGGCCAATGCTTTTACCGCTGCCAACTTCATAGCTTCGTTAATCTCTTTAGCTCGAACATCAAGAGCTCCGCGGAAAATAAATGGGAAACCCAATACATTATTCACCTGATTAGGATAATCGCTTCTCCCGGTTGCCATTACAATGTCATTACGAGTTGACATGGCATCTTCGTAGGTGATTTCAGGATTTGGATTGGCCAGGGCAAACACAATTGGATTTTTGGCCATCTTTTTCAAGGCTTCTTTGCTTAGCATATTCGCCTTTGAAAGTCCTAAGAAAACATCGGCACCTTTGAGTGCTTCTTCCAGCGATTTAATTTTTCGCTTGGTGGCAAATTGCGATTTGTTTTTATCCAAATCAGTCCGGTCGGCCGTGATCGCTCCCTTGCTATCAAACATCACCAGATTTTCTTTTTTAACACCCAAAGCAAGATATAGCTTACTGCAGCTGATGGCCGAAGCACCGGCACCCATTACTACTACTTGCACTTTATTTATTTTTTTACCAACCAGCTCCAAAGCATTTAACAATCCGGCACTACTGATGATGGCAGTACCATGTTGGTCGTCGTGCATGACGGGTATATTCAATTCCTTTTTGAGACGTTGCTCTATTTCGAAGCATTCAGGGGCCTTAATGTCTTCCAGATTGATACCACCAAAAGTGGGTTCCAATATTTTTACGGTACGAACAAACTCATCTACATCCTTCGTATTTAACTCAATGTCAAACACGTCTATATCGGCAAAAATCTTAAAAAGCAGGCCTTTACCTTCCATCACCGGCTTACTGGCTTCAGGGCCAATATCGCCTAAGCCGAGCACGGCAGTACCGTTACTGATAACGGCTACCAGATTACCCTTGGCCGTATATTTGTAAACGTCTTCTACATTGGCGGCTATTTCTAAACAGGGCTCGGCTACGCCAGGGCTGTAGGCCAATGCCAGATCACGTTGGGTTTTAGTTGACTTGGTAGGTATTACTTCAATTTTACCGGGACGACCCTTGGAATGATAATCCAATGCATCCTGTTTACGTATCATTTTTGCCATAGTTCAGTTCTCTTATAGGGGAAGCAAACCTAACTAAAAAAACATACTTTATTGATAGCTGATGGTAATAAATAGCAACGCCCTTTTTTGTAGAAAGGGCGTTGCTATTGTTGTACTTGAATTAGACTATTTATAATAAACGTTTTCGTGAACCTAACACGGTTAACTACTAACGAACAGGCATATTGTGCATAGGATGAGGACCCATATGATGCATATGATGTCTGCGTATGCCGGCATGGCGCATAGGATGCATTCGGCCTACCATAGGGCCGGGCAACATGACTGCCGGTGCCAGTATAACCGGAGCAGCTACTATAGCCACTCTTGGATGAGGACGAAATCGTGGAGCACAACGGTATGGATAATTTGTTGCAGAAGCTTGTAAAGCCAATCCGCAAGCAAGGCTAATAAGAATGATTAATTTTTTCATAACAGTAGTATTTAATTGGTTAACTGATTAATTGACCATGGCAATCCATTAGAGTTTAAAACCGGCTGTAAATGTTTTGTTAATGTTTGAATGCTATGACTAGCTGCACTAGGAATTTTTCCAATAACGCAACTCACAAGTGCTGCCATCGAACACGGCATAGCTATCGTATTTTAACCAATCGCCCAGATTATGATATTTGCTGTTGGGGGTGAGTTGTAAATCTATAGGCAAATGGCGATGCCCAAAAATGAAATAATCAAAGTGCTCGGTTTTTAGTTTGTCCAAACAAAACTGCACCAACCATTCTTTATCATTCCCTAAAAATTTTTCTTCGGTACGGTCGCTCACTATACGGCTTCGCCGGCTCCAAAAAAGGGCCAGCCTTATTCCCACATCAGGATGCACCCATCTATATAGCCACTGGCATATGGGATTGGTAAATATTTTTTTCATCACCTTAAAGCCTGTATCGCCCGGGCCCAATCCATCGCCATGACCAATAAAAAACTTTCTATGGTTGATGCTCACCTCTATGGGTTTGTGGTGAACAGGTATGTTCAATTCGGTTTCGAAATAATCATTCATCCACAAATCATGATTGCCGGTAAGCACAATAATTTCTATGCCGGCATCTTTCAACTCGGCCAGTTTACCAAGTAACCGCACATAGCCTTTGGGTACCACGGTTTTGTACTCGAACCAGAAATCAAAAATATCGCCCACCAAATAAATGGTTCGGGCATTGGTTTTTATTTGATCCAAAAACCGGCAGATGCGTATTTCCCGTAACCTACTTTCTTCAGCATTGCGAATGCCAAGATGAAAATCGGAGAGAAAATAAGTATGAGTGCCTTGTTGCATTAAATATTTTCGTCAATCAAAAACAGGTAAACCTCTTTGGGGCCGTGAATACCAGTTACCAGCGTTTTCTCAATATCGGCCGTACGGCTAGGCCCTGTATTAAAATTGACCATAGAAGGCAAGCGGTCGCCGTATTTTTCTTTCAGCTTGATCAAAGCATCTTTCATATCGTAAGAAAGCTGTGAGGTAAACCCAACGATGAGTAATATGGGCGGATAAATGGAAAGCGTACGACCCATAGGCTGTGCCGTGGTGAAAACCACCGTACCTGTACGAGCTATCATGCCTTCGCAATAAACCAGCGAAGCATCCATATCTTCCAGTTGATTGCCTGTATATAACGGGGCGTATTTTTTTGTTTCTAATAAATGAATCAATGCATCTTCGGCGCAGGCTACTTTGCTAAAACCCTTTTGCTGAGATAGCACCATCAGATTATCATAAAATTCGCCACTGTGTTCGCAGTAAATAAAATTTCCGGAGATGTCCTTGAAAGTACGGGCAAAAAGAACCTCTAACGATTCGTGCCCCGAAGGATAGACCGATGTAGAACTATCAATATTGGGAAAAGGCTGTGCCACCTTATTGGCAAGCGCTGTTCTTATTTTCTTAAGAATTTTCTCTTTCGAGCCTGAAATTTTCATGTATCCGTGATTAACAAGGGCAAATATATGTTTTAAAATTAATGCCTGCCCATTTGTCAGAGGAACTTGATGGCGATTCATAACTGACTTATAAATAAGGCACTATAAAGCAAAATGGGAAAAAGCAAGCCTCGAAAACCCTCCCTTGTTTTCGAATATATTTATTTTTAACGCTAAAATTAATGTAAACCGAATTCATCCATTGAGAGTACCCAAGGTCATTCTTGTTTTGATATTGCTGGCCAACAGCCTTTCGGCAGTGGCGCAGTTTGGGTCAGGCGATCCTGTGGCCATTAATAAGCTGATGAGCAGGGTGTTAGTGGTTATAACAGAAGTACCCGACAAGCAGTGGATAGATAGCCTGGAACAGAAGAATCCGCAGGCTGCCACCATGGTAAAATCGCAGTATGATAATTTTAACCGGGTATTTAAAGAATCAATTGATAAAAATTGGGCGTTGAACAAGCAAGTGAAGCGCTTCACGTGGGATGAGTTTTACGCACTCGATGCTACTACCAAACAACTTTTTACAGTCATGTTTTTGGTGCGCAAACAACAAACAGTAAAGAAAGGATTGTACATCTCGGATGGAGCCCCCGTGCTGGTGGCCGATAAATGGAATGTAGTAGCAGGAAAACCTTTTGAACAATTCTATCACCAACTAGTGGTAGATTTTGGAGAAAATGCCAGCCGTAAGCCCTCGAGTAGCATTATAGAAACCGCCCCGGCCTTTGTCATTTCATTGCCCGAACAGATTCCGAATAGAACCTCCTTGTTTTTTGCAGTAAAATTTGCCAACCGCTACTTGCTCGATAAAGTTTCGGGTATGGTGGGTGCTTTTAAATTTCAGGAAAAGTTAGATGAAAACCGTATGCGCCTGCCCGGCAAAACTATTTTGATAAGAAAAGACTGGGCCGATGAAACTTTTACCATGAAAAAGGTGAAGCAATTGTACCACTACCCGGTAGAAATTTGTATAGAGCAAATACTGGAATCCATGATACAAACCAACAATGTTCGCTATGCGTTTGTGGTTCGCATACCCAACAGTGTGAGCAGTGTGTTTGGTTCTAAACTCGAGTACATTCAAATGATAATTGACAATGAAGATGGCGCCATACTAGGCATCAGCCAGCCCGAAGGCTTTGGTTATGCCGGTGAAGATAAAGTACGCGAACGCTCCTTCAAGGAAATGGTGAAAGGGATGAGGTATTGAGCAGGTTAATCAATTGCTAAGTTTGGAAGTTTTGTGATCAAATTTTTACACCATACTCTTCTTCCTTTCTTCCAGCTTTTGCAACTCATCGCGTAATCTGGCGGCATCCATAAAATCTAAATCTTTGGCAGCCTTGAGCATCATTTTTCGGGTATTCTCTATCAATTTTTCCAACTGAGTAAGATTGATATGCTCAGTGGCTGGGTCGGCTACCATGCGCAATTGCTCTTCGCGTTCTACATAGTACTGCTCGGTCTTATTATCTTCTTTAATATCGAGTACACTGGTTTGCCGTATTATTTCGCCTATCGATTTTGAAATGGTAGCCGGGGTAATGCCGTGCTTTAAATTATAAGCTATCTGCTTTTCGCGGCGGCGGTTAGTTTCATCTATAGTGGCCTGCATGCTCTTGGTAATTTTATCGGCATACATAATTACCAGTCCATTTTGATTTCGGGCTGCACGGCCGGCTGTTTGAGTAAGCGAACGTTGGTTGCGGAGGAAACCTTCTTTGTCGGCATCTAGAATAGCCACAAGCGAAACTTCCGGTAAATCGAGACCCTCCCGTAAAAGATTCACACCAATCAATACATCAAATGTGCCCAGGCGTAAATCGCGTAGAATCTCAACACGTTCCAAGGTATCTACTTCGCTATGAATGTAACGGCATTTAATATCCAACTTGGCCATATACTTAGAAAGTTCCTCGGCCATACGCTTGGTAAGTGTGGTCACCAATACCCGTTCATTAATTTTTGTTCGCTTATCAATTTCATTGAGCAAATCATCTACCTGACTCATGACAGGGCGCACTTCTATTGGCGGATCGAGCAAACCGGTAGGCCTTACCACCTGCTCTATCACCACACCTCCGGTGGCTTCCATTTCGTAGGCTGCCGGTGTGGCGCTAACATAAATAGCCTGAGGAATCAGTTTCTCAAACTCATTAAAATTCAAGGGTCGATTGTCCATGGCCGACGGTAATCGGAAACCATATTCCACCAAATTAACTTTGCGGCTTCTGTCGCCACCATACATGGCACCTATTTGCGGAATGGTAGCATGGCTTTCATCCACTATCATTAAATAATCGTCGGGGAAATAATCGAGCAGACAAAACGGCCGATCGCCGGCTTTTCTTCTATCCAGAAAACGAGAATAATTTTCGATACCACTGCAATAACCCAACTCCCGTATCATTTCCAAATCAAAATTTACCCGTTGGTGAATTCGCTTGGCTTCTTCGTGCTTGCCTATGCTTTCATAATAATCTACCTGTGCACGTAGCTCATCTTGTATTTCATGAATAATATTAATAAACTGATCTTTGGGCGCCACGTACATGCTTGCCGGAAACACGGCCATATCGGTAATTACGGCTATTCGTTTGCCGGTTTCGCCTTCAATGGTTTCTATCTCTTCTATTTCGTCACCAAAAAAAGTAATGCGATACGCTTGATCGGCATAGGCCGGCCAAATATCTACTGTGTCGCCTTTTACACGAAAAGTGCCTCGGCGAAATTCTATTTCGGTACGTGAATACAAGCCATCTACAAATTTATAGAGCAAGGCATTACGGGCCATTTTTTGCCCTACCGAAATTCGGATGGTGCCATTTTTAAATTCCTGTGGATTACCCAATCCATAAATACAACTTACTGATGCTAGTACAATTACATCGCGGCGGCCACTGAGTAGCGAAGAGGTGGTGCGCAAACGTAATTTTTCCAACTCATCATTTATAGCTAAATCTTTTTCGATAAATACGCCGGTGCTCGGTATAAAAGCTTCGGGCTGGTAGTAATCGTAATAGCTCACAAAATATTCCACCGCATTTTCAGGAAAAAAAGTTCGAAACTCACCATAAAGCTGAGCCACCAGCGTTTTGTTATGGGATAGAATGAGGGTGGGCCGCTGCACTTGTTGAATCACATTGGCCATGGTAAATGTTTTGCCACTGCCCGTAACGCCCAGCAGCACTTGCGATTTATCCCCTTCGAGTAAGCCTGCCACCAATTGCTTGATAGCTTCGGGTTGATCGCCGGCCGGTTTAAATTGTGAGGTTAGTTTAAAGGGCATTTTCGCTTTGGGAAATAAAATGAAATGGGCAAAACCTCAAAATTAAACAAACTAGCACTCACAGGCTAGTTTAAATCATTTTAAAATGCGCCAGTTCACCGGATAATAATTGTTTATTCGGTTGGGCAATACTTTCATCCATCCCAGATTGATATGCTGATAGGTAGCCAGTGTCCAGCCTTTGAGTGAAGGCAGAATATCAAGTTCGTGCCGTCGCAGGTAGGCTAGCGCCTGCTCATGGGTAAGTGACAGCGTTGGTAAATTGGGTGAAACCAAGCGGCTCAAAGCTAGTTCATGCTCGGGAATAAAATCTTTAGCGGCCAGTCGACCGGCGCAAATTCCGGCCTTTTGGAGGTAGAGATTTTTTTTCAAATATTTATAATCAGCTACATGCTCTGGATGCATAAGGTGTTGAAAGCCGTTAATTTCTTCAACTGCCCAATCACCAGTATTTAGAAACGGGAGCATGCCAGCGCCGGGAGGGTTGTGTTTTTCTTTCGCCTTTCGGGTTTCAACTGTTTTGGCAACAGATTCATTTTTTTGAAATACGCTCAGAAAAAATCCTTCACCTTTAATCAGGTAGGGATAAAAGCGGTAACCGGCCGCTTGGTGTTTATCGGAGTAGGTTTCTATTATGCTCCAATCTTTTGGTATTTGAAGCCTTAGGCTTTTCATTTGTTGAAACTCACATAGCCAATCGCCCACTTCTTCGTTTTCTTGTTTTGAAAAACTGCAGGTGGAGTAAATAAGCTTTCCACCGGGTTTTAGCGCCGGCAACACATCTTGCAGTATGCGCTGCTGTCTACTGCTGCACAGGTTTACATTTTCGGGGCTCCATTCGTCTATGGCTTTTTCATCTTTACGAAACAAACCGCTACCACTGCAAGGGGCATCCACCACTATTAAGTCAAAATAATTTTCAATTCGGGCAAAATGGGATGGATCATTATTGGTTACAAAAACATTTTCGTAGCCCCACTTGGCCAAGTTTTCCGTTAGCACCGATACCCGTGATTTGATTACCTCATTGCTTATCAGCAAACTTTTATCCGACAAAAGGGAAGCCAGCAAGGTGCTCTTTCCACCCGGCGCAGCGCATAAATCTAACACTCGTAGCGGAGCACTTGCATCCATGGTTTGTAAAAATGCTTGTTCTAAAAACATACTACTTGCCTCCTGCACATAATAGGCCCCTGCATGGAAAAGTGGATCAAGCGTAAAGGATGGACGCTCTTCCAAATAGCGACCTGAAATGCACCACGGCACCTTAGCTGCTGCTGCAAATGAAGCGGAAGGTTTAGCGGCATTGAGCCTAACAGATAATGATGCACTTTCTTGTTGACAGGCAACAAATTTTGCTTCATCAAAAAAGGGCAATTGATGTAATGAATCAATAAGGGCAGCAGGCAGCGTTTTCATTTTTTCCAATTAACTAAAAAAACGCCAAGCAAAACAATAATGGCGCCCACTATCTGATGCCAGCTGAGCACCTGCCCTAGCACGGGTATGGCTATTAGCCCGGTCCAAACAGCTTGGCTGAGCAAGGTAACCGAGGCTACCGACGATTTAATATGCCCCAGGGAATAATTAATGGTTAACCAGCCTCCCACGTGGGTTATAATGCCCAAGCCGGCTAAAGAGAGCAAGGTAACCTGATTGTCCATTGGCACATGAAATGATATGCCTTGGATCAGCATAGAAACCAATAAAGTGACAGTACTTCCTAAGGTAGCGAAAGTCATAAAAGTGAGGGTGCCCATCTTCTGCCTCGATTTTTGAGTAACCAATAAGTACATGGCATAAAAGAAACTAGCTGTAAGGGCAAATAGGTTCCCTTTGCCAATATCCATGGCTTCAATTTTATCTAGCCCAATGATAAAAAATATACCACCGATTGCCAGCGCAGTGCCAACCCAGAACCAGAGTCCCAATTTTTCCCTAAAGAAAAACATGGCACCCAAGCCTACCCACACTGGGGCAAAATTGGCCAGTACGGTGGAGGTAGCTGCCGAAGTGAGCAGGATGGAAACATTCCAAAAAGTGAGATCCATGCCAAATAACACACCGCCTAAAAGAATAAGCAGCAGATCGTTGAGGGCAGGTAATTTCTGCCGGCTAAACAACCACCATGGCATCACTACACAAAGGGCTATGGCTACCCGATAAAATGCCGATGCCACCCCATTCATATGTGCTGTAGTAACAAATATGGCCGACCACCCAATGCATAGAGTGCCAATGAACAGCAGTAAGTATGGCAGAAATTTTTTGTTTGAGTTCACTCTATAAGTTAGGTAGGCGAATTAGAATTGTGTGTTTACTTTTACCGTGATTTCGATTAAATATTTAATTCTAATCTTTGCACAAATTACTTAACAAAAAATAATGTTCGACAAACTTAAGAAACACTGGAAGACGGAAAGCACTATGCAGGTGGTGCTCATACTGCTCACCTTTGCCTGTACCGGAACCACAGTAGCTTGGCTTAGCCGAAGTGGAGTTGCCTTGCTGGGCATAGCTGATTCGGCATGGTACATTCGGTTCGGCTATCGACTGTTTATGTTTGTGTTTGGGTATCAAATATTGATTCTTTGTTTTGGTTTTGTGTTCGGTCAGTTCGCTTTTTTCTGGAATTATGAAAAGAAAATAATGAAGTGGATGCTCGGCTTATTTAATAAGCAAAAAACCAATGATCCGAGCTAAGCCACCAGTCGGCTTCCTTGAATAGAAATATTGAGCATTACCCCTTTGGCATTGGCGTTGCGTTCAATGTATTGTATCGTTTTATTCAACATCAGGATCAGTTTCTCAATTCGTTTAATGTCGAGCTTGGCCGCTAAGGCCTCGGCCAATCCTTTTTGTGTATCGTTTAGGAAAATATGTTGCTGTCCATGGTGCTGGTGAAGCAATGCATTGCGAATAAGTTGCAAACCATACTTGGCCCACTGTTTTTGGTTTTCGCGGCCTAGTCGGGCAAAATTTTCAGCAAACTCAACAAAACGGTCTTTACGGGTATGTAACAGCATTTCCAGCCATTGATGGAATGATGTTTCAATGCCCGATTCCGACTCCTCCAAAAGTTCTAAGGCGGCAATAAAATCACCTCCGGCCATGGCGGCTATCAACCGGGCATTTTGATCATTTTGTTCATAAGCCAATTTCAGGTTTGTGGCTATTTCTTCGTCACGTAATGGTGGAATTTTGAGCAGCTGTGTACGGGAAATAATGGTATTCAGTATTGCATCAGCGTTTACGCCCACTAGTAAGAAAACACTTCCCTCGGGGGGTTCTTCTAATAGCTTCAACAACTTATTTCCTTGATCGCCAAGGTATTCGGGCATCCACAGGATTAAAATCTTATAATTTGCCTCAAATGGCTTAAGTGAAAATTTCTTCAATATCTCCTGGCACTCATCAGCAGAAATATTGCCCTGCTTGTTATCAGCCTCAATGGTTTGTAACCAATCAAAGGTGGTCATAAATGGCTGCGAAGTGATTCTTTTGCGCCATTCTTCGGCCCAATCGGCGCTGATGGATGGCACTCCTGATTTTCGGGGGTATACGGGGTAACTATAATGAATATCGGGGTGTATAAGCTGCTTCGACTTTATGCAATTGCTGCACTGCCCACAGGAGTCGGTATCGCCCGGTTCCAGGCAGTTGATATACTGCGCATAGGCCAAAGCCAAAGGCAAACCGCCGTATCCTTCATGGCCCAAAAAGAGTTGGGCATGCGCCACCCGACCATTTTTTACGGTACTAATCAAATATTTTTTAAGCTGATCCTGGCCCGGAACCTGTGAAAATTGCATCTGTAGCGGTAAAAATAGTTATTAATAACTTTTTGAATCGGTAGAAAATGTTATTTTTGCCGCCCGTTATCCACATTGGCTAACCATTTTTATCATTTTTAAAACAAAGTAAACAACACATGGCTAATAATAAAGCTACCCTTAAGGATGTAAGACAAGTGAAGAAGCGTCGCGAACGCAACCGTTACCAAGGCAAAACCACCCGTAATGCCATTCGTAAAATTGTAGCATTGGAAGATGCTACTCAGGCATCGGCCGATTTACCTAAAACCATAGCCATGATTGATAAGTTGGCTAAGAACAATATTATTCATAAGAACAAAGCTGCCAATTTGAAATCTAAATTGGTAAAACGAGTAAATTCGTTGAAGAATACCACGGCTGCGCCAAAAGCGGCTGTTAAAAAAAGCACTACCAAAAAGGCCGTTAAGAAAGTGGCCAAAAAGAAATAAGCTTTATAAGCTTCAATAAAAAGTCCCGATTCAGTTTATCTGAGTCGGGACTTTTCTTTTTAGTCAAGCTTGACACCTCCCTATTCTTCAATCAAAATTTCATCTACAAAAAGCCAGGCTTGTTCGCCTTTACTCCAATGCCATTGAGGCAGTTTGCCATAATTTTTAGCTGTTACTTTATAATAGCGATAAGGTTTGGCTACGGCTACGGTTTGTACTTCAGGGCTAATAACCTGACCGGTAGGTTTGTAAAATCTTACCACCACATCTTTTGTAATAGCATGGTTAATGGTATCACTTACATGAGTATCCACTGTAGAAATGGGTTCAAATGTTTTTCCATCATTGCTACCTTCAAAAATTACTTGCGGTGGCATCATCACCCAAGCACCTTGGTCTTGCAAGCAACCGAGGCCTATTGATTTTAATTCCATAGAACTGCCTAAATCAACAATGCCAATAAAGTCTTTGCCGGGATAACCTTGCCAGTTGCCAATGCGCCAATTTTCAGTGCCACGTTCTAAATCTATCATGGCATTATCGCCACCGGCAGTATAAATATTGTCATATTTGGTCAAAAGTTGCAAGCGGCGATTAGCTGGCAACATTCTAAATTCAGATGTAATAACAGCACTTTTGTCTTTTGAAGTTTCATTTAATGAATAAGCCGAAATCTTGCATGATTTATTAATTAGAAACGAAGATTTATAAGGCGTAAAATCCTTTCCGTTAATTGAGAAATAAATCGGCGAATTGTCAATCGTTTTTATTTCAACACTAAAAGAATCGTTGAAATTTTTTGATGGATTGTTGAAGAAGGGAGTAGTCAAATAACCTAGACTAAGATGCTCAATCCATTCGGGTACATCGCCCTTACTTGGTAGCTTATCCTTTGAATGATTAAATGTGATAGTGCTGTTTGCCAGCGAAGTAAAAAGTTCTTGATCATTTCGTTCATAATCATTCCATAGCACCTGAATCAATGGGTCGGTAGGTTGTCCAATTGTTTTTATGGTGCAATATCGATTTCCATCAAGATGAATTTTGGAAGTAATAAAATCAGGCTCACCTAACGCCAGACGCAAATTGCCCGGGCACACTTGATAAATACCCAAAGCGCTGAGCACAAACCAAGCACTCATTTGGCCACAGTCTTCGTTGCCTATGAGTCCATCGGGCGAATTTTTATAAAACTCGTTATTCGTTTTTCTAATCAATTTACGCATGGCCACATCACTGTTCGAAGCAGCAGTATAGCTGTAGATTAAATGATGGCTGGGCTCATTGCCATGTGCATACTGTCCAATCAATCCGGAAATATCGGCTTGGTTTCTTCCATTTGTTTTTTCTTTGGCTGAGAATAATTCATTTAAATGTTTTTGCAGACCATTCGAAGTTTTATACAAAGAATTTAAAGTTGCCAAATCATGTGGCACGGAAACCGAGTATTGCCAAGCGTTTGCTTCGGTGTAATTATTATTCACTTCATAAGGGTCGAAGTTTTTTACCCAACTTCCGTTTTTCTTTGCTTGAAAAAATCCGCTTTCGGGGTTGAATAAATTTTTCCAATTCTGACTACGTTTTTCAAAATAATTGTAGTCATCAATTTTGCCTAACGCCTTTGCCATTTGCCCAATACACCAATCATCATAAGCATACTCCAATGTTTTTGAAACCGATTCATTATCGTCTTCGCTGCTGATGTAGCCTTTTTCTTTGTAGGCTTTCAGTCCACGGGTGTCTTGCATGGCACTGTGCTTCATGGCTTCGTAGGCAAGGTTCGCATCGTAGCCACGTATGCCTTTGTTGTAAGCATCCCAAATCAAACTTACACTGTGGTAGCCAATCATGCAATTGGTTTCGTTGCTGCTCAATTCCCACACGGGCAACAAGCCGCCTTGCTGATACTGACACAAAAAGGTGTTGATGAAATCGTTAGTGCGTTTGGCATCAATAATAGTGAGCAATGGATGCAGTGCCCTGTAAGTATCCCACAAACTAAACACGGTGTAATAAGCAAACTTGCCCTCGGTGCTGTGAATTTTGTTATCACGGCCACGATACCGATTGTCAACATCGCTGTAGAGTGATGGGTGAATCATGCAGTGGTATAAAGCCGAATAAAAGATGGTGCTTTTGTTTTTGTCTTCATTACTCACTTCAATTTTACCCAATTCTTTATTCCATAAATTTTTTGCTTGCTGTTTTACGGTTTCAAAATTCCAATCTTTCAGTTCAGTGGTTCGGTTGTTTAATGCACCAGCTTCATCGCAGGCAGAGATGCCTGTTTTGATAAGTATTTCATCACCCTTCTTCACATTGCCGAAATACATGAATAACTTCTCATCGCCATTTTTGCCCTTTTTAATATTTAATGCTGATGGTTCTTTACTCACTTCAAAATCATAAAACAAAACTTGATTTTCAGCCCATGCTTTGCTTCGTCTGATACCCGAAAAATGTGTTTTTGAAATTTGATGAATACTGCCTTCCAGTAATTCATCCCGATGCAAAAGATTTAATTCAATGAAAAGATATCCATTTTTTGTAAATGAATACTTTTGAAAACCAACTCTTGGAGTACTTGTCAGCTCTACACTAACCGAGTTATCCAATTGTACCTTATAATAGCCTGCCTCCGCTTTTTCATTTTTATGATGAAATGTTTCGGAGTAAGTATAATCATCCTGGTAAGTGAACATTGATTCATCAAACAATGGCAAAAAAGCAATATCGCCATAATCGCTACAACCTGTGCCACTCAAATGGGTATGGCTGAAACCATAAATAATACTATCTCCATAATAATAGCCGCTGCAGCCGTCCCAACTGCCATCAATCCGTGTATCGGGGCTAAGCTGCACCATGCCAAACGGCGTTGTAGCGCCTGGAAATGTATGCCCATGCCCACCCGTGCCAATCATGGGGTTGACGTATTGGGTGTAATCTGTTTGGGCAAAACACAATGTGCTAATGTGCTGATGTGCTAATATGCTAATGAGGAGAATGATTTTTTTCATTTTGATTGGGCTGTTAGATTTTAAGCCATTCAAATAAACGAAATCCATAGCAGAATTTGCTATCGAAAATCAAGTTTGTTTCATACAAAGCTTCTGCTTACTTTTACACTATTAATATACTCTGCTAATATTCTATTCCCTGTTTGGGCCTTGTGCAGATATTGTATCTTTAAAATACCCTTTACTTACTTTTTTAATAATTACTAGTTGCTAATTAACTAACTCATCTATTATGGAATATAATACCCAACGAGATAAAATTGGAATCAGAGAATACGGCAGACATTTGCAGGCTCTTATTGCCTATGTAAAAACGGTACCCTCAAAAGAAAAGCGGACCGAGTATGCCAAATTTTTAGTTGAAGTAATGGCTCTTCTTTTTCCTCAAACAAAAAGCATGGAAGATTATCGTCATAAACTATGGGACCATCTGTTTGTGATGGCCGATTTTGATTTAGATGTGGATGCGCCCTATCCAATGCCCGACAGAGAAATTATTGTAAAAAAACCTATGCGCATGACCTATCCTAGGCATAACGTAAAGTTTAGGCACTATGGACATAATGTAGAAATACTGATTAATAAAGCACTTGATGTAAAGGACCCTGAGCGGCAGGCTGATTTTTCGGAAGGTATAGCCACCGTAATGAAAATGACTTACCGAAACTGGAACCGGGAAGGCGTAAATGATGATGTGATAAAAGAAGATTTGCGCTTTATGAGTGGCAATATTCTGGAGCTGAGAGAAGATGCCGAAATTGACGGATTAAGTAAGGTGAGTATCAATACCACCCCTAACTATCTAAGTCCGAAGAAAAATAAATTTAAGAATAAGAATAAATTTAAAAATAAGAACGGGCACGGTAAC
>DAIMNW010000280.1:0-2602 GCA_036719905.1 Chitinophagales bacterium
TTGTATTGGTCGCCTTTTTCGGTGAAATATTTAATGGCATCGGCCTTGGCAACCTCCTTTCGCTGATAAACATTGTTTTGCTTGGCCAGCTCAAGCATTTTCTGCTCCAGCTTCTGCAAATCTTCTTCGGTCAGTTTTCTATCGCCCAAATCAATATCATAGTAATAGCCATGGTCGATAGGCGGCCCTATTCCAAACTTAGTTTCCGGAAAAAATGACTCAATTGCTTCGGCCATTAAGTGCGCTGATGAATGCCAGAATGTGGCTTTGGCTTCCTTATCAAGGGTTTCATCCGTATTTTTCCATTTTAATAATTGAATGGATGCATCGTCAATAATTGGGCGCATGGCGTCCTGAACTTTGCCGTTCACTTTAGCCACCACCACTTGTTCGGCCAATTTTGGAGAAATGCTTTTGGCAATATCTAATGCCGAAATGCCTGATTCATAGTCGCGAATGTTGCCATCAGGAAAGGTGATTTTCATAGTTTCTAACAGTTATAAAGTATTACTAAAAGATTATTAGTCAAGGCATTGATGATGACATCAAAGCTTAAACTAGAAACCGAACGCCAAAAATAGGAATGTCTGAGCAAATATTAACTCAAACTACTAACAACTTGTTTTGGCCAGCCTTTTTAATGTTCTAGTGGCGATACGTAGAAGATCTAAGTATAATTACGCACGTTATTAGGTAATGAACCTTAGAATTTTGGCTTAATGTCTACGGTATTTTTACATCGTAATCAATCTTTCACTCACATAAAACAATTTATTATGAAACGAAATCTAAAACCACTTAAAAACTTTGCCTGGGAGCGCCTCTCCAGTGCAAATATTAAAGAAATCAAGGGCGGTGCTAAAAAGCCAACGTCCGGTAAAGGCATTCATGGTCTGTGTCATCAATGTGATCACCTACTAAACCTAATGCGCTAACTGATAAAGCTGTATTCTTCGGAAAAACTCTCTTAGAAAACTAACCAAATTATTAACAAAGAAATTATACGAACATGAAACAAAAAACAAGAACAATACAAATTGAGGCAACTCTTACTTATAAAGAGATGCTTGCAATCACCGGAGGTGCTAAAAAGCCACCACCAGTAGGAGTTAGCCAAGATGATTGGGACAAAATTTGCCAAATGGATCTTGGTCAGAATGGTCAAGGGCAAGGGCCGGGTAAAAATGGGCCTAAAAATGATAAGAATCTTATTGACAATGGCTTAGCTGATAATGTAGACATAGACCCAGCTTCATAACAAAAAATCTGTTCTTTAGAACTGAGCAGATAAATCATTTTAAAAGCTTCGTACTTCCTTGTACGAAGCTTTTTTTATGCTTAAAATCAGTTATTCCCACTTTAACAATATAAAGTAGATAAGGTTTAAGACTGCAAGAGCGTTGTCTTAAGTTTGGTATTTGTAAGCATAATGCTCGATAATTGTATTGAAAAATTAATGTCAATACTTGGCAATTTTTGTTTTGCGTTTGTACGCAGAAATTTCAAAATCGGTTACGTATAAAAACGTAGATTAAATACGTAAATGCTCGTAAGACCAGTTGCGTTAATGCACGTACTTTTACTACGTAATAATTCTCACAATAATTAAACACATCAAAAATGAAAAAAGAAAAACGAAACCAACTATTCGAATTCAGTTTCGAAGCCATGCCTCTGGCAAGCCTTAGAGCTATTAAAGGGGGGGCTAAAAAGCCTACAAGCGGAAAAGCAAAAGACAAAGACAAAGACAAAGACAAAGACAGAGACAGAGACTGCGACGGCGACGACAAATAATCGTAATGAGGTAAGTAGTTAATCTGATTACTACAATACACCAAATCAGACCAACAAATAATCTAACTTATTAAATCGAGAAAAAATGAAACAAAAAACACAAAATAGAAGCCTTCATGAAATAGGTGGCGCTATGATTGCTGCCGAAATGCTTAAGGTAAATGGAGGGGCTAAAAAACCACCACCAGTAGGTACAACATTGTCTTTCACAAACGGTATTCTTACATTAACTAACAATAATGGCACATTTATTTATGATGCCAATAACGATACCTATGTGCTAATTTCAGCATAATTAAATTTAATCAAAAAAGGCGATTTCCTGAAGTTTCAGGTAATCGCCTTTTTTTTATGCATTATGTAATCTCCTGGTTCAAACACAATTTCTTAAAACTAATCGATGTTATAATACAAATAAGGAGAACTCAAGTTAGGTAATGAAACAATTTAGAAACCATTGCGTCATTTTAGAGCCCTTGACCGCAAAGTCTATGAATAGAATGCCATTAAGTAATGAATAGGAGCCTGAACAGAGCAGTTTTTCTGCGAATAGCTAAGACAAGTCTCGGGCGTACATTTTGATTTTGTTAATCAAGTCGTTGGGTAGGAATGGCTTGGTGAGGTAATCGTTCATACGATAGTCCATGCACTTTTTTATTTCCTCTGTAGTAGCACTGGCCGTAACGGCAATGATTGGAATATCGGCTTCAGGATGTTGAATGGAATTACGTATATAATGGGTGGTATCGTAACCATCCAGCTCTGGCATTTGTATATCCATCAGAATTATGTTGTAATAGCTGGGGTT
>DAIMNW010000281.1:0-2568 GCA_036719905.1 Chitinophagales bacterium
AAATCGTTGCTTCCATTGGCGCTTATCTGCTGTGGAGGTGCTGCAAAACTGCAGATAGAGGAAATTTTCAATACCGATTTTAAACTGCTTGTGGTTGAATTTAAGCCATTGGCATTTTTAATTAAGCTGCCATTGGGTTTGTAAAAGAGCACCGTGTTATCGGGGTAGGCACTTGAAGTTAAATCGTTGGTGGGGCCGGTACGGGCTACCAGCAAAGTGTTATCAGCTAAGGTGGCTAAGCCGGTAAACTGCACATTCATATCGGCCGCACCCTTAAATACAACTCGAGTATTATCGCAAAATGGATGAATAAGGGTATCGACAAAAACCGGAGCACCGGCAAGAGCGGTATTCATTAAGTGAAAAACTGCTGCTACATTTTCGGTAATGCCATCATTGTTTACATCGTAATCAATACGAGCAGCCACATAGGTATGTAACCTTCTATCCTGCACTACATCGGTAGCACCTTGAAACGAAATCAATTTTTGCTCAACACCTTTTTGATCGAGCACATGCAAGCCCTTATCATCTACCACATAAATCATTTCATCATAACCCACATATACATCAACCGGATTTTGAAATCCACTCCAAAAAGGAAGCACCGGTACATAACCCACCGATGATGGAACCAAACGAGGATCGATACGGCCTTGTTCAAAAACTTCAGCCACTTGCTTGTCCTTTTTAGTGCCAAATAGAAAATTGCAACCTGTCTGCATCAGCGCTGCAATAAGGAGTAGTGGAAAGAAGAATGATTTCATCATGTGATTAAACTGAATTTAAAATCCATCAACACTCAAAGTAATGCGATGCATGGTGCCCAACAACTTTTTATTGGAGAACCCATAATCTAATCGGATACCGCCAAATCTTTTCTTTAGTAAAACACCAAAGCCAAAACCCGGCAAACCTTTTTCATCTAAACCAAATTGATAGCCGGCACGTGCATACAACAAATTGTTCCAGCAATATTCGGCACCCAGGCCAAAGCTTTCATTATTATCAGTGGGGTGATTCAGCTGGGCACACAGGCTTAGCAAGTGTTCTTCTTTTTTTATCACATCGGTAGCTATGCCAATGCGAAATACGGCTGGTACTGAAATGCGGTCGAACACGGAATAGACCGTATCGCCTTGCAATTGATTCTTGATGTAGCTAAAGGGTATGCCATGTGCCTCACCACGGGGAGTAGCCGGCGATCCAAAATTATAGAGCCCCACAGCAAAACGAGTATTGGCTTTGCCAACATCATATCGGAACGCAAAATCGGCCACCACATTATTGGTTTGCACACTGGCTATGCCTTCATGGATAAATTTGGCCGTTATGCCAAAACTAAAGTTATCGGTCAGTACCCTGCCAAGGGTAACACCGGCCACTAAATCTTGCACACTAAAAGTTTGACCGGTACCCATAGGGGCAAACTCAGTAGTCAATGCCATACTACCGCTGTTAATGCTAATTAGTTGTGCTGCCAAAAAAGTACCCGGAGATATCTGTTTACCGGCTGCCAGAAAATTATGTTTTAACAATCCACCGGCATATTCCACATGGCTCACCTGAATATGTAGTTTATGAGTGTCGAGTTGGGTAATGCCTGCCGGATTCCAGTACACCGCACTTAAATCATTTACCTGAGCAATATAGTTTTCGCCCATGCCTGCCGAACGTGCATCGGGGGCCAGTTTCAAGAATTGAAAACCCGTGGTGGCCGTGCGGCTATCGCCAAAGGAGGGTAGCAATTGACCATAAGCAGTAGCCGAAAAAATTAAGAAGGAAAAAAGGATGACAATTCGGTTCATTTGCTTGGCAAAATAGCTATTTTCGCCGACCGAAAAATAAAAAATGGAAACTTTAGAGAAAATGGAGATTATTAGCCCAGAGATAGCAGAGTATGTTAAACAATTTACCAGCCCCGAAAGTCCTTTACTCGAAAATCTGAATCGCAGCACCCATCTGGAAGTGCTTATGCCCGGTATGGTTAGTGGTCACGAACAGGGCTGGTTATTAAGATTTATCAGTAACATGATTCAGCCTAAGCGAATTTTGGAAATTGGCACATTTACAGGGTATAGCACCATTTGCCTGGCCGAAGGGCTTCAAAAGGAGGGTGAAATTCATACCATTGAAATAAATCAAGAATTGAAACGATTTCATAATCAATACTTTAAGGAAGCCGGTATTGCCGAAAAGGTAATCTTACACTACGGTAATGCACTGGAAATATTGCCGAACATATATGGTACTTTCGACGTATTATTCATAGATGCCGATAAAGAAAACTATTCTAAGTATTTTGATTTAATGATTGATAAGATACGACCCGGAGGTTTTATTTTGGCCGACAATGTACTTTGGAAAGGAAAAGTGGTAGATGAGAAAAAAGACAAAACCACAGCAGCCATTCATGCGTTTAATAAAAAAGTCGCTGATAGTGAGCTTGTTGACAATATGATTCTGCCAATTAGGGACGGTATGATGCTCATGCGAAAACGATGATATATATTTGAAATTCCTTATTTTGTATAACTATTAATCAACTTCCATAATCATGAAAAAAAG
>DAIMNW010000007.1:0-31793 GCA_036719905.1 Chitinophagales bacterium
CCGTTAGTTGGGGTGGCAGTAATGGTTATCGAAGTTCCTGCACACACATTATTAGTGGATGCTGCAATGGAAACCGATGGGGTAACATTAGGATTAATCACCATCGTAACCGTTCCGCTTGTTGCAGTAGTTGGACTTGCACAAGTTGCATTGCTGGTCATTACACAAGTCACTATATCATTGTTGGCAAATGAACTGGAACTGTAAGTATTGCTCGTAGTATTCTGAACGGTGCTACCATTCACCTTGAAATCATAAGTAGGTGAAGCGCCGCCATTGGTTGGGGTGGCGGTAATGGTTACTGGAGTGCCGGAACATACATTATTAGCTGATGCTGAAATGGAAACAGAAGGGGTTACATTTCCTGTTACCGTAATATTTTGTGTGGTAGAATTACTGCCACCAGCATTAGTTGCTGTGAGCTGCACAGTATATGTACCTGCAGCTGCCCAAGTAACTCCTGTTGGATTTTGTGAAGAAGAAGTAGCTGGTGTACCACTTGGGAAAGTCCAACTCCAGGAGGTAGGTGAATTAGTAGAATTGTCGGTAAAGTTCACAGAGGTTCCTA
The DNA here is from genome assembly GCA_036719905.1 of Chitinophagales bacterium. Lineage (GTDB taxonomy): Bacteria > Bacteroidota > Bacteroidia > Chitinophagales > CAIODY01 > DAIMNW01. The sequence continues at coordinate 569 of DAIMNW010000007.1, forward strand.
CACATACTGAAGTTGACGAAGCTGTGAACGCAGCAACAGGAGAAGGCAGAGGAACGCCTGTTAGATTTACGTTATCTATATAAATGGCTTGACCATAGTGACCATGATTTCGAAAGTTTATCATAACACTTGGCTGACCGGCATAAGTGTTTAAAATAATACTATCGGTACGCCATTGGGCAGAGGTGGGAACAAAAATAGAGGCAGTAACTGCAGCACCGCCATTTGTAGCCAAGGTCGTATAGCCTTTGAGGTAGACACTTGTCCATGTGGCTCCGCAGTTGGTAGATACTAAAACTTCCAATGAGTCTTTGTTGGAAGCTCCATAAACGGCATGAGCTACATCGAATTTTAATTTTGCGGTACCTACTGCTGAAAGATTAAGAGGCGGTGATCGCATATCATCAGTCGCGCCATTGGCATCATTATTATAATTATCATTTAATGCACTCTTGGTACTGCTTTTACCGGTATTGGCTTGAGTCCAAGGACTCAGTCCACCGACCGAAGTCCAATTGTTAGGCAAAAACGTAGCACCTTCAAAACCTTCTGTGAATGGGAGTGATGCTGTGGCAAGAACCGTGATGGAAGTGGTGGCTGTATGAGAGCCATAAGCATTGGTTGCAGTTAATGAAACGGTGTAAGTACCCGGTGTGCTCCAAGATACGCTACCCGGATTTTGTGATGTTGAAGAAGAAGGTGTACCACTTGGGAAAGTCCAACTCCAGGATGTAGGGCTGTTAAGTGAATTATCAGTAAAGGTGATACTGCCTCCTGGACAGATACTAGTTTTATTCGTGGTAATACCAGCAATGGGAGCCGGAGGGGTTATAACTGGTAAAGTAGTTGTCCATAATCCACGTCCGTGGGTTGCTGCAGCAATAGTTCCATCGCCGCTACGATATTTAAGCATATGGGTGCTTACTGTTGGGAAGGTAGCATTGGCTGTCCATACGGTTGATGCTCCAAGCAGCGAATCAGTTTGCCATACTCCAGTTTCGGTGGCAATAAATGCTTTGCCATTGGTTCCGGGATAAAACAATGCCCAACGTACAGGCATATCAGGTAAGTTACCATCTGAAGCTGTCCAACTTGTACCTCCATTGATGGAGACCCAAACATTATTAATGCCATAATTTGAGAACACAGCCATCAGATAATTGTCGCTTAACCCAAAGCCAATACATCGAATGGTGCCAGAAGGCAAGCCGGTAGAAAGGTCGGTAGCAGCCGTGCTGGTGGTGAATGTATTGGCATTATCTACTCTTACCACCTTGCCGCTATTTGTACCAAAGTAAACTCTGTTAGCTGTATAAGGGGAAACACTAACTGCCGTTACACTGCCGGTCATATTCGAAACAGCAACCACAGCACTTGTACTTCCGGTTTGCGGATTGGTCCAGCGGCGATAGGATCCAGAAACATCAGCGCAGTACATAATATTAGCACTATTATCATAATCAAATGGGTTGATGAATTGACCGGCGGAGCTGCTAAAATTAACTGAGGACCAAGTTGATCCACCATTCGTACTACGGCGATACTGATTGTAAACATAGGCTCCAAACTGATATTGAGGTTGGTCCTGATCAATGGCCACAAAGGCTCCATCGCCACCTGTTACTTCTACACTGCTGCTCAACCCAGTATTACTAAACTGATGGGTTCCATTATCCTGTGCGCCGGCCAAAAAATAGTTGGTAGTAGCCGGATGAACGGCGCAGGAATAAAATTGCTTTATTCTTAAGCCGGTGTTTCTATCTCTTATGGTGGTGCCCCCATCAGATGAATAAAATATACCGCCATCACAACCGAATATTAATTTATTGCCGCCATCATACCACATGACTTCATGGACGTCTGCATGAACATATTGACCTGTGGTTCCAACCCAAGAAGATAATTGTGTCCAAGTACTTCCGCTGTTAGTCGACTTCCAGGTGTCGAGTCCACCAATAATTACTTGAGCCGTATTAGCCGGATTAATATCGACTGAAAGCGCATACCAGCCTTGTCCGCTTGCCCAAGTGGCCGAAGGCACACCGCCTGTGGTTACCCAGTTAGCACCACCATCTGTCGATTTGTAAATAGTAGGAACCTGATTGGACCCATTGGCCGGTAAAGCATAAAGCGTACAGGCGCTTGGCAAACCGGCGCCCTGATTACTGCAGGCTATTTCGGCTCGATTGGAAAAAGAAGGAAAAGCGGTAGTAGGTGCTGTCCACCCAGCAGCAGAAGTGACTGTAGTAGGCACATCAGTAAATCGATATCCTTGCGTTGAAAATATCCCTGTTACAATATGGAGTCGACCGGCCGCTGTAGTGCTGCTAATTTCCATATCACATATATCAGATGGTAAACCACTTGGGGTTAAGTCAGCCGACCAGGTGGTACCGCCATTAGTAGAACGGCGCAATCCGGTACCTCTTGTTCCCAAATAAACATTTCCAAGATAATCACATAGTATTCTGGTGCCATTTACAAAAGTGCTGGTGGATGGCAAAAAATTCCAGGTAGCACCGCCATCAACACTTTTAAAAACGCCCACCCCTCTAACTGCATCTGCATTAAAATAGGATTCACCTGTACAAAAATACATGGTATTAGGTGTTGTCGGATCTTGTGTAATTGCAGAAACAGCCAGATTGCTTAAATAATCATTCACAAGGGTCCAAGTTGGAGTGGCTGCCGTTATATCTGTCGTTTTCCAAAGTCCTCCATCTACCCCTCCAATAAAAACGGTCTTTTTTGTTGGGTCATTAAGGTCAACCAAAATGGCCCTTACCCTACCCGAAGCAATACCTGAATTTGCACGGGAATTACCATTTGATGGTCCTACCACATCGGCATTTGGCCCCCTCTCTATCCAGGTTAGAGTAGGCAAAGGAGTAGTACCGGGGGCAACATTATTTCCCATAACAGCATTTTGAGAAAGCACGGTGGCGTCAAGTGCTGTTAGCAATCGCTCAGTAGGAACATAACCAAGTGCCGGATCCTTGATAGCTTCAAAGTTTTGCATAGCAGCTTGTTCCGGTCCATCATATTTTTCATTCTCTTCGTCTTCGCCGGCAAACACTTTGCCTTTTGGTAAGAGATTCAGTGCATCCGTTTTTAGTCGAACCCAACCGGTCTTTAACACCGTAGCAGATTTGGATTGAACTTTTAAGTTGGGGTGCAATCTTACCTGAGTGGCTTCTTCCTGATCGGTAAGTTGAGCATGGAGTAAAGCAGGGATAAAAAATAGTAGAGCAATAAAAAAAGTAATTTTTTTCATCATCGAACGATTAGATTAGTATAAAGTGATTAGTAGATTGGGTGTTATTTGCAATAGCTAATGTAAGCTATTATTTAGTTCATTACACGTTTTTAAACCTTAAAATATATACAGGAAATTTGGTAGCCGCAATTGTCAATAGCCTTTGAAAGTTAATAAAATTTACACTTTCCTCAATCTATTAGCAATCACTATCTTGCATCGCAAATGTCACTATCCTTAACAATTATTCGAAAGTCAAAGGCCTGGTTTATCCGACTTGGATTGCATAGCCTAGTAAAACCTTTTGAGAACGCAATTCTGAATTTGGTGTATCTGAACAAACTTTCCTACTGGCATAGTCAGCAGCCAAAGGTGAAGTTCAATGATTTTTATTTATCTAAAATAAATCCAAATAATCGATTCAATCTCTATGCACACTTGCTAGCGACTAACCCAGCCCTTCAGCATGGAATTGATTATCTCGAATTTGGTGTTCGCGAAGGAAGCACCTTTGCCTGGTGGGTAAAGAACAATACGAATGCGGAGAGCCGCTTTCATGGATTTGATACCTTTGAAGGATTACCAGAAGATTGGAACAATTACAAAGCCGGCGAAATGAGTGTTGGAGGTAAGTTTCCGGCCATTGATGATAGTAGGATTAAATTTTACAAAGGGCTTTTTCAGGATACTTTGTGGCCTTTTCTAAATGAATATAAAAATGATAAACCGCAAAAAGTAATTCATATTGATTCTGACCTGTACACCTCGGCCTTATTTGTGCTTACCTCACTAGCACCGAAATTAAAAAAAGGAGATGTAATAATTTTTGATGAATTTGGAGTTCCGCAACATGAATTTTTAGTTTACGATGAATTTATACGCTCGTTCAGAATACCTTTGCGCTTTATAGGTGCCTGTAACAATTATTTGCATGTGGCCTTTATGGTAGAATAATTATCCGATTTTAATCTTCACATTCTTCAAAATGAAAAAATTTGTTTTCCTCTTATTAAGCTTAATGCCAAATTTGGCTTTGTTAGCACAGTTTCCAGGCAAGCCTACTCTGCCGCAGAGTACCGCTAAGCCTGCTATCCAACCAGTGGTTACCAAGCCTGCCCCCCAAGCTCCACAGCGTATAAATCAGACAATAACTAACAATACATCCTCAGCCAATGTAATCTCCAATCAGCCATTGGCAACTACACCAGGCAGAACCCTTTTCACCGTTCACCTACATAATGGCGATGTAGTGACCGGTACCACCAAATTGAAAAATCTGGTAGTAACTACCGAGTACGGTATGCTAGGAATGCCGGCTGAAAGATTGAACAAAATTAATATTGGACTTTACGATCCCAATACGGATAGAATTCAGGTAACAGAATACTGTGATAAAATGGCCTCGGCCAATCCGGTGGAAGCTAAAACGGCATTTGATAATCTGGTACAAATGGAACCAGGAGCCATCATGGCCATTAAAGAATACCTAGGTTCCACTCGTTACAATGCTGCCAACTATGGCGATTTATCTCCTGAAATTGCCATTCAAACTATTCAAACCAATTATGGTTTAGATCCAAAGGCACCCTTTAATGATGTGGTAAATTTTGATGAAAAATATTCAGTAGAAGGTACTTGCAACTTCAACGATTTGGAGTTGGAAACACCTTATGGCTTCTTCAAATTTGGTCGTAAGAATATTGAAAGTATCGATATTACCTACGAATCTGCTTCCAATTCAGGTCTTAATTTTGTAGTACAGGCTTCCAAAAATATCTCGGGCAATGCTGATAGCGGTTATTTAAATACCGGTATCAATATCAAGGCTGGCAAATCCTTCACCATCACTGCCACCGGCAAAGCCGTTCTTGCTAGTTTATCAGGTAATACGTACACCCCGGATGGCAGTATTAATGGCACCCCGGCTCCTGATGGTGGCACGGACGCCCCAGTTTATGGCTGCCTGGTATATAAAATTGGCGAAAACGGCGTAGTTCAAAAAGCTGGCAACATGATTCGCGTAAAAGCCGGCGAAAGCGGTAAACTCTATTTGGCTATTTATGAAACCGTTTTTAACCCGGCCAACTCAGGCAGTTACAGGGTGAAAGTCACAGTCGAATAATTAATTTAATTCATTATGGTGTGAATTACGTAGCAATTTTAGGTATTCAACCTTAGAATTTCGGCAATTGATGCCTGTATTTTTACAATGGTTAAAAACCAAGTCAATTGCATAAAAGAGCCGTTACAGTAAAGCCTGAGACGGCTTTTTTATTTGTGATACTTGAGTTAACACTATGAGTGCTTTACCATCACAAAATCATTCATCACAAACCCTTGGCCAATTTCAAAGTCGGCTACTTTTTCAATGCGAAAGCCATTTTTAAAGTAAAAATTGATGGCCTTAAAATTTTGGCGATTGACCGTAAGCCGATAAGAAAATCCGTTGCCAAATTTTGAGAAGATGTAATTCATAGCTGCTGTACCAATCCCAGTTCTCTGATCGGTATTTTCTATGTATAATTTATAAATAGATACTTCATTGCTTTGGTTTTTGCCAACTGAGAAAAAACCTGCCATCTTGTTTTCATTTTCGATTAAGTAAAATTGATGACCACTATCTAACTGAGCTTGCAAAGCATCGGTTGAATACATTTTATGAAGCATGTAATCAATTTGTGCTTGTGATATGATATCGGGGTAGTGAGCCTGCCAAATTCGCTTAGCCAGTTCTTGAACGATGTTCAACTTGTCGGTTGTAACGGCAATGAAATTAAGCATCAAAAATTAGTGTGGCTCTGTCACCATCAAGTCGACAGTTATTTCTTTGTCGGTACCCACCGTGGCATCGCTTAGCACCACGGGCATATATCCATAAGTGCTTTTGTTAATGGTTGCATCAAATCCAGAACCATAGATGTAATAATTTCCGAGTAGTAGAGAATCAAATTCTACATAGCCATTGTTATCGCAGCGGCGGTGAAAAGTATACAACGTAGAATCTTTACCTGGATAGTTTGTACAGTTCCATTTTACATGTACCCAAGCGCCGGCAATTGGATAAGTGTGATGAAGAACATGAACAAAGAGCGTATTCTCTCCCTTGGCCTGCTGACTGGTAAGATGTATGGTATCACTCTTTGGCTGTAAGAAATTGCTAACACTTGATTTTTTACAAGCCAGTTCACACATCAACAAGATGGAGAGAACAACTAACGATATCGCTACTTTTATTTTACCCATTTGCGAAGCATAATGCCTTGTTTAGTTTGAAGTTGAACGAAATACATGCCGGAGCTAAATCCTGAAGTGCTTAGTTCCAAATGGTTATTGCCTGTATACAACTCTTGACTTATCACCTGACGTCCACTCATATCAAACACACTCAATTTTTCGGCTTCTACATTTTGCCATCCAATATTCAACATTTCATTTCCTCCAGTGAATACGGTCATAAAACCATCGGAACCATCAATATGATCGGCGCCTAACTCATAGATGGTCAAATTTTGACAATAAATATCAACGCAAGTACTATAGAAAGCAGTTAAACAAGCTTGCCAATTTCCTGTACTATACTGATGGATCGCATTTGTAGTTGTAACCACCGGGCTACCATCACCAAAATCCCACTGATAACTATTGGCTCCTGTACTATGATTGGTGAAGCTTACAGTTTGATTGGTAGTAGCGTATTGATAAATGGAAAATGGAACATTGTTCACAACCACAACATTGGTGGTGATACCAGATGAACATCCATTCTCTGTTACTTGTAGAGCAATATTCTTGTTGCCGGCCAAACTCCAATTAACCTGATACGGTCCGATACCTGTACCACTAACTATGGTTCCGGCTACAAAATTCCAGTTATAAGTTGAAGTAGGCAGACCTGAGCCAGTATAAATAATATTGGTATTGATACCCACACATACAGGCGAAACAACAGTGAATGATGAGGTTGGTGCTTGAGTGATATCGATAGTATCGCTAAAGGTAGTAGAGCCTGCCCCGTTGGAAGCAGTCAAGGTTACAATATGTTGTCCTGGAGTGTTAAATGTTACCACATGAGGACCCGATGTGGTGGCTGAGCTTGGGCTTCCGCCACCAAAGGCCCAACTATAATTTGTAACCGTTCCGGTGGTTAAATTTTGAATGGTAACTGCCTGACCAGTACAACCAATTTGGGGCATACTGAAATTAGCCTGAGGAACTGCACAGTTTATAACCGAAATGGTAACCGGAATACTTGTACCCGGGCATCCGTTAGAATCGGTTACAGTTACTGATACTTGCGCTAGACCAGTAGTAGGCCATGTCACTTGCAGTGGACCAGCGCCTGTTCCTGTAACAATAGTGCCACCGCTTAAATTCCATGCATAGCTGGCATTGATAAATGTGTTGGATGATAAGGTAGCATTTGCTCCCACACAAACCGTAGAAGGAGTGAAAGTAACTGCCGGGTTAGGAGCGGCTGAGATGGTGATTGGAATTGAAATACTATTGGTACCGTTTTGATCATGAACGATTAAGGTTACGGTATCATTGCCGGCGGTGTTAAAAGTGGCTATTTGATTTCCTGAAGTGCTCGAGGTGGAAGGAGTTGCATTAGGACCAAAAATCCAGAGATAGGTGGTGGGTGGCGCAACACTGGTGCTCAAATCATAAAAAGTTAATGGTACACCAACACAGCCCGAAGTATCGCTGATGGAGAAATTGGCTACTGGAGCCACACATGGATTTATAACCACATTGGTGGTAAATGTATCTGCTAACGTTCCACCATCATTCACTATCAAAGTAACAGGATAAGAACCCGGTACAGCGTAGTATATATACTGCGGACCTGGTGTGGTAGAAGAAGAAGGTACTCCTCCCGGAAAACTCCATACCCAGTTAGCAATTGGATTTACTCCTTGAAGGCTCATGTCAGTAAAGGTGTCTATCTGACCTTGACACATACTGAGCGACGAGGCTGAGAAAGAGGCTGTTGGCGCCCCAGTGCAGGCACCTACATTGATAGTCACTGAATCGGTACTAAAACAACCTAAAGGATTGGTAATGGTAACCGAAACTCCCTGTAAACCAGAAGCAGTCCAATTCATTTCGTACAAGCCGGCACCCGAACCGCTGGTAACTGTGGCAGAGCCAAAATTCCATGAATAGGTGGCACCAGGTACGGTATTGCAGCTGATAGTATCGGTTGTAAGTTTGCAAATAGTTAATGCAGTGGCGGTAATAGTGGCAGGAGGGTTAGCATTCACATGAATATTTTTTACTATAGTGTCATAATAACCATTGCTACCAGCCACAAAAGTGATTGGGTAAGTGCCGGGCGTAGAAAAAGTTGCATTTTGAGTTGGGGTACTAGACGTTGAAGGCGTACCTGTGCCTGTAAAATCCCAGTTGTAGTAGTTAATAGGATAACTGCCGGCAGTGCTAGTATTTGTAAAGGTGATCACTTGGCCTACACAAGCAGTAGTATCGCTTATAGTAAAATCAGCTGTTGGGTTACAAGTTTGAACCGTGACAGCTACCGGTCCACTTGCACCTGTACAGCCCAAAGCAGTGGTTACACTCACTGAAACGTTGGTACTGCCATTTGTATTCCAAACTACATGATAAGGGCCGCTGCCGCTGCCGCTTAGAACCGTGCCACCTCCAAAATTCCAATTATAGGTTGCTCCAGGATAATTAGTACAAACTATTGTATCAACATAACCATTACAAGCCGGCGATTGGCTCAAAAACACTGACGGCGTTGGGGTTGGGTTAATAGTAATCATGACCGTTTCAGTATCAACATCTGCCGAAGGAAAATCAGAAACCAATAAATAAACCGGTATGGTAACAGGTACAGTATAAGGACTTGTATAGATTACCTGATGAGGTCCAAGGCCAATAATAGAATCCACACCCGGAGTTTGGCCTAGGATGTGCACACCGCCCGGCATAGAATTTTGATAATCAAAATGCCAGAGGTAATAGGTAATAGCCCCGGTACTGGTGCTATTGAAAGTGATAGTATCGCCTGAGCAAATGGTAAACGAAGATGGATAGAACGAAGCGGCAAATGGCGCCACTGTTTGTGAAGTGGTATAAATATGATCGCCAGAACTTGATCCATTCGAATTGGTAGCATTACCCACGGCATAAAAAGTTACCGGCCCAACGGATGTGCTTGGAGCCGTCCATTGGAAAGTCCAGGTATGTGAATTAGAAAAGGTCACATACATCATGGCATGGTTCACATAATCACGTGTACCCGTTTGTAACATAGATCCTACGCCGGCAATCAGCGTTCCTGCCATATTATTTGACCCATCGAGAGCTGTAACCTGAAAGCCAAATTTGGTAACCCCTGTTTCAGCTACAGTTACTGTAATGTTATAGGTAGATCCAGGAACATATGATGCAGGCGCCCCTATTGTGACAGATCCTGGGCCTGCGTTTGGAGTGCCGGAATGGCACCCGGTACAGTTGCCATCGCCAGGTGCTCCTGAGTTACCGGGCGGCGGCACTGAGGAACTCCAATATGACTGAACTGCTGTGAGCGAAATGGCTATTGCCAAAAGCACAGCCAGTGAAGTAAAAACAAATTTTTGTTTCATTTAAAAATGCATTTGAATCGAAGTAGTAAAACTACATAATAGGCTGTAAACTTAATAAAAAAAGAAACCGCCTTCTTACGAGCCCAAGGAAGGCCATTTTACCACTTATTTCGTTGCATGAGCCTTTCAATATGAGCAAAATGATGGTTGCCGTGCCAGGCATACTGGCTTAGTTGTTGTGCGATGGATACATTAAATCCATACTGAGGATGCAGATAGGTTTTATTCCATTCTGTTTCAGCCAAGTGCTTCAATACAGTTATCCATTTGAGATGGATTGCATCCAACAAATTAAGGGAAACCGAAATTGGCAATTGATAATCCGAAAGTTCAGCCCATAATTCCTCTGGATATGGATTAATGCTTGGGGGACTTTGTGCCGTAAGGGCCAATTTCATTCGCACAAGTCCATTCATATGGCTATCGGCCAAATGATGTACCACTTCTTGAACCGTCCAGCCTCCGTGTCTATAGGGAGTATGAAGTTGAACTTCAGTCAACCCCAATACCAAATGTCTTAATCGTAATGGAAACTCTGCCATCTGCTGCATAAACAGCTGTCTTTCAGCCGGACTTAAAGTTTCCGGCTTGTGCCATTCCCCTATCGGGAACTTGAATTGGTTGATTTCATCATTTGTCATATAATTGATTTTAACTTTAAATGAAGGTGAATTAGGCCTAACCTCAATCGAACCTCATTTCAAAATTGGTAAACAAAAGCTCCTTGCTCCTGACAATTCCAGTAGCGAATGCCCAATCTAAGACAGTCCTGCACCCACCGCTTGGCTTTGTTTCGAGGCACTGATGAATCTATGACTAGCTGTTTACCAACCAGTTGCTTGTCCATTGAAGTAAGATAAACCTTGGCTTTACGGCCAAGAATAATGATGTCGGCCATCTCGAGAGTGGTCATCTGCTCAGCTTTGCAAAAGGCATTCACCCAGGCAATTTTTCGTTGTTGGAATGCAAATAGCTTAATTTCCCTTTTTAATTGCACGGCACTATCCACCTGCAAAGCTTCGTATCCAATACGAGCCGGTTTTATATGAAAATTATGCAACACCGGCATAGACGCCACTTCCGAATCGGCTAGTTCAACCACCTTGTTTTGATGAATGAAATCTATGGCAGAATGATTCGGTACGGCATATACAATGAGCCGTTGTTGATGACTAATTTGCCAGGCATTAATCAAGGAGATAAAAGCTAACCCACCAAATACCGACAGGCCAAGTACTAATCCTTTGTTCCATTTGTTGACCAACCAAGCCATAGTGAATGCAACACCCAAATAAAGTAGTGCTGTTTGTAGAATAGTTAATCCAACTCCATCAATGAGTGCTCCCGGCCAACTATCAATTTGTAAAATAAAAAAGTTCATCAATGAAATTCCTTTACCTACCGCCAACCCTAGCCAAGATGCTAGTTGGTGGCTAACTAATGGGACCACCAGCAATCCAATTTCGCCAAACAAAATAAGGGTAGAGAGTGGAATCGCAGCCAGATTGGCCAGAAGAAAATAATTTGGAAACTGGTGAAAATAATATAGGCAAATGGGAAACGCAGCCACCTGAGCGGCCATAGACACAGCCATCAGTTCCCAGATTTTCTGTAAAGGCCAATTTTGAAAATAAAGCCACGACATAAAAAACCGCTGCAACAGCACAATTCCTATTACAGCCAGGTACGACAATTGAAACCCGGCATCGGTGAGGGTGAATGGGTTGAAGGCCAATAAAAAGAAAGCCGAAAATGACATGGTGTTGAATATGCTCGTTTGAAATTGTGTGAACGTAGCTATTTGTATAAAGCTGAACATAACGCAGGCTCTCATCACCGAACCAGAGGCTCCAGTCATTAAAGAGAATATCCACAGTATGCTCAATATGATAATAGATTTTACAATTCTGAGGGTCTTGTTTTTGTCTAAAAAGAACAAAAGATATTGCAACGCCCACATAATCATGCCCAGGTGCATTCCACTAATTGCCAAAATGTGAACTATACCCGTGTTGGCGTAGGACTGTTGTAAGTCTTTATCTAAATCGTTACGATAACCTATCAACAAAGCTTCTGCCACACCTTGCTCAATGTCGCCGGGTATGTAGGTGGTGAGTGTCGATAAAATGTTATTGCGACAGCCGTAAATCAACTTCCAAAAAAGAGCTCCATTATTAGAAGGTAGTTTTTGCCACTTATGATCATCGAGCCAAGCTTGGTGATATATGTTTTGATAAGAACACCATCGTTGATAATCGAAGCAATAGGGATTTCCTGAATTTCTGATTGACTTGAGTTGGCTGGTTGAAAACAAAATACGATCGCCGTATTGCAGGTGTCGCGATTGGTCATTGTTTTTAAAATATAAAACCAGATTGCCTTGCACTCGTTGCTTGTCGAGCCATTCTATACTAGCATTAGCTTTAATGCTTTTAGGTTTAATGAGCGGTGGTTCGGTGAGGTAGGCTTCTACATACTCCTTTCCCTGAAGCTTATTGGTATAACAGATAGTAAAATTTCTGAAATCATTTAACCAAACTAATGACCAACCGAGCAAGGCAACCATAAGATGCAAAGACAATCCGGTCAACCAGCCAAACTTGTATTGCGTAACAACAGGTAAAAATCGATAAACAGCCGAAATAGCCAACAGACCAGCCATTAGGCCAATCCATACAAGTGGGTTTTGAATTTGAAAATAAAGCTGAAAAATTATTCCGATGGTAAGCGGCAGCAATAATCTTGTGAAAGGTGATTGATGCCAAAAGCCCAATATAGGTTTAAATGGGGTCATGAGTTTTCACTGTGGTGCCTTCAAATCATCAATTCTTTTTCATCTCCTGTATATCATCAAGCTCTTCTTTTTTCACCTTGATCACTTTAGTACCATCTTTTAATTTTCTGGCTATAGCTGCGTAAGGGGCTGTTACCACTTCTTCATTACCCGTTAAGCCCGATTTAATTTCAATATAAGAATCATCTTGTACGCCACTTTCAATCTTTATTTCTTTTACGGCATCGGCCTTTAAAATGTAAACTACTTCCATTTGTTTTTTATCGGTTGTATTTTTTTGGGTGGAATCACTTTTTTCATCCCGAAGAGTAACTGATTGTATAGGAACAGCCACAGCATTTTCTGTTCTATAGGTTTTTATTTCGGCACTGGCACTCATCCCTGGACGAAAAGGAAACGGGTTTTTGGCCAAGAGATCCTTGTAACTATCCGCCAGCAATCGGATATGAACTGCATAGGTGGTGGCCTGATCCATGCCATTGATGGCGGCTGACGAGCCTGCCGAATTCGCAATCTCGGTTACAACAGCTAAAAATTTTCGGTCGAGATAAGCATCGATTAACACTGTAGCCGAATCGCCTTTGTGGATTTTTATCACATCATTTTCATTTACATCTACCCTAACTTCCATTTCATCAAAATTGGCAATACGCATCATTTCTGTACCGGCCATCTGGCTGGTGCCCACCACTCGTTCACCTTTTTTAATATCGAGTAGCGAAATAATGCCAGTCATGGGTGAAACAATAGTAGTTTTTGAAAGATTATCATTAGCCTCTTTTACATTGGCTGCCGCACTTTTTACATTGAATTGTGCTGCCAGGATATTTTGATGAGAAGCATTCAATTGTGCACTAGCCTGATCATAGAGCGCTTTTGCTGCATCAAATTCTGATTGAGAGATTACCCCTTGTTTAAAAAGAGATTCGTTACGTTGAAAATCCTTTTCTGCTTTGTCAAACTGAGATTGCACTTGCTGCATTTGTGCTTGTGAATTTTTGACGGCTGACTGTGAGGCATTCAATGAGGCAGACGACCTATCAAGCATCGACATATAAATGTCAGGATTTATTTTGGCCAACACTTGTCCGGCATGTACTGAGTCACCTTCCTTCACAAATAGTTCGCGTACTTCGCCAGAAACATCAGGACTAATTTTTACCTCTACCACTGGATAAATTTTACCACTTGCCGAAACGGTTTCCACAATGGTTCTTCGTGAAGCCTTTTCAGTAGCTACTTTTAATATCTCATCGCCTTTTATCCAACCCATTTTTTTCGAAATCCAGAGTAAAGCAATAATAACCACTACTAGAATTAGCAGCCAACGTAAAAATTTATTTTTAAGCATAATTTGTTTTCCTTTTTATTAAAGCAATCAACTTGGTTATTAGTTCAATGGGCGTCCTTTATAGAAATCCAGAATTTTTAACTTGAATAGAAAATCATATTTAGCATTTATCAATTCGATTTGTGATTTAGCCAGATTATTTTTTGCGGTGGTGTAATCAAAGGTGTTGATGACTCCGGCATTGAATTTTTTTTCGTTGGCACTAAATGCGTCGCTCATAGCTTCAGCACTTTTTTGTGTGGCTTCAAATTTTTGTGCTGCGGCCGAGGCATTTGCATAGGCTTCGTATACTTCTTGTCGTAATTGAAAAATACTTTGCTCTAAACTGTACTGAGCACTTTTAACCTGAATCATTGACCGGTTAACGGCTGTTCGACTTTGTAATCCACTATAAATTGGAATGCTGAGATTGACTCCAATGCGTTTACCAAAATTGGCGTTAATCTGTGAATTAAATGGAATCTTCTCAGCAATAATTTGACCTTTCTCGTCATAGCGATAGGTGGCCGCAGCACTATAGAAGTTGGTACCCAAACTTCCAAACATAGACAACGATGGCATCAATCCTCCTTTGCTAATTTCCAATCCCATTTTAGCCGCTTTCAATTTTAGCTCGTTAAGTTTAATTACCGGCTGGGTGTTCTGCGCAGTTGTAAATAAATACTCCGGATAATAAGTCAGCAAGGCATTTCGTGTAGGTGTTTGGGTAATTATGGCTGTGTCAATTTCAATTACTCGTGTGGCATCCATTTGCATCAATTGTAACAATTTCAACTTGCCTAATTCCAAATTGTTCTGGGCCGTTACTCGGTTTAACTCTTCGTTCGACTGTTGGGCTATAATATCTTTTATATTCAGTTCAGGTAAGATTCCGGCTTGTATTAATTTTTCGGTTCGCTCTTTTTGAGCGGCCGTTAATTGCAATTGATTATTAGCCACTTTTAACTGTTCACGACTATACAACACGTTTAAATAAGCAGAAGCCACTTGGATAGAGATATCATTCTGCAGTTTTTCTAACTCGGCTTGATTGGCTTGCCAGTTGTACAAGTTCTCTTTAATTGCATTCTGTTTTTGATAGCCGGCATAAATAGGTAGTGAAGAGCTTAAAGAACCGCTGAAAGTTTTTGCTTCCTTATTATTAATATTAGCATTGGTGGTGGGGTCTATGGCTCGTCCAAAACTGATTCCGTAATTGCCATCGCCGCTGAGTGATGGCAGAAGAGATGCCTTGGATTGTTGTAAGTTCATCTTAGACAACTGCTCGTTCAGCTTGCCTTGCTTAATACTGATATTGTTTTCTTTTGCATAGTTGATACACTTTTCAAGTGTCCAAACTTCCTGAGCATAACTAACAGGAATAAACCAACCAAGCAATTGGAGAACTAAGTAATACTTTTTCATGTGTGTAAAAATAATGGATAATAACTAATCTCTTCAATTCCTTTTAGCGATGGGATTCTCTTAATTTTATTTACAATAGACGCTTCCATTTCACAGTTAGAATGGCAATTGAATTATTCTATTTTTACACCACAATATGACCGACGAATATTTTATGCAACTGGCTTTAAGGGAAGCTCAAAAGGCGCTTGCCGATGATGAAGTGCCCATTGGGGCCATTGTGGTCTGCAATAATACGGTAATTGGTAAAGGCTATAATCAGGTGCAACGGCTCTGCGATTCAACAGCTCATGCCGAAATGATTGCCCTCACGGCCGCTATGAATCATTTGGGCAATAAATATTTGAGCAACTGCACCTTGTATGTAACCGTAGAGCCTTGTGTAATGTGTGCAGGAGCCATTGCCTGGGCACAAATAGAAAGATTGGTTTACGGTGCCAGCGAAGAAAAAAGCGGTTATAACCGAATTGGAAACAAGTTGTTGCACCCAAAAACACTTGTCACTATGAATGTATTGGAAAATGAATGCGCTATATTGTTAAAAGATTTTTTTGCTTCAAAAAGAAACTAACCCTAGGCACTTATGATATCAGCTTTTTGGCAAGGAATACTTTTGGGTTTAGTATTGATTGTTTCAGTAGGCCCGGTGTTTTTTGCCGTTATCGATGCCAGCATTAATAAAGGCTTTCGTACGGCTTTGTTTTTTCTGGCAGGCGTTAGCCTAAGCGATATTGGATACATTTTACTCACTAATCTTGGGGCAGCACAGTTACTCAGTAAGCGGATAACCGAAGTATATTTTATTGGTGGTGGCATACTCTGCATTTTCGGAATTCTGCTGTTATTGAAAAAGAAAAACGAAGAAGTTCATCATCTTGAAATTACCAACGCCACTCGATGGAAATACTTTGCTCGGGGTTGGCTCATTAATACTACAGCACCTGGGGTTTTTCTGTTCTGGGCAGCCACAGCTAGCTTTTTGGCTAATGAGGGATTTCTTAAATCAGAGAAGATTTCATTTTTTAGTGGTACCTTACTAGTGGTCTCCTCTGCCGACCTAGCTAAAGCTTACCTTGCTCAAAAACTGAAACAGTATTTTAACGCTGAGATTATTTTGTGTGTTAACCGATTAAGTGGGGTGGGAATGATCATATTCGGTATCATCATGATTTACAAGGGATTTAGATAAATGAAATATGGAATGGCAGCATTGAAAAAATTATATGGCTATTATTTATACCTCTGGATTGGCCTTCCATTTTTTTTCCTTTTCCCTATCTTTTATTTACTGCTGAGCAGAAAATCATGGTATCCATTGGCCCACCGACTCAGGGTTTTTTGGTCTTGGATACCTGTAGTTTTGGGTGGCTATTGGTTTACCCGAAAACAGGATTTTGCGTTTGATAAAAATCGTGGTTATGTAATCTGCTTTAATCATAGTAGCCATTTAGATATTCCTTTGCTAGCACTTTGTGTACCCACCTACTTTCGGTTTATGGCCAAGGCCGAATTATCGAAAGTGCCTTTGCTAAATATTTTTTTTAGAACTATAGATATAAGTGTAGAACGACAAAACCCTGAATCGGCAAGAAAAGCCTATGATGAGGCCTGCCAATCGCTTCATGAAGGAATAAGTATAGCCATTGCTCCAGAGGGGGCCACACAAAAGAATCCACCTAAGTTGGGCAATTTTAAGAGCGGTGCTTTCAGAATGGCTATAGAGAACCAAGTGCCCATTCTGCCAGTTACAATGCTCGATAATTGGCTTATACTACCTAGTAAAAGCAAATGGCAGGGTCCAAAATTGAGCCGATGTATCGTGCATGAGCCAATTGAGACGAAGGGAATGTTGCCTGAAGATTATCAGGCTTTAAGCAATCAGGTTCACACCCTATTTGAGAATGATCTGAAAGCTGCTTTCCCTCAAAACTTTGTTTAATTTTGTAACCTCTTATTCTACTTACAAAAACATTACCCATGGAAACAAATGATGAGTTGATTGACCGCTTAAGTTCATTAGCCAAATTGGAATTTACTGAAGCCACAAAAAGAAATGATATAAAATCAGACCTCACGAAGATAATTTCCTTTGTAGATAAACTGAATGAGGTGGATACAGAAGGCATTGCTCCAATGATTTATGTGAATGAAGATATTGGAGTACTCCGTAACGATATTGCTAACCAAACCATTACCAAAGCTCAAGCATTGAAGAATGCTCCACAAAAAGACAGCGATTATTTTAAAGTGCCTAAGGTGCTAAAAAAATAATTGAACCGATTCTCATTCAATCTCCAACAGTTTATGCCCGTTATTCTTCTTGAAAATATTACCAAAACCTACTATTTAGGAAAAACGGCTGTTCCGGTGCTACATGGTATTACGCTAAGCATTGAAAAAAACGAATTTGTGGCTTTGATGGGGCCAAGTGGTAGTGGAAAAAGTACATTAATGAATATTTTGGGTTGCCTCGATTCACCAACTGGCGGTAAATATGTTATTAATAATACCGATGTAAGTCGTGCTACCGATGATGAATTGGCTAGAATCAGAAATAAAGAAATTGGATTTGTGTTTCAATCGTTCAACCTTTTACCCAGATTAACAGCGCTTGAAAATGTAGAATTGCCAATGGTGTATGCCGGTGTGGGTAAAACAATAAGAACCAAAACCGCTGAAGAAAAAATTGCAGCGGTTGGTCTTACCGAAAGAGCTCATCACAAACCCAATGAACTAAGTGGTGGACAAAATCAGAGGGTGGCCATTGCCCGTGCTTTAGTCAATAACCCTTCCATTATTCTGGCTGATGAGCCTACCGGAAATCTGGATACTAAGACCTCTAACGAAATAATGGATATCCTGGAAACTATTCACCGCGAAGGAAACACAGTGATTATAGTAACACACGAAGAAGATATTGCCCGTCATGCCAACCGACTTATTCGCCTAAGAGATGGATTAATCGAAAGTGATACACGGACCCACTAAGTAGGTTATTCTTTTACAAATCGAGTAGTCTGCCACTGCTCCTTGGCTAATTGGTACCTCAAAAAATAAATGCCAGGTTTCAAGTGGCTTACATCCAATTGAACACCTTCCAAGGTTGGATTACTTAGCACTTCACCTTTTTCCCCGAGCACATTAAACACTAGTGGAATCACATTCTTATTCGCTTTAGGTAGGCTTATTTTTTCACTAACCGGATTGGCAAATGGCTGATTGTTCTGCTCTAATAAAGTATTTAAACCCAATACCGAACTACATGGACTTACACCGCCGGGCATGTTGGAATAGTTAAATGTAAGGCTACTGGTTGGAATAAGATGTGTTACGCTAGTGGCAGTATCTTGTAGAATAGCTCCGGTTTCTTGTACAATGGTGTCGCAATAGCTTCCCAGTTTGCGGTTAAAATCAAAGATGGCATTCTGTTTAATGTAGACTTTAGCTATTACATAAAAATTAAAAGTATCGTCAAGGGTTACAATGGAATTGGGTTCCATATAAAATTTACATAAGTAGGTACTGAGGCCTGTTACAGTGAGATGAACACCGCTGCAGACTAAAAAAGAGTAATTGGCACCGCCACCTGGAGTTAATGTATAGGTGGTATCTAATGATATAGACAATGTGTTTGTTGCAGGACTTACCGTGGTTTGGCCATAGGATGATGGAAGAATAAACACTAAGGTTATAAATGCTAGTAGTAAGAAATATGGCTTCATTGTTTTTTTTCTCAAATATAACAAAATTTTAGATGTGAGAACCAGGCTAACCAATTTCGGTTTAGAATCATTATATTTGTGTATAAACAATTAAAAACTCTTCCCTCTTATGAAAAAAAATCAAATCATCTATTGGGCTACTACGGGCATTTTTTGCCTGATGATGGGCTTTAGTGCTTCGCAGTAATTTATGAACCCTGAAATGGCCGAAGGCTTTAAAAAATTAGGCTATCCTGACTATTTTAGAATAGAATTAGGCTGTGCCAAATTATTAGGAATTTTGGCTCTGCTGATTCCTATGGTACCAAACAAAATTAAGGAGTGGGCCTATGCCGGTTTTGGTATTGTTCTCATCTCTGCCATCATTGCTCACACATCGGTACCCGATGAGAAAACAATGGGAGCTGTAATTGGTGCGGTTGTGTTTGGAATTATATTAGCTGTTTCTAATATCTATTTGTACAAAAAGGACCAAGCTTAATTTTTTCTTCAATTTATTCAAAAGACCGGTCGATTCACGTTGGCCGGTCTTTTTTTTTAAAAAAAATCCCACCCTCATTGCTTCGGGTGGGATTGCAATTTATAACCATATTTACTTATTCGTAACTAAACACAACCTGTGGTGCTGCCACAGTTGAGGCATTTGTAACAGGTGCCACTGCGCACGGTGGTATGGCCACATGTGGTACAGGCAGGTGCATCGCCATGGGTAAGCTTAGGCGCATGTACGGTGTGCTGCATTTTTTGGGCTGTTCCATTGTTGCTTGCTTTTGGAGTTTCATTCAATGGTTCCAATTCTGTTTTAGAAATGAAATCGCCCTCCATTTGCATTTCGCTTACATATTCATTCTGAATAGGTTCATTAGGCACATGCACCAGATCGGTCCGGTTCAAATATTCATGACCCAACAGTCGGAAAATAAAGTCAACCACAGATGTGCTACTCTTAATATTCGGATGATCGACACGGCCAGCCGGCTCGAAACGGGTGAACGTAAATTTCTCCACAAACTCTTCGAGTGGCACACCATATTGCAAACCAATGCTTACGGCTATGGCAAAACAGTTCAACATACTTCGGAAAGCGGCGCCTTCTTTATGCATATCAATAAACAGTTCACCCAAAGTACCATCGCTGTATTCGCCTGTACGAACAAACACTGCCTGGCCTTCAATTTTAGCCTTGTGGGTATAACCATGGCGCTTGCTTGGTAATGATTGACGCTCCACAATACGAGCCAAGGCATGTTTCAATTTAGTATCAGCACTTTTTTCCATTCGTTTGGTTACCTCTACCAACAAATCATCCACTGTGATATCGCTCAAACCAACCGCTTCTGAAGTATCGGCATCTGCAGCCTTTTTCTTATCGCTCTTGGTTGAGAGTGGTTGCGATAGCTTGCTTCCATCTCGATAGATAGCATTAGCCTTTAAGCTAAGTTCCCAGCTTAATCGGTAGCAATCTTTAATATCATCTACATTGGCCTCATTAGGCAGGTTGATGGTTTTTGAAATAGCGCCGCTGATAAATGGCTGTACGCTGCCCATCATGCGTATATGACCATGAGGGTGAATAAATCGGGTACCAATATTGCCACATCGGTTAGCGGTGTCGAATACAGCATAATGCTCTTCTTTTAAGAAGGGAGCTCCTTCTGTAGTCATAGTACCGCACACATAGAGGTTGGCGGCATCAATTTGATCTTGTGAAAAGCCTAAAGCTTCGAGCAGGTGGAAATTAATGTCGTTATAATGCTCTGGTTTAAAGCCAAGGCGTTGCATGGCCTCATCACCCAGTGTCCATTTATTAATAGCAAATCCTATTTCAAAGGCTGCCGGTAATGCGGCTTCAATTTTTTCTAAATCCGATTTGTTCAATCCTTTGTTCAATAAGGCTTCGTGACTGATAGCCTTGCAACCTGAAAGCGAACCATGTCCTTTAGCATAATTGATAATGGCTTCTATTTGGTTTTCATTATATCCTAAATTCTTGAGCGCTGGTGGAACCGATTGATTGATAATTTTGAAATAACCACCACCCGAAAGTTTTTTGAATTTCACTAAGGCAAAATCAGGCTCTACACCCGTGGTGTCGCAATCCATTACCAAACCGATGGTACCGGTAGGAGCAATTACGGTGGCTTGAGCATTGCGGTAGCCATACTTATCGCCTAATTCCAATGCATTATCCCAAGCTTTGCAGGCAGCACTTAAGAGGTAATCGGGGCAATGCTTGGCGTCAATTCCAACTGGTTTTAAACTCAGGTTCTCGTAATTTTCTGAAGCATCGTAAGCGGCAAATCGGTGATTGCGCATTACCCGGAGCATGTGCTCTTTGTTCTCTTCATACTTGGCAAATGGTCCCAAGTGCTGGGCCATTTCGGCCGATGTTCTATAACTGGTGCCGGTCATGATTGCGCTTAGAGCGCCGCCTATATTACGTGCTTTATCGCTGTCGTAAGGCAAGCCCATGGTCATTAATACAGAGCCAAGATTAGCAAATCCTAATCCTAAGGTTCGGTATTCATAAGATAACTGTGCAACTTCTTTGGATGGGAATTGGGCCATTAATACCGAAATTTCCAGTACCACTGTCCATAAGCGGCATAGGTGCTCGTAACCTTGTATATCGAATGTTTGAGTGTCGATGTCAAACACTTTGGCTAAGTTGATGGAGGCTAAATTGCAGGCTGTGTTATCGAGGAACATGTACTCACTGCAAGGATTAGATGCATTAATACGACCACCTTCAGGGCAAGTGTGCCACTCATTAATGGTGGTGTCGTATTGTGTTCCAGGATCGGCACAGGCCCAGGCTGCAAAACCTATTTGGTCCCACAAATCTTTGGCTTTCACTGTTTTCATCACCTTGCCATTGCTTCTGCCTATCAGATTCCATTCACCATCTTCATCCAGTGTTTTGAAAAATGAATTAGGAATACGAATACTGTTATTCGAGTTTTGACCACTCACTGTACGGTAAGCTTCGCCCTCGTAATCGTTGGAATAGCCGGCCGCAATAAGGGCTGCCACTTTGCGCTCTTCTTCTACTTTCCAATTAATAAACTGAATAATTTCAGGGTGGTCAAGGTCGAGGCAAACCATTTTGGCTGCTCTACGGGTGGTACCGCCGCTCTTAATGGCTCCTGCTGCACGGTCGCCTATTTTCAAGAAACTCATTAATCCGCTTGAAGTACCTCCACCGCTCAATTTTTCGCCTTCGCCACGGATTGAGGAGAAATTGGTTCCTACGCCACTGCCATACTTAAATATACGTGCCTCTCTTACCCAAAGGTCCATTATTCCGCCATCATTCACCAAATCATCGGTAACACTTAATATAAAACAGGCATGCGGCTGAGGGCGTTCGTAAGCGCTGCTCGATTTTTTTAATTGACCATCAATGGGATCTACATAATAGTGTCCCTGCGGTTTGCCGGTAATGCCATAACTTTCGTGCAAGCCGGTATTGAACCACTGCGGCGAATTAGGTGCAGCACTTTGGTTCATAATGCTGTGAACTAGCTCATCATAAAATACCTGAGCGTCGTTTTCGCCGGCAAAATAACCGAAGCGTTCGCCCCATACTCTCCAGCAATTGGCCATACGATGTGCCACCTGCTTAATTGATTTTTCGCTGCTGGTGCTGCCATCGGGTTGAGGTACGCCTGCTTTACGGAAATATTTTTGTGCCAGAATATCGGTAGCCACCTGGCTCCACTGTCTGGGCACTTCTACCCCATTCATTTCAAAGACCGGGTCGCCGGCCGGGTTTTTAATTACCGAGCTACGATAGTCGTATTCGAATTGATCAAATACCGATACCCCTTCTTTAGTATAGTAGCGGCTGAAGGAGAGACCGCTTTTGTTTGTTTTTTTAGCTTTTGTCATCGAATAAGTAGGAGGGTGGTTAGTGTGTGAGAATGAATTTATGCTTGTTTAACTCTATGGTTCGTTAGTATTTGTTTATCTTTTTTTTGCCTGGGGGTGACAATTCCCCCATTGTGTTTGTTGCTCTTTTTTTTATCAAGTTGTCAAGCAACACTCACCGTATATTCAACTGCCCTGTTAGTTTTCTCTTAATTGCCCGGAAACAAAAATTTCACATTCATCTGCCATTGTTCTACTTTTCGTTTCCATTCTTTCAAACAAGAATTCTGTATTTGAGGTGCGACAAATATATAGTCAAACTTATTCCACGATGAAGCCAAATGTGTTTAATATTTCTACACACCCTGTTAACAAAAAGGGGTAGAAATTGGGAAGCTTTAATGGGTGGGCATTTGCGGCTGAAAGCTTGATTCCAAAAGGGTTTTACACATAGCTTGTGGGTAATATGTTGAAATTTTTTTCTTTCATCTTGAATAGAAAATAATACAAGTTTAATTACGTAGCTACATTTAAGGTGGGTATTGGATTGGGGCAAGCCTCCCTTGGTTCACTTCTGAATGTGGGTGGCGGACTTGCCATTTCCAACGGATCTACACCTTACTCCACTACTGCAGCTCCTGCCGGAGGTGCCATCATAGAAGGCAAGGTGGGTATAGTCACCATGACCCCACAGACTTCACTGAACATTAATGGGGCTTTGGCACTTGACCGTGATTCAATTGGAATTACAGCCGACAACCAAACAGTAACCGTTGGTGACAATTCCAATCTTTTTATTACTTCAAGTAGCAACGCAGCAGGCGCACGTACCATGGTACTCAGTTCAGGATTGGTTAAAGGCCAAATGCTGTACATCGTGTTTGTTGGTACATCTAATCAAGCCGAACTGGCCGATGCTGGCAATTGCAAACTAAGTGCATTAATGACCTTCGATGCTGACAATACTCTTACCTTAATGTGGAACGGAAGCGCCTGGGTTGAATTGGCTCGTTCCGTTAACTAAAGTGTTTTTGGCAAATAGCATTTTCCCTTATCCAGTTAATTGATTTCATGAAAAATAGAATTATACAATTGTTGCTTAGTGGTATGCTTTCGTTGGCTTTTGCAAACAGCCAAGCCACTCAGGTAAATATTACCACCTATGGAGCCATTGCTAATGATGCTATTAACGATCGCACAGCTATTCAAAATGCTATCAACGCCGCCGGTGTGGGCGATACTATTATTTTTCCGTTTGGAACCTACAACCTAAGTGGCACCGGTAATAAGTTGAATTTAAAAAGCAACATCACCTTAGATGGCAAAGGTTCTACCCTTGCCTGCGATACATGGAGCATCATTTTTGGAAATTATAGCACAACCAATGTAACCGTTAAAAATTTTATAATTAATTGGGATAATGATCTACCCTTCAGTGGTGGAACGGTTATAGCCAAAGGGGCAAGCTATGTAGATGTACAGGTAAGAGGCAATCATTCGGTTCGTGTTGGAAAAACCATTGCTGCTTTGATGGAATATGATACCACCGAATTTAGGCCTGCCACCGGTGGATTCGATATTTACCAAACCAATGCCACCTTAACCACCTCCCCTTCGGCCGGAGTTATGCGTTGCCCGGTAGTTGCCGGTTCTATTGGAAGCATCAATGTAGGTGATAATGTAGTGGTGCGCTTTCAGGTATATACGGGCGATTTTTTCAGCACCATTGGGGCAAGCAATGTTACTCTATCTGATATTACTATTTACAATGAGCCGGGTATGATTCTTTACTCTAGAAGTGTCACTAACCTAACCCTGCGGAATATTAATGTACTGCGTAAGCCAGGCTTTTGGATGACGGCAACAGCCGATGGTTTTCATTTTAACAACGACCGCGGCGCCATTTCGGTATCGAATTGCACTCCTGAAGCTATGGGCGATGATGGCATTAATGTGCATTCCATTTATACAAAAATTACCGGATTGACGAGCAATACCATGAACATAGTGGATTCCAATACAGGTAATATTCCATATCCTGATGAAGATCCTAAAGTAGGCGACTCACTGGAGGTTACTGATCCGGCTACCATGATTGTGATTAAAAAACTCTATGTACAAGCAGTAGTTCGAAATGGTACTTATACCACCATCACTACTACTAGCGCCATCCCAGGTACTGTGCTGGTTAACCACTTTGTAGCTAATGCCGGCTCTTTGCCCACTGTCAACATTACGGGCACAACCATACAGAACAATCGTGCAAGGGGTATTCTGATGCAAAACAGACATGCCAACATTACAGGTTGCTCACTTATTAAAAATTCATGGTCAGGCATTTTACTAGAAACTACAGCTGCCTTTTTCTTTGAAGCCATTTCGCCTGCTAACATTACTATTTCAAATTGTTTAATTAGCAATGGCAATTATTGGGTTGGCTACAATGGCGCTATTGCCCTACGTGCCCTAAACAATGCTGCAGGCACTGCCGCTGCCGGAATTTTAAATAATATTTCCATTTTAGATAACACGTTTGTGGGCTCTTATAATTCAACCGACAATAGAGCAGCCATCTCCATTGAGTCGGCCAATAATGTAGTAATACGAGGCAACACCTTTGATGCAGGTTATGCCAACCAAAATCTATATGTTTCCAATACCGGTTATAACCTGTATGTAAATGCAGCCAATAGTCATGCATGGTCCACTCCTAAAACCAAAGCAGTCAAATTACCAGGTGTAATCTATGCCGAAAATGTAGACAGAGGAGGACAGACCATTGCATATTTTGAACGTAGTATGCCCAGTCCCAACCCTTCGCCCACCAACGATCTTATTCAAACGGCTAGCGCAGCTGGAGTGGCTACTTATGTAAACACAATTGAAAAAAATGAGTGGTTGCAATATTCAATCAACGTGCCTTCCAACCTATCGTATCAAATTAAAATAAATTGTGGTTCATCTTCCTCAGGCGGTGCTAGATTTCACCTGGAGGCCAATCACGTAAACCTTACGGGTATTCTACAGGTAGGCAATACAGGTTCTGCCTTTACAGTGGTTAATCTATCTAACGTTAAATTACCTGGCGGAACATATCCCATACGATTAGTGGTTGATAGCGGTACTTTTTTTGTGGATACAATAGGAATTCGTAATAGTCCGGCACAAACCATAGGGGCAATAAGATGGGATGCCTGGACCGGCAGCGGCAATGCCGTAGGTACTCAGATTGAACAGACGCTTGGCCCTTTGCAATACCATTATAGAGTACCGTTTTATGGCGTTGAAAATTCAAGTACAAGTGTTACCATCAATGCTTGTACCCAAAGTATCATGGATCAAGAAATCAGATACGCAGCACAAGCCGGACTTGATTATTGGGCATTTTTGTGGTACCCTGCTTCCGGTGGCTTGGATCAAAGCCGCAAACTTTACAAAAGCAGTTCGCTTAAGAATTCCATCAATTACTGTCTAATTATTGAAGCTTCAAATTGGGTCACAAATATTTCGGTTGATTCTATTGTAAATGATTTTAAAAGCCCTAATTATCAGAAGGTACTGGGCAATCGTCCATTGCTTTATCTTCTCGGCTATTCAGGCATATTAAAAAAAGACGTAGATACTTTACGAGCACGAACCATTCGAAATGGACTTCAAACGCCATACATTGTAGAAATGAGAGTGGATGGAGTAATGACAACCGTAAGCACTTTGGGATTAGATGCCTTCAGCCTTTATGCTACCTCATGGATAGGCGGCGGCGTTCCTTATGATTCGTTGGCAAATACCGATATTGTACAATGGAATTATACCGGAGTAAGTTTAAACATCCCTACCGTGCCACATGTAACCACCGGATGGGATAAACGCCCACGACATGATCATAATGTAACCTGGGAGGCCGATCCCGGAGCCTCGGCTTGGGTGCAGCAAGCCACGGTATCTGAACTTACCTATCATGTAAATGAAGCCAAAAACTGGAATTATAGTCACCCTACTACGGGTGCAGCCAATACCGTTATCATCTTTGCCTGGAATGAATTTGACGAAGGGGGATGGCTATGTCCTACCTTAAGTAATTACGGTGGCACCCAACGAGTGGCAGCCTTTGGTGGGGCTTTTGGTGGAAGAATAACACCTCCGTGAGACCATGGTTTTGCAAAATTTGCAACCGCAAAGGTCATTTTAAAGCAATATGATGTATTTTTACGCTTTATGACTGCTCCAATTAGATACGATCAACAGCAACCACATACTATCTATAGTGCGTTTCTTAAAGCAAGAGAGTCCAACGTAAAGCAATTTGCCTTGCTCATTGACCCCGATAAGGTGGATGATACTACCTTGGTACAACTTATTGATTTGGCTGTAAAGGCCCGTGTAGATTTTTTGTTTGTGGGTGGAAGCCTGCTCACCCGTGATGCCTTGGATGCCACTCTTACTGCCATCAAAAGCAATTGCACTATACCGGCCATTCTGTTTCCGGGAAGTACCATGCAGATAAATGATAAGGCCGATGCTATTTTCTTTCTTTCGCTCATCAGTGGCCGCAACCCCGAATTGCTTATAGGCCAGCAGGTTACGGCAGCGCCCTATTTAAAACATAGCCAACTGGAAATACTGCCCACCGGTTATATTTTGATAGATGGAGGCGCCCCTACCACGGTTTCGTATATAAGCAATACCCAACCCATACCGGCCAACAAACCCGACATAGCCGCCTGCACAGCACTTGCCGGCGAAATGCTCGGCCTTCGGCTAATTTATATGGATGCAGGCAGTGGCGCCAAAAATGCCATTAGCCCACAAATGATAAGCGCCGTTCGACAGCAGATTGGCCTGCCCATTATTGTTGGTGGTGGCATTACCACTACCGATAAAGCCATTGCAGCCTGCCATGCCGGAGCCGATGTAATAGTGGTGGGCAATGCTGTAGAAAAAGACCCCGGTTTAATACTTCAAATGGCACAGGCCATTCATGAGGTGGCCATGAATAAAGTATAAGCTGTCCAATGCATTTTCCAGTTCAGCCTTTCAGTACAACCAAAATCACAAACATTTGAGAGGCACCATAATAAAATCGACAGGCAGTTGGTACAATGTACTTCTTGATAAGAACAAGGTAGTAGCCTGCCGCGTTAAAGGTTTGCTGCGATTGGATGAATTAAAAACATCGAACCCTGTAGCCGTGGGCGACTGGGTTGAAATTGCATTAGAAGATGGGCAAGAAACAGGCATCATTGGCAAACTGTACGATAGAAATAATTACATAATACGCAGCGACCCACATAAAAAATCGCACAGGCATATACTGGCAGCCAATCTGGATCAGGCTATGGTGGTGGCATCCCTCAAAAACCCACGGGTACCTGCCGGTTTTATTGATAGGTTTAGCGTAACGGCCGAGGCCTACCATATTCCTGTTATTTTAGTTTTTAACAAAGCCGATATCTATGAAGCCGAGGAGATGAAGTATTATGAAGAACTAAAAAATATTTATGAAGGTATTGGCTATAAGGTAATTCTTACATCAGCCATTAAAGGAATTGGTACCGAGCCATTGAAAGAACTGCTAATCAATAAAACTACCCTACTGGCCGGGCAGAGTGGCGTGGGCAAATCTGCCACCATCAACAGCATCTGCCCTGAACTTACACTTCGAACTAAAGATATTTCCAACTGGAACGAAAAAGGGCAGCACACCACCACCTTTGCCGAAATGCACCCTCTTACCTTTGGAGGATTTATTATTGATACACCCGGGGTAAAAGAGTTTGGTATGATGGATTTAGAGCTTGATGAAGTGTCGCATTATTTTCCGGAAATGCGCCGAATATTGAACCAATGCAAATTCAACAATTGCCGCCATTTGGACGAGCCGGGTTGCGCTGTTAAAGAGGCCGTCAATTCAGGTGCTATTCACCCCCAAAGGTTTAACTCCTATTTGAACATCATTGAAGAAATTGAAACGGGGTTAAAATTCTGGCAAAAAAAATAACGCACAAGCGGTTCTGCATCCATTTACCTACTGGAATTACGTGATATCGCTTACCTAAGCATTTGTTGTGCTTAGTAATTTCACAGAGCGAATATTTCTATGCTCCGACACTTTTTTTCCTTCTTGGTAGTATGCGTCTTAGTTGGTCAATGGCCTTGCTATGCCGCAGAGAATAGTTTTCAGCATGTAAGTAATAAGCGCACCTTAAATTACAATCCAGTAAAGAAAATTGTACAGGACAATCAGGGTTATCTCTGGATAAGCACATGTGAGGGTATATTTCGATACGATGGGTATTCATTTATGCCATTTCTGGCCGATGATAATTTTTATTCTACCTATTCTACCACCGATCTGGTTCACGATGAAATTACCAACTCCCTTTGGATAGCCAACTCGGTAAGTGGTCTTACCCGAATTGAGTGCTCAACACAAAAAGTAACTCGATTTAGAAACGACTCAAAACAAACCAACTCCCTGCAGAACGACCATGTAAGAGATATTTGCATGGACCGTTATGGAAATATCTGGATTAGTACATTAGCCGGATTAGATCGATTAACCCTTCGAAAAAATCCAAATACAGGCAAGGAAGAGTTTCTATTCAAACACTTTATTAATACCAGCCAACCCGGTTTTAATACCAAGTCAGGCCGAATAATTTCGTGCCTTACCACCTCGGCCGAAGGCCAGATATGGTGTGGCACCGAAAAAGGCATTACCGTACTCGACCCAGCATCAGGCTCCACAGTGGCCATTGACCATGGCGACGGATGTCCCGAAAATGTTCACTGTATATTGGAAGACCACCATGGCAACTTTTGGATTGGCTCGGCAGAAGGATTATTGGTTTGCCGTAAAAACGATGATAATATCATCTTTAATCCGCTACCGGTTTCTAGTGAAATGCTGTCTAAGAATATCAGCACCATTTTTGAAGATCGATCGGGTAATGTGTGGGTGGGTTCAACCAATCTAGGTGTGTGTCAGTTTAATAAAATTACACATGAGGTAACCAATATGGTTCACGACCCACGTGTTAACTCCTCCATAGTGAGTAATACTATTCATACCATTTTTCAGGATAATACAGGACTTATTTGGATAGGAACTGATAATGGAATGGAAAAACTTAATCTTAACAGCCCATTTAGCAATTTCGATTTAACAGGTCAGCCGGTAAATTTTGAGAGCGGAACTTTTTATGTTTTCTCTATCCTTAAGGATGATGATAACAACCTTTGGATGAGTTCACACGATCAGGGAATAATTAAATTTAACCTAAACACTCGAGCCTGGAAAGCATTTTCGACCAAAGAAAAAGGCGATGGTTATATACCAGACAACGATGTAGAGTGTTTGGTGAAATATCATAATAAAATAATTGGAGCTTCTAAAAAAGGGCTACTGGTAATTGATCCTAGCACAAATAAAATTGAGCTGCTAGCCAATGATGCAAATCGAAATAAAACATCATTATTATATGAAGATGCCCACGGACGATTATGGGCTAGTGGCACTCATTGTGGTTTGTTGCTGGTCAATTTGGAAAATCATGTACTAGAGCCAGTTCAAAATTCTTTTCAAAACAAAAATGAATTTGCCACTTGCACCATTCAATCCATTATGGAGGATAGCGATGGCAATTTCTGGGTTGGAACCAATGATGGACTGAAGCTGTTTAACCGCGAAACCAATAAAGTAACGGCAGCCTTTATTAATAATATTGAAAACGAAAAAAGCATTTGCTCTAACGATATATCGGCCCTGTATGAAGATTACACCGGCAATATCTGGATTGGAACATATGGTGGTGGCTTAGATCGATATGAGAAAGCTTCGGGTAGTTTCACTCATTTCACAGAAAATTTACGTGCCGGCAAATTTGACATCTACAGTTTAACTGGCGATGAAAAAGGAAATTTATGGATGAGTACTAATGATGGTATCATCAAATTTAACCCACAGAAAAAATTGACACAGTATTTTGATCATACTGATGGTATGATGAATAACGAATTTAATTCCAATGCCTTCTGGAAAGACAATGATGGACGATTCTACTTTGGTACTGTTAATGGCGTAAGTTCATTTTATCCCGATAGTGTGGCAAGCCCCTACTTCCAATCGAACGTGGTATTTAACCGAGTGACTACCAATACTTCTGAAATCCCGATAGATTATTCAGATTTAGGAAATCCAACCGTGACATTAAACCC
>DAIMNW010000086.1:0-8968 GCA_036719905.1 Chitinophagales bacterium
AATATTAGTTTGTGCGTTCGCATTTTTAGAAATATTAAAATTAGAGCAAATGCTATTTTCAAAACGATGAAAAATGTGGATATGTTGATAAATTTTTCTTTCATAATATTTGATTTATAGACGAAAAAAAACATTTACATAAACGATTAAAAACTTATCAACATGAAATATATCACTCTTTATTTAGCAGTGCTTTTTAGCAACTTTTTTCCGGCTCAATTGTATGCGCAGGCCATTATTCATTCGTGTACACAAGATTTTAGAATTGGTACCAGTACCACACCACCCAACTACAGCACCGATGTGCAGCATACCGGCTGCGATGTATGGGACGATGGTACCAACCGATTGGAAGCTATCTGTTATGATGGTGGCACACCTCAGTTTGTTTTGGTAGATAATGGAACTCCTGTTTCAAATGCAACAGCAATAAGTGGAACTGACCCAGATATAGTTGTAACCTTAATAGGCACATCACCATTGCAGTACTATATTTATCTGGTATATGAAAACAGTGGCGATATTTTCTTTGACGTGTACAAATATCAAACCATCGCTCCATCATTAGTATCCAGCACCCAGCTCACTACCGGTGGCACCTTTTCCAACCCTAATATAGATATTGAAGACCGGTGGAATGGCTTCGGTTGCCTTACATTTGAAGATGTATCAACAGGCGATAATTATGGTGCATATTTTCAAAATGGTGCATTATCAATAACACCTGTAATAGTTACTAATGGGGGTATCACTGGTACCGAGCCTGATGTGGCAGTAACAGAAGATTTTGCTTATTTTACATATGTAGATGCTAGTAACCGTAAAAGAGTATATGTACAGGAAATGTGCTGGATGGATTTATTTCTTTGTTTTTAAACACACCTCCAACGCCACCGCTTAACTATGGCACAACAGTATCAGCCATCAGCAACGGTGGGCAATTGTATCACCCACGTATTGCCGATAGAAATGCGGCTACTGTTACAGATTGGACGGTGGTGTGTATGGAAGATGCCGGAGGAGGTGTTTACAATATTTTAGGTAATACTGGTTATTCATCCACACCGGGTGGTACTGTAACTAATTATACAGTTTCATCTACTTGGAGCAACCCTACCAGCCCTACTTACGATATGACTACAAATGGATATGTGAATGATTATCCAGTAGTAGCCTATGACCAGGCTAATCACCAAATACAAATTGATTGGGTAACGTACGATGATTTAAATGGATTAAAAACTGCTGGTATACCTGGGGTAGTAGGCATCATGTGTACAAATAATGGAAGCCCTACTAGTGTTACCTGCTCCGGGATTAGCACTCCTACCTATCAAACTGTACCCTATTTAATTACTGGGGGTTGCTGTTCACCTTTTTTCCCTGCAGTTGGAGCATTTGTTGATAATCTTGACAACCAATTGGTACCATCCTTGGCTGGCAAGAACTCTAGCACAGATTTTATTGCTGTGTACTTTGATGCAGCCTTACAGTTTGGCTGTGCAAATGAGGTGGTTTTGAAAAATGGTTATCAAGGTAATGCTGGTTTTCGAATGGCAAATGAGGGTACTGCTGCAATAGTAACCAATGCATCTGAACAAGGGTACTTGGCTTCCATTTCACCAAATCCTTATACAAGTAATATGACCATAACTATTAGTGATCAAGCGGAAGCGTTTGAATTGCAACTTGTTGACGTACTTGGCCGATCATACTTACACACAACTGGCAATGAAAAAGATCTAAATGCTGAGTTGCAAAGAGCAAACACAACATTAGTACAAGGTGTTTACATCATTCAATTAAAACATAATAATAAAGAAGTACTAAGGCAAAAGATAGTAAAAATGGAGTAATTTATAGTTGCCATAATTATTTTTCAAAAGCGTATCAACAAAATCAGTTTGATGCGCTTTTTTATTCTCACAACTTTACAAATATTCAAAGTATTTTCACACCCTACATGAAACTGCAGACTCATAACTTATTTAAAACTTACAGGCAAAGAAAGGTAGTCAACGACGTGTCGGTAGAGGTAAATCAGGGCGAAATAGTTGGTCTTCTTGGGCCTAATGGCGCCGGCAAGACCACCACTTTTTACATGACCGTTGGCTTAGTAAAACCAGAGGAAGGCAAGGTATTTCTGGATGATACGGATATTACTAATATGCCCATGTATAAAAGAGCTCAACTAGGCATTGGCTATTTACCACAGGAAGCTTCGGTTTTTAGAAAACTATCGGTAGAAGATAATATTAGGTCCATCTTGCAAATGACTGACCTGAGCAAAAAAGAGCAGGACGAAAAAGTAGAATCGTTATTGAGTGAATTCCGCTTGACACATGTAAGAAAGAATATGGGTAATGTATTGAGTGGTGGCGAACGAAGGCGAACGGAGATAGCCCGTGCACTATCTGTTAATCCGAAATTTATTTTATTAGATGAACCCTTTGCCGGCATTGACCCCATTGCTGTAGAAGATATACAGTCTATAGTTTCAAAACTAGTGACTAAGGGAATTGGCATTTTAATTACGGATCATAATGTACAGGAAACCTTATCCATTACGGATAGAGCTTACTTGCTATTTGAAGGTAAAATACTCAAACACGGTACCGCCGAAGAACTGGCGGCCGATGAGCAGGTACGGAAGGTTTACTTAGGTAGCAATTTTGTGTTGCGAAGAAAAAAATTTGACTAACCTTATCTGGTGGCTCTCGTCAACTCCATATTATCCTGGCTATTTAAGCAGCGAATTGATCAAATCAATGATTTGATAGCCCGTCCGTTGGAAACCCAGGAACTGTGTTTTTCTAAGCTCATTACACTGGCCGAACTGACAGAGTGGGGTGAAAAATATGATTACAGCAGTATCGAGAGTATCAACGACTTTAAACAACGTGTTCCGCTGCAAGATTATGAATCGTTGAAACCCTTTATACAGCGAAACATGAATGGCGAACAAAACTTGCTGTGGCATAGCGATATTAACTGGTATGCTAAATCGAGCGGCACTACTGATAAAAGTAAATTTATTCCCATATCGCAAGAAAGCTTGGATGAATGCCATTTTAAAGGAGGCAAAGACTTGCTTACCATTTATTGCAACAATCATCCTGAAACCAATATTTTTAGCGGTAAAGGGTTGATTATGGGCGGCAGTCATCAGGTAAACCCTTTGAATGCCAACTCTTCATTTGGCGATTTAAGCGCTGTTCTCAATCAAAACATGCCGTGGCTTGGCACTGTTTTGCGCACTCCTGAATTGGATATTTCATTGATGGAAGATTGGGAACTGAAAATAGAGCGCATGATTGACTCCACCATGAAGCAAAATGTAACCCATCTGGCAGGAGTGCCCACCTGGAGTTTGATTTTTGTTAAAAAAATACTTGAACGATGTGATAAAAATCAGTTGGTGGATTTATGGCCCGAGTTCGAGCTTTACATACATGGTGGAGTGAGTTTTACGCCGTACAAAGAGCAGTTTAAAAAACTTATTGGTGGCAATATCAACTACTATCAAACTTACAATGCCAGCGAAGGTTTTTTTGGAATTCAAAATGAAAGCCAGGCCGATGATATGCTGCTAATGCTTGATTACGGCATATTTTATGAATTTATTCCTCTTGAAAATATTGATGATGCTCATCCAACTACGCTTCAACTAAATGAGGTAGAATTGGGCAAAACTTATGCGATGGTAATTTCAACCAATGCCGGCTTGTGGCGCTACAAAATTGGTGATACAGTAACTTTTACTTCCATAGCCCCATTTAAGATTAAAGTAGCCGGCCGTACCAAAAATTATATCAACGCCTTTGGCGAAGAATTGATGGTACACAATGCCGATGAAGCACTTAACGTGGCATGTAATCAAACAGATGCTGTGATTAAAGAGTATACAGCTGCTCCACTTTTCATTTCACAAAGTTCAAAAGGTGGACACGAATGGCTAATTGAGTTTGAGAAAGAGCCGCAGAATTTGGAAGAGTTCATTACTTGCCTCGACAGACATCTGCAACAAATAAACAGCGATTATGAAGCCAAGAGGCAAGGAGATATTGCATTGCAAATGCCAATAGTGCTTTCGCTACCTAATGGCACATTTTACAAATGGCTAAAACAAAAAGGGAAACTAGGTGGTCAATATAAAGTACCCCGATTAAGCAACGATAGAATTATTCTGGAAGAAATAATGAACCTTGCCTAGAAATTAACTAGTCGAACCAAGTACTATACATTACATAATTATTGGCTATGCCATCTATTAATCGTTTAGTTTGTTCTTCGTTCAACTCCTTCACTTTTTTGGCAGGCACACCTGCATAAATACAGCCACTCTCAACCACCGTATTTTCTAAAACCACAGCTCCGGCTGCTATAATCGAATTAGATTTTACCACAGCATGGTCCATTACTATTGCACCCATGCCTATCAATACATTGTCTTCTAGAGTGCAACCGTGCACCAAAGCATTGTGACCTATGCTTACATTGTTTCCAATTGTAGTAGAAGCTTTTTGATACGTGCAATGTATGACGGCTCCGTCCTGAACGTTCACCTTGTCCCCTATTCTTATGCTATGCACATCGCCTCTCACTACAGCGTTAAACCATACGCTACAACTATCGCCCATTACCACATCGCCTACCACGGTTGCGTTAGGAGCCAGAAAACAATTGCTTCCAAATTCAGGATGGATGCCTTTAACAGCTAACAGTAATGCCATAGTTGTGAATAGTTTTTTAGTTGGAAAAATACTTTATCGATTGCTTATTTGTTTATTAGTGGTATAAAACTAATCATTTGAAAAAAAATAATTCGGTAAAAGAAGAAATCCGGTTTCTGGATGGGCCCCATTCTAAATTTGAAGAATTTCTTTTTACCCTAAAAGTGGTCCGTGAATTCATAAGAGGGTTTAGAGCATTGCATAAGGTAGGCCCATGCGTTACCATATTTGGCTCGGCTCGATTTCCTGAAACGCATCCTTATTATCAAAAAGCAAGAGAAATGGGTGCTGCGGTGGCCAAACTAGGCTTTACTGTAATGACCGGTGGCGGCCCGGGAATAATGGAAGCTGCCAACCGAGGAGCTAAGGACGTGGGTGGTCGTTCAGTAGGCTGCAATATTATTTTACCATTTGAACAAGACCCTAACCCTTACCTCGACCGCTCGGTTGATATTAAATATTTCTTTGTTCGTAAAACTATCTTACTGAAATATTCCTATGCCTTTATTGCCATGCCGGGAGGTTTTGGCACTATGGATGAATTTTTTGAAGCCATTACGCTTATCCAAACCAAAAAAATTGAGCCCTTTCCGGTGGTAGTATTTGGCAAGGAATTTCATCACGAACTTATGCTGTTCGTCGATAAACTGATTGCGCAAGGAACGGTGTCACCTGAAGATAAACACCTTTTTCTCGTAACTGATTCTATACCAGAAACAATAGCCCATATTAAAAAACACACTACTCAATTTAACTTGAAACCCGAAAAGCTTTAAGCTATCTTTATGGAACAAAATATATAACAAACAAAACGATAGACTATGACAGATCTAGTGAAAGAAATAAGCGAAAAAGCCGGCATTACCGAAGAACAAGCTACCAAAGCGCTGGCAGCGGTTGTAGAGTATGCCAAAACCAAAGTTCCACCGGCATTTCAAGGCATGATTGATGGCATGCTGAAAGGTGAAAAACCAAGCGGTATGGGTGGCATGCTGGGTGGTTTGTTTGGCAAATAATTATTCTGCTGCCTCAGCTAACCAACGCTGCAATAAGTTTTTATTTTCGGGACCCGGTGCTTTAGGTGCCGCTAAACTTCGCTGTCTGAAGCACTCATATAAAGTAACAGCGCAGGCCACTGAAATATTGAGGCTGCTTATCATGCCTATTTGTGGTATGATAAAATTGCCATGGCAAGCTTTCAACAATTCCTGGCTTACACCTTCATGTTCATTACCAAATACCAATGCCACCGATTGGGTAAAATCTATATCATAAATTGATTTAGCTTCGGCATCCAGATGGGTGCAATAAATTTTTTGATATTTCAATTTTAAGCGCTCTATGCAAGTGGAAGCCTCCTCAAATTGATGTACTTGTATCCATTTATTGGCGCTGCTACTGGTTTTTTTGCCAATTCGTTTGTTCAATTTTACTTGGTTATCAATAACAAATATTTCGGCTACACCCACTGCATCACAGGTACGCATAACGGCCGCTATATTATGAGGGTCGTGCACATTTTCAAGCACCACCGTTAAATCGAAACGGCGATTAGCTGCTACACGTTCTAGTTTAGAGAGTCTTTCAGGGGTCATTATCACGGCATATTTTACTGCAAATAGACAAATTTAAAATTAGAAAGTCATTCATTTCATCGACTCAAAAAAATTAGTAGCTTTAAGGCTAAATAAAAATTGACCCACCATTATGGCTAAAAAGAATAACGACCGTATTATTTTTCTGGTAGATGATGACACCATGCAATTGCAAATGCTTAAAGACTACCTCGATGATAGATATGAAATGAAATTAGTTACGTTTACCACCGGCGAAGATGCTTTGAATAATATGCACCTCCATCCGGAGATAGTAATTTTAGATTATCACTTGATGAGCAAAGAAAAAACCGCCGAAAACGGAATTGAAATTTTGAAAAAAATGAAGGAAGTATTCCCACCAGCCAATATCATTATGCTCAGTGGTCAGGATAAAATTTCAGTGGCTGTTGAGTGTATGAAAAATGGTGCTTATGATTATGTGGTGAAAAGCGAAAGTGCCTTTATGCGTATTGAAAATTTATTTAGAAATATTGGAGAGCAAATGAAGACCGAAGCCTTATTAAGTATCTACAAGAAAGGGCTCTATGGTGTACTTATAGGCATTGTTGTTATTCTTCTTATAACCTTCATTTTGGTTAAAATGAAATTGGCCGAAGCACACTTTGTGGCTTTCTAACTAAGCTCATTCTTCACCAGAAATGATGAGAGTAGCAGCCGGGTGCCAATTAATACTTAACAACTTTAACTACAACTTCTTCTAACCTCATGAAAAAGTATCTACTGATGCTTTTGTGTCTTACCATCTGCACAATTAGCTATTCTCAAAATTTCAACCTTACTTTTAAAGATTCGATTCATTATGGAGTAGATGCCAGTAACCTTTGGGGTTACGTATCGCCTACCGGTAGCGAATATGCCTTGGTGGGTGTAGCCGATGGATTATCCATTGTAGATGTAACCAACCCAACCAATATCACAGAGCTTTACAGATTACCTGCCGCCAACAGTATTTGGAGAGAAGTAAGAGTTTGGCGCAATTATGCCTATTGTGTAACCGAAGGCGGAGGCGGCATGTTGATAGCCGATTTATCCTCTTTGCCAGGCACACAACCTACCTATGTATATTGGAACGGAGGTAGTAATTATAATTATGATACCGGCCATACTGTGTATGTAGATACTTTGCAGAAGATGTGTTACATATTTGGAGCCAAAAAATTACCTAATACCTCTGTGGCTGCTATCATTCTGGACATAAGCACAAATCCCATGAACCCAACAGTGTTGGGTGAATACACAGGCAATTATATTCATGATGGTATAGTTCGAAATGATACGCTTTA
The DNA here is from genome assembly GCA_036719905.1 of Chitinophagales bacterium. Classification (GTDB taxonomy): domain Bacteria; phylum Bacteroidota; class Bacteroidia; order Chitinophagales; family CAIODY01; genus DAIMNW01. The sequence continues at coordinate 7,636 of DAIMNW010000086.1, forward strand.
CGGTGCTCATGTATATGATGGCTACTTTTCGGCTATTGATGTTTCCAATAAAGCCAATCCCACTTTAATGCTTACGCACAACACACCAAGCAATTTCACTCACAACTTGTCCCTAAATAATGCAGGTAATGTTCTTTGGAGCACCGATGAGAAATCAAATGCTTACGTGGCAGCCTACGACATCTCCGATTTTTCAAATATCACTGAGCTAGGACGTTTTCAAGCCACACCAGGTTCGCTTTCTATTCCGCATAATACCTATACGGTAAATAGCAACTATCAGGTTTGCAGCTGGTATCGTGATGGTATTTGTATTATTGATGCCACACATCCCAATGCTATGGTTTTAGTTGGACGTTATGATACCTCACCACTGAATGGCGATGGTTTCAATGGGGATTGGGGTGTGTTTCCCTACTTCCCATCCGGCAATTTGGTCATTAGTGATATTGAGAGTGGGCTCTTTGTTTTTACCCCAACTTATCTGCAGGCATGTTATATCGATGGAACAATTACTGATTCTATTTGTGGCGGACCGGTTACCGATTTTACAATTAGTATTAATGGAACTGTTGTAAATAGTCAAGGAGATTTATTGGGTAATTATACCAGTGGTTATTATCAGAGCGGACTTCAAACCATCGTGTATTCTAAACCAGGCTATGTTTCAAAATCAATAACAGTTAATCTAACTACCGGTAGTTTTACTACCATTCCTGTTCAGCTGGTTCCGGTTGCAGGCTCGTTTACCTTGAATGGAATGGTTGATGATGCAAGTACACAGACTGGTATTGTTAATGCCAACGTGGTTTTTGATAATGGTACCGCTAGCAAATCTTATTATTCTGATAATTCAGGAAATTACACCGATTGCCCATTTCTTCCAGGAAATTATACTTACTACGCAGGCAATTGGGGTTATCTCACACAATCCATTCAGCAAAATCTTTCCTCAACTTCGGCTCCCACACCTATTCATTTGACTCGTGGATATTATGACGATTTCTCTGTAGACGAAGGATGGACGGTAAGTAGTACTGCCACAAGCGGTATATGGGAACGTGGTACGCCAGTAGGGACCAACCTAAATGGCAATCCAAGCAATCCTGCTGCCGACTTAGCCGGCGACTTCTGGAACAAATGCTATGTAACCGGTAATGGTGGTGGCAATGCCAGTAATGATGATGTAGATAATGGAACTACAAAATTGACTTCGCCGGCCTTTGATTTATCTGGCTCTCAAAATGTAAATATTAGCTATTACACTTGGTTTTTTAATGGAGGGGGAGCAGGCAACCCAAACGATACTTTAAAAGTAGAACTCACTAATGGA
>DAIMNW010000087.1:0-8961 GCA_036719905.1 Chitinophagales bacterium
ATTAGAAGGCCTTTTCTTTTTAGAAAATCTTTAATAAAAAATGTAACCTTTTTTTCGAATTAAAGTATAAGTATCACACATAAGTAATCTCGAGTAAACTTCCCTACGTTTTTCGAAAAATCTAGTATTCATTCAAAACGTTAATTAAAATAAGTTTATTCGCATGCGTCAGCTAAAAATTGCTACCCAAATTACCAATCGTGATAGTCAAGCGATTGAAAAGTATTTACAAGAAATCGGCAAGATAGATTTAATAACTCCTGAAGAGGAAGTGGAACTTGCTCGACTAATTAGAGCCGGTGACGAAAAAGCCCTGGAAAAGTTGGTAAATGCGAACCTTCGCTTCGTGGCGTCGGTATCTAAGCAATATCAGCATCAAGGACTTTCGCTCAGCGATCTTATCAATGAAGGCAATTTAGGTTTAATAAAGGCAGCTAGGCGCTTTGATGAAACCAAGGGATTTAAGTTTATTTCCTATGCTGTTTGGTGGATACGTCAGTCAATTTTACAAGCTTTATTGGAGCAAAGCCGATTGGTTCGCTTACCGCTTAATAAAGTGAGTAACTACACCAAGGTGAACAGAGCTTTATTAGCGTTTGAGCAGATAAATGAACGAGAACCTTCCCCTGAAGAGTTGGTGGATCAAGTGAACTTGAGTGAAGCAGAGATAAGCACCATTTTAAATGACAATAACCGCAAGCATCTAAGCATGGACGCCCCTTTATTGGAAGGAGAAGATCTTACTTTTGGCGACATGATGGAAAGCAACGATTTGAACTCTTCGCCCGACAGAATGCTAACTAGTGAATCATTAAAAAAAGAAATTTCCAGAATATTGAAAGTGCTGCCCAGCCGGGAATCAGGCATTGTAAGTTATTTCTTTGGACTCAATGAAGGCGCTCCATTATCGCTCGATGAGATAGCTGAAAAATTTGAAATTACCCGTGAAAGAGTAAGGCAGATAAAAGAAAAGGCCATCAAAAAACTCCGCCGTACAAGGCATTCCAAAGCATTAAAAGTATACTTAGGCTAAACAAAAATTACCAAAAGCCTATAGAATCAAACAACCGTTAGCGACCACGAAAGTCCGCATTTCAAAACTAATCCCTCAAGAAGCATTTTATACTTTTTGGGGGATTTTTATATGAAAAATTAATATCCAATTCATATACATTTGTCTTCTCGATATTGGATAATATTTAAAAGTTTTAAAAGAGTTTTCATGGTAGATGTTTTATTAGGATTGCAATGGGGCGACGAAGGAAAAGGAAAAATCGTTGATTTTTTGGCTCCCCGATATGATATGGTAGCCCGATTTCAGGGCGGTCCCAATGCAGGGCACACCTTAGTCGTAAATGGAAAAAAAATGGTGCTCCACACCGTTCCTTCAGGCATACTTCAACCTAAAGTGCAAAATCTGGTTGGCAATGGTGTAGTATTGGATCCAATCGTGTTTATTAAAGAGTTGGACTATTTAGTTGATGCTGGAGTTAATGCAACAAGTAATCTGTTTATTTCAAAAAAAACACATCTAATACTGCCTACTCACAAGATTTTGGATGCGGCCAGTGAGCAATCGAAAGGGGTAGCAAAAATTGGTAGTACCCTTAAAGGAATAGGACCTACTTATATGGATAAAACCGGTAGAAACGGATTAAGAATTGGAGATATCCTGCAGCATGATTTTATAGAAAAGTATAATGCACTTAAACAAAAACATCTTCACATAATAGCCACCTACGATTACACATTTGACATTTCCGAACAGGAAGAAAATTGGTTCAATGCCATCGAAAAAATTAAAAAGTTAAATCTTGTAGATGGGGAATATTTTATCAATTACGCCATCAAAAATGGCAAAAAGATTTTAGCTGAAGGGGCTCAAGGAAGTATGCTTGATATAGATTTTGGCACTTATCCATTCGTCACCTCATCAAATACCATTACTGCAGCAGCTTGTACTGGACTTGGTATAGCCCCACATCAGATTGGGGAGGTAATGGGAATTACTAAAGCTTATTGCACCAGGGTAGGTAGTGGACCATTTCCAACTGAATTGAATGAAGAGACAGGCGAAAGACTTCGCAAGCAGGGAAATGAGTTTGGAAGTACAACTGGTCGTCCGCGGCGATGCGGTTGGCTTGATATTCCGGCCCTTAACTACACCATCATGTTAAATGGTGTTACACAACTAATAATTACGAAGCCTGATGTGATGAATGAGTTCTCGGAAGTCAAAATAGCAAAAGCTTATAGTTTGGATGGAGAAGTAACAGAGGAGTTACCGTTTGACATGAATTCACAAACAATTGATCCGATTTACGAAATAGCAAAAGGTTGGAATCAATCCCTAGATAATTGCAAGATTTATTCAGATTTACCTGAGAATCTTGTTCAACTGCTAAATTTGATAGAGAAAATGACGCAAGTGCCTGTTAAATTTATTTCAACTGGGCCCGAGCGAAATCAGTTAATAGAAAGATAAATGCTATTTTTGAAGTAATCTTATCATAGTTACAAGAATTAATACCGAAAAAAAAGTGAAAAAATATTTTGAGTATTTAAAAAAGTATTGAAAATTTACATAACCAAAAATCAGTTCACTATAACCATGGCAACCAAAAAATCTGCAAAACCATCGAAAGCAAAACCTTCTGCTAAGCCAAGTGCACCAAAACCTTCGGCTAAGAAATCAAAAAAGATAAAAGAGGATGATGACCTCCCCGGAGGCGATGAAGATTTTAACTTAGATGATGAGAACATGGACATTGACATGTTTCGTGATACCTTCGACGATGACGATGACGATTTCTAACCTTCTTGAACCAGTGAGACATTTTCACTAGCGCAGAAAAATTGATGCACTACAGATATAAGCGTAGTTTTATTCTGCAAGACAACTTTACTGAAATGCAATTAAAAGCCCAACAATGGGCTTTTAATTTTTCGGTGGCTATGGTTTTGAACACAAACCAGTGCCTTGACAAATACGGACATTTTGATATGTTGATTGGTGCTGGATTGAAAGGAGCAATTGAGTCAAAATCGGGCAATGGATTTACCAGCTTAGCACAATATAAGACTGTTAATTCTAACAGTTTTCTGATGGGTTTTTTAGGGTACGACTTGAAAAATGAATTGGAGCAACTCAATTCTACACTGCCTGATTATTGTGACCTACCGGATCTTTATTTTTTTGAGCCTGAATTTATTTTACTCTTCAGAAACAACGAGTTAACCGTTTTTAGTGATGAACCCATACTTGATTCTTTTATGGAAGTTCAACTTGCAGATCTGATATTTGAGAATGAGTATTCTCAATTGCCAAAGCCAAACATTCAATATCGAACGTCTAAAGAAAAATATATTCATGATGTATTGCAACTTCAAGAGTATATTAGAAAAGGAAGCATTTATGAAATAAATTATTGTCAAGAGTTTTATGTAGAGAATATAATGTTAAATCCAGTTTCAACATTTTTTCGTTACAATCTGCTTACTCAAAGTCCATTAGCCTCCATGCTCAAAGTGGGTTCAAAGTATATTTTTAGTGCTAGTCCCGAGCGATTTTTACAAAAAAAAGGAGACACAGTTATTGCTCAACCTATGAAAGGAACTAGTCGCAGAAGTAGCAATTCACTGGAGGATAGTAAGTTAAAGGAGTTACTCCAGCATAGCAGCAAGGAGCAGGCAGAAAATGTAATGATAGTGGATTTAATGAGAAATGATTTTGCCCGATCAGAAGCCGAAGCAAAAATTAATGTAGCCGAACTCTTTGGTGTTTATTCATTCGCCAAGGTTCATCAGATGATTTCGACCGTTGAGGCTCAGTATTCATCAAGCGTAAATTGGCTAGATATTTTGAAAAATGCTTTCCCTATTGGTTCAATGACAGGTGCACCAAAAATATCTGCCATGAAATTAATTGAGGAATATGAATCGGTTAAAAGAGGACTCTTTAGCGGCGCATTGGGATATATTACTTCAAATAACGACTTTGATTTTTCTGTAGTTATCAGAACGATTATTTATAATCAAAGCACAGGTTATCTGAGTATGCAAACTGGAGGTGCAATCACCTTAGATTCCAATCCAGAGGCAGAATATGAAGAGAGTTTACTTAAGGCACAAGGTTTAAGGGATTTGTTCAGCTAATTGATCAAGCTCATTTATTGGTTGTCTCTCCATTCATATACCCAGCCTGATTGGATCATCTCCAAATGCCCCTCGTTACTTTGTTCTCTAGTTCCAACAAAGCCGGGAATTTGAAGAACCCATTCCAGCAAATCCGTAAACCGAACTCGATAGATTTTACTCTCATCAAATTCTTTTCCAAATCTTTCATACAATTTCATGGCAATATCTTCGTGATCTTTCCAGGTAATTTCAGGCTCGTGGATATTCATAGTTTTAAAAAATTGATTTAAGAGTTGATTTTAGTTAGAAACAATTTTAGAGCCTTCTTTTTTGGCTCATCCAATTGATATTGAATGCAGTGATAAAAGTAATCATTCCAGTCTGTTGAAAGGTCTTTCAATTTCAACTCGGAAATAATCTGATTGCGAAAGTTTATACCTAGGCTAAACGCTTGATTTAATTCGTCTTCGCGGTGAATACTGAAATTACTTTTGGCAACCCAACAAGCAAAGACAAATGGCAGACCTGTAAGTTCATTCCATGCACTAGCCAGGTCGTATTGATAGGGGATTGAATTTATTAGCGGAAAGGTTTTATCGCCTATCAACAAAGCGGCAGCGTTTCCTTCAATCAACTCTTCAGCATTTTCACCAGCAACCTTCAACTTTATGGCTGGAAGTTGCCAATATTCCTTCAATAAAATTTTTAGTAATTCTACTGAAGTCCTGCTATGATAATCTAGCCAAATAATTTCAATTTGGTTTAATGGAACTTTGGAAAAAAGGGCCACTGATTTTACCCTGTCATGAGCACCAATGCAATAATTTGTAATAATTCTATAGTCGTTCAGTTGTGGTAAAACACCCACAGGAAGTAAGGCGACATCAACTTCACCATTCATAAATTTCAAAGCGGTAATGGATGGAATGTCAAGCTGTAGGTCAATATCATCAAAATACGTGCTTTGCTGCATGCCTCGAATCATTGGTAAGGTATTCTTATAGGATACCGCTGATATTTTCAAACTATTCATCAATTAAGCACTTCTATCGAAAACAAGGTAGGAGCAGAGCAGGCTATTTGGTTGGTTGTTTTTGAAAGTCTTCGAATTTCTGCGTTTTATAGGCGTCAGTCCCAAAAAACTGAAGGATTGGCATTAGTTGATCAGGAGTTTGATAGCCGGGAATGGGTTCGGCCACAGTTAAATTTTCATTAAATATTACCACGGTTGGATAGGCCATATTCCCTCGAAGCATTTGAACAGCCAATTCATGACTCTTATATTCTGGAATAAATTTGTAATATTTATTGTGGAATAGAAATGAATCTTTGCGTTCAGCGTTAAATCGAACGGGATAATATGTTTCATTAATGTATCCTGAAATTTTATCGTCTTGAAAAGTGGCAGCATCCATGCGCTTGCACCAGCCACACCAATCTGTGTACACGTCAATAAAAAGTTTTTTGGGATTCTTCTCATTGGCAGCAACTGCTTGTTCAAAGGTCATCCATTTTATTTTGTCTTTCCCTTTAAATTCTTTCACATCACCTCCACCTGCAAATACGCAGGCGTTCAGCGAAACCAATGTGACGATTAGCAAAAGGATGGTGAAAATTTTATTCATTTTGTAAAATTTTATAACTGCAAGTTAACTGAAAAACAAAGTCTAACCAAAAAAATCAATGGGTTAATGTTCGTTCTTCTTTATCAAGTTCTTCGTAGATGGAATTATTGCTGGTATACTCAGGTACTATTTCTTTCATTTTACGAACAATATTTAAATTGTTCTGTGTATCGAAAAGTTTCACTAATTCGTCAATATGCTGTTCTACCACATCGTATTCATATTCTCTTACACTAGCAATCATGATTTTTTCGTGGTGGGTAGGCTGTGTATTTTCATTATTATTCAAAAGTTCTTCGTAGAGTTTTTCTCCTGGACGTAATCCTGTAAAATTGATTTGAATATCTTTTCCTAATTCTAAACCGCTGAGGCGAATCATTTTCTTCGCCAATTCTACAATTTTTACACTTTCGCCCATGTCAAAAATCATTATTTCCCCACCATTGCCAATAGCACCGGCTTCCAAAACAAGTTGGCAAGCTTCCGGTATGGTCATAAAAAATCTGGTGATTTCTGGATGTGTAACAGTTACAGGTCCGCCATCTTCAATTTGTTTGCGGAATAATGGAATCACGGAGCCGTTACTTCCTAACACATTGCCAAAACGAGTGGTAATAAAACGAGTGGTCTTCTGTTCTGCTGCTGATTTTTTGTCAAGTGCTTGAACATAGATTTCGGCAATTCGTTTACTAGCACCCATTACACCAGTAGGATTCACCGCTTTATCGGTGCTCACCATCACCATCTTCTTTACACCATACTTCACACTCAAATCAGCTACAATTTTACTTCCTAGAACATTTGTTAAAATGGATTCAGATGGATTAGCTTCCATAAGCGGTACGTGCTTATAGGCAGCTGCATGAAAAACCATTTCCGGTTTAAATACTTTGAACACTTTCTCCATACGCTCATAAACACGAACATCACCTAAAACTGTTTCATATTGTGTTCCATCATATTTTTCAGCCAGCTCAATTTCGAGTTCATACAGGGGGGTCTCTGCTTGATCAAGCAAGAAAAGTTTGGCCGGTTTAAATCTTAGTATTTGCCGGGCTAGCTCACTTCCAATACTTCCGGCGGCTCCTGTTATTAATACTCTTTTACCACTCAATTGAGCACTGATTTTGTCTTCATCCAGCTGAATGGGGTCTCGTTCTAGCAATTCCTCAATCTTGACTTGCTTTATTTGATTAATGCTCAATTCGCCGTTAATCCATTTGCTGGCAGGCGGAAGATGAAGCACTTTCGTGCTATATTTTAAGCAGGTTTCGATTATTTGTTTTTTGCGATCATTACTAATTTTTGAGTCGGCAATAAAAAGTTGATCTACATCATCTTCTGAAAGTACTTGGTCAAGTTTTGTACTTGGAATAATGCTTACACCTTCCATTTTCATATTTTGCTTAGACGGAGAGTCATCAACAAAAGCAATCAGATTGAAATCATTTTTGGAATCCTGGTCCATGGTTCGTTTTATCAATACCGCTGAATCGCCGGAACCATAAATAACTGCATTGATTTTATGTTTTTTGGTGTTAGCTATTTCTAGATAGATAATTTTTACCATCATTCGAAAGGCTATGAGGAAAAAAACGCAAACTATCCAATCAATAATAACGATGCTAAACGGGATAATATAGAATTGATGCCAAAAGTGGGTGCCAAAATTAATTAAACAGTACGACAGAGAGCCAAATGTACTGGCTATAAATATGCGTTGTGCATCTTCGGTGCTTGTATACAGAATAATTCCGGCATAGGTTTTAAACCAAAGTGAAAATATTATTCGAATGACTACCGCCAATGGAATAACGATTGACAAACTATGTAGGTCGCTGGCCGGAATGGCAAAATTGAAACGAAGTAGGTACGAAAACAGAATGCTACCAATGGCAATAATGACATCGATACAAAAAATAACACCACGGGGTAATTGGCGTAAGCGCAACATCATTTGAAAATACTAGGCGGTTATCTTAAATACCGTTTGGAGAATAATTTTAATATCGCCGAGAAGGCTTTGATTGGAAATATACTGCAGGTTAAGTTTTAATTTCTCCGGCATTATTTTTTCAATATACGCCTGCTCGGGATTATCAAATGTAGCCAAAATTTCATTTTCGTTGCTATATCTTATAGAGGCTAAATCGGTGATGCCTGGTTTTACACTCAAGACCTGTTTTTGCGCTTCTGAGTAGAGGTCGGTATAAAGTTTTACTTCGGGACGGGGTCCTACTAAGCTCATATCACCAATGAGAACATTAACAAGTTGTGGTAGTTCGTCCAATTTATTTTTTCTTAAAAAATAACCCACCCGGGTTATTCTATTGTCTTTCATACCAACAGTCAGCAAGCCTTTGGTGTCGGCTCCTGTACTCATGGTTCTAAATTTAAACAATCGAAACTCTCGAAAATTTTTACCCATTCTGTTTTGAAAGTAAAATACGTCACCCTTTGAATCTAGTTTAATAGCTACGGCAATGAGAATAAATATAGGTGAAAGCAAAATCAAACCTAATGCTGAAAGTAAAAAATCAAAAAGGCGTTTAAGCATTGGTGCTGTTTTTAGCAAAAATAATGAAGCATTGGATGAATTTATTTCAAAGGAGTCGACTTTTAGTGTGCTTTTTTCTTTATTTTACCAATGCCTTCAGTTCTGCCAACTTCATCAAAGATTCTACAGGGGTTAGTTGGTTTACATCAATGGTGTTCAGCAACTGTTTAAGTTGCTGCAACTCCTGCGAACTGGTATCAAAAAAACTAAGTTGAAAATTGTTGGGCTGAATTTGCTTCAACTGCTGCCGGTTGTTTTCTTTCATAGATTTTTCTTCTAGCTTATGCATTATTTCATTGGCTCGGTTTATCAAACTTTGTGGCATGCCGGCCATACGAGCCACATGAATACCAAAGCTATGTTGGCTGCCACCTTCTTTCAATTTTCGTAAGAAAATAATCTTGTTGCCAGTCTCCTTTACAGAAACATTAAAATTTTTCACTCGGGGGTATAATTCTGAAAGTTCAGTCAACTCATGATAGTGAGTGGCAAACAAAGTTTTTGGTTTTGCTAAAGGATGATTGTGCAAATATTCAGCAATACTCCAAGCTATGCTGATGCCATCATAGGTACTTGTGCCACGTCCAATTTCATCTAAAAGTATCAGGCTGTTGTTTGAAATATTATTTAAAATGCTGGCAG
>DAIMNW010000088.1:0-8943 GCA_036719905.1 Chitinophagales bacterium
TCTTAATAGATCTACGATGGCTACACATTCAAATGTTGAACCTCGAGCTGTTGTAAAGTAATTTCTTCTATCAGCCTTGGAGCTTTTTGCAGAACCCTCAGCAATATTAAGAACAATACTGTAAGAAGCTCTTCCAAGTTGGTCATTAACATACTTTTCTGTTTTGTTTTTGCGAAGTATGGTTTTACAAGCGGTGTGAAAAGCCTTAGCCTTTAGATAGACAGTTAACTTCTGAAATTCAAACATTTCCTATTTTTTAGAATGAGAAACAAAATGAAAATGAGAATGAATTTGGAGATATGTGATATTCATTCTCATTCTTCTACACATTCTCTTTCTAATTCAGCGGAGAGTTAGGGATTCGAACTCTAGATACACTTTCATGTATATACGCTTTCTCCCGACAGTATCGTCGGGATACTCCTTCGGCCTTTCTATTTATTTCTTTATATATTTCTGTAATCGTTTGCCCGACAAATTCTTTAATTTTCTTTCTAAAATGATTGCCTATGCTCTACTTTCTACAGAAACTGATTTTACTATCTCCCATGGCATTCCTTTACTTGTATACTTTGATTCGCCAGAATTATGTTGCAAAATTCTATTTTGCAAATTACTTGTTTGACCTACATAATATTTTTCAATACTTTTAGAGTATAGAATGTACACACTAATCATTTCGGTAGGTTTAAAACATATTCAATAATTTTAAAACTTTAAAACATGCGGAGAGTTAGGGATTCGAACCCTAGATACACTTTCATGTATATACGCTTTCCAAGCGTACTCCTTCGGCCACTCGGACAACTCTCCTGTACTTGAGGGCACAAAAATAAACATTCCGTGCACTTTGTCTTACTTTTAAGCCTGAATGGACAAAGTAAATAATAGGTTTAATGGTTTACTATTTGCACTGGCTTGCTTGGCTTATCTGTGCCTCTGCGGCGCTTTCTATTCTCGTTACCAGACTTGGATTGACCCGGATGGAATTTCCTACATAAACATTGCCGTTAAGTATGCGCATGGAAACTGGGCCCAGGCCATCAATGGATTTTGGAGTCCATTGGTTTCTTGGTTGATGGCGCCATTTATTTTTGCCGGCGTCAATTCCATACTGGCCTCTAAACTGGTGGCCATCATCCTTGGCCTTGTTACGCTCAATGGCATTCGATTATTAACCCAATGGTTTCAGCTTGGCTGGCAAACTAAAGGGGTAGTATATCTAACTATAGTACCGCTGTTGGTTACATACACCTATTCAGCTGTTCCGGTTGATTTGTCACTGCTGGCCGTGCTCTTGCACTATCTGTATTTTATTTATCATCCTCAGCTTTTCAAGCAGTACAAGTATGCTGTGCTGGTGGGCATGGTGGGTTGTGTATGTTATTTTGCTAAGCAGTATGCTTTCCCTTTTTTCTTTTTACATACTACCTTGATAGTGATTTATAGGCTTATTAGGGAAAAGCCGTTTAAGTTTTTAAGTAAGAGTTCGGCTAAGTTTCTAGCTGTTGTCTATGGTTCGTTTTTCGCACTGGCTTTGTTATGGATGGTTCATATTTCTATCAAATACAATCAGGGTTTAATCTATGGTACCACCGGTAAAATAAATTTTTCACAAGCGCTCAACCATCAAGTGCGAAACATAAACGAGCAAGGATTTTTTCTCTATCCGCCAAATCCAACAGCCACCGACTGGACCGAGGATGTATTTTATTTACAAGGCAAGTACGTTCATATATTCGACTCAAAAGAAACTTTAAAACAAGAGCAGAACCTGATAATGCAGGCCCTTAGATTATTTGTAAAATATATGAACCGAATGTGTCTGCTATGGATACCCATAGTGATAGGGGCGCTCATTTTTTATTTTCGAAAAAATGAAAACCACATACGCAATCGAGTTTTGCTGCCATTAATAACACTTGTGCTCTACCCTTCAGGCTATCTCCTAATCTGGGTAGAAGAGCGTTTTCTTTGGATAATGCCGGTTTTGTTATTGCTGCTGTCCGTTTATTTATTCGAAAAATGGATGGAAGAGATAAAGCGCCATAAAGGCGTTATTCATCTTTTATTCTTGGTCGTATTAGTGTTTAGTTTTTGGCGAATGGCTGTGCTTGAATTTGTACAAACCCAAGCAACCAACGACCCTACCGTGAAAATGGCTAACCTTCTTACAGAAAAATTTCATTTGCATGGATTAATGTATGGCGAAGGCTACCCAGCCGAGCAAATACAAATGTTATCCTTCAGAGCCGGCCTTCAAAATGTAATTATCCATCCAAAATATTATGGAACTTCCTACCACTTGCCAACACAATTGATAAATGGCGGCATCAACTATTATTTTCTTTTTCATCAACCGGGCGATACCCTTAAGCCTATCCCTAATTTTAGTGAAATTAGCCAAGGGCAAATACCCGGCTTATGGATTTATAAAATTCAATAACCAAAACAGGTGATAAAGCAACTTCAAAGCATAAAAAACAAAACCGTGCTGGTGGCACCTCTCAACTGGGGGCTGGGCCATGCTACCCGTTGTATGCCATTGATAAATGATTTGTTATTGAATGGTAATCGAGTTTTGATAGGCAGCGATGGGGATTCACTAAACTTGTTGCAGAAAGAATATCCGCAATTAAAAACCTTTACACTTCCATCTTATGCCATTGACTATCCCAAAAACCCATTTTGGTTTGGATGGAAAATGGCCTGGCAAAGTTGGGGTATTCGTAAAACTATTAATAAAGAAAAAGCGGCTCTTGCCGAAATAGTAAACCATGAGCCTGTCGATTATATACTATCCGATAATCGCTACGGGGTATATCATCCATCAGCCAAAAATATTTTTATTACCCATCAGTTAAAGCTCATTATGCCGGCCGGGTGGCGCTTTGCCGAAAATTGGGTTTGTGCAATTTTGAAAAAATACGTTGAGCAATTTGATGAATGCTGGGTGCCGGATGATGAAGGAGAAAATAATTTGAGTGGTAGCTTATCGCATGGCATTCAACTGACTATTCCCATCTCCTTTATAGGTCCACTTAGTCGATTTTCTAAAATGGAAGTGCAACCGGAATATGATGCCCTCCTGCTGCTTAGTGGTCCCGAACCACAGCGGAGTATTTTAGAGAAATTATGGATGGAGCAAATAATGGCTGATAAGGATTTTTTCACTGCTAAGCGCTTGTTGTTAATCAGAGGATTGCCTCAGAGCGCTGAGCAAATAGATTATTTACCACACTCGGTAAGAGTGGTCAATTATGCCAATTCCGACGAACTTAACCAATATGCTTTGGCCAGTGGCAAAATACTATGCCGGGCCGGCTATTCTACCATAATGGATTTGAAGGTAATTGAAAAAACAGCCGTGCTGGTTCCTACGCCCGGACAAACAGAGCAACTTTATCTGGCCCAACATTTAGCTTCGAAAGGGATAGGTGCTTTTGTACAACAGGATAGAATAAATTTAAAAGTAGTTCTAAGTGATTAATACCAAACAAACTAAATACCCGAGTTAGTTAAAGTGAAGCGTTTGTCTGTTAAGGCGATACAAGCCGACTAGCCCGAGAATAAATAAAAGTTAAAGGCAAATTAAGCCACCGAAACTGCTGCGTCAAAATATCCTATTGGAACGAAATAATTTTTTACCGGCAGATTACTCCGCCAAGCTTCGTCTCCTCACCAAACTCACTCTTTAACAAACTTCCCCTGTTTTCGTTGGCCATGGACGCTGAAGGTTTGCAACCAATAAACCCCGGCAGCAAAACGGCTAATGTCCATTGTAATTGTTTCATTGGTGGTGGTATTTAATAATGATTGATGATAAACCTGTTGCCCAAGTTGATTATAAATTTCTATTTTATTTATTGTTTCTGCTTCATTTTCAACAAACAATATCCCATTGGTTGGATTAGGACTAATTCTTAATTCATCATTCTTAATTGCTAATTTATTTACACCAACAAAACAAGGGTCAATTCCAAGAGAGTAATTTGGATTTTGGGGGGGGCAGCGCTATAGTAATTTGTTGGAAAAACCAATTGATGTTTTACAAAATTGCAAGCTAAGCCAGCATTATCAGGAAAATTAATTACTTGATAAGTCTGACCACCTCCATAGGCCGATAGATATATTTTATTATTAGGAGCCAGCGCTTGTATTCCAAACCATTGCTCTAAGGGATAATTAACCCCATCATACACGGCACTATCAATAAACGTTTTTGTTCCGGTTATTAAATCAGACTGATAAAGATTTTTTAAATTATTAGCATATAAATAGCGGCCACTGGGCGAAAAACTACAACCCGATACGCCAAAGGTATCGGTATAAAGTACCTTATCAAAAGTTATAGTGCCGGTGCAACGATTAAAATTGTATAAATAAATATATCCAATACTATAAGTATAAGCCAGTTTATCGCCTTGGGCCGATACACCTACTTGATAATCGTAGCTATTGTGTGCTGAAAGTGCTGTATCGGTGTGTTGCAGAATAGGATTACTTACACCACTTGATGTAATCGAAAATTTATAAAACAAATCGGTGTGGCGTTGTCGGGCAATTACCCACCAGTCGTTACCGTTGCCATGTTTAATACCTATGATTCTACCAGTTTCAAAAGTATCATTAGTAGCTATTACAGTATTTCTATTTAAAACTTTACCCAGCCCAACATTTTGATTCATATCAATTTGACTATAAAATAATTTAGAGCCATAATACGAGCCTTGAATTTGGTATTCTAGGTTTCCATAAAATAAATAAAATTGTGAAGTATCGTTAGGATTAGGAATTATACAAGCTCCGTTTATGCTTGGAGATAGTCCATAAGGATAATTTGTATTAGAAAGTACGCCTGGCGAAATAGTATCACCATTATCCATCATAAGATTATTTTTATTATAGATAATATTTCCGTTGGTAAAAAAAATTACCTGACCTGCTCTGTTACAGATTGAAGCATTTGTATTCAGTATAGAAAATGAAAAAGCTACTGAGTTATTAAACACTGGTGTTCCTGTTTGAAATGAAATATTATTGCCATTGTACACTTTCCACGTAGTATTAGTAAACTGCGCAGTGCAATTATTATTTAGTAGTAAAAACAAAAAAAAGAGAATATTCACTCCGCCGAGCTTCGCCTCCTCACAAAACTCACTCTTTAACAAACTTTCCCTGTTTTCGTTGGCCACTGACGCTGAAGGTTTGCAACCAATAAACCCCGGCAGCAAAGTGGCTAATGTCCACTGTGATACTTTCATTGATACTCCGCCACGGGTGTGCTTGTTTTTCATGGGCGTTAGTTTTTAGTATTGGTAAAATAAAAGAAGCATCACACTGCAACTTACAAATTATAGCAGGCAGCAGCAAATTTATTTCCATAAACTTCCTTTCCAATTCATTTTCCATAAACCAAAACAGGCAGCTCCAAATAAACAGATAAGTATACCTGTTCCTAAAATGCTTTGAGCAGCAAAAATTCCGAACTGAACGAAATAATTTTTCACCAGCACTAAACTTATTCCGTATACACTTACTATGAGGACTACTTGCTTCAAAATATTTTTCAATGGATAAGGAACCGGAAAATATTTTTGACCCAACAAATAGGAAGCCAACATAATGCTGAAGTAACAAGCAAGCGTTGTCCAGGCAGCGCCCATGTATCCGTAAATGGGCATGAGCCAAATATTTAGAATTAGGGTGAGTAGAGCACCGCCAATGGTTATATAGCTGCCCATTAAGGTTTGATTTGTCAACTTGTACCAAATACTCAAATTATAATAAATACCTAAACATAAATTGGCCACCAACAAAATGGGCACTACCCATAAGCCTACACGGTAAGGCTCGGCTATATAGTATTTAATCACATCAATAAATAATAAGGTGCCTAACAGAATAAGCAGACAGGCTGCAATAAATACCTGCATTACCTGGGCATATATTTTTCTTGAATCACTTTCTTTAGAATGATTGAAAAAAAATGGCTCGGCCGCCATTCTGAATGCCTGTACAAAAATGGTAATGATGATGGCAATTTTTCCGCAAGCACCATAAATGCCTATCAAACTTTTGGCATCGGCTCCAGTCGGATGAAAAAAGTTGAGTAAAATTTTGTCAAATGTTTCGTTTACCATATAACCCAAACCAACAATAAGCATAGGCAGCGTATAGGGCATCATTCGCTTCCAAAGTTGGGTATCCCATTGCCAGTTTATTTTTAATAAAGAGGGAATAAAGATTAAAAGTGTAATACCGCTGGCTATCAAATTGGCAATAAAAACATAGCCAATTCCTACTGAAGGGGAATAAATGGAGCTCAGCCAATTCCATTGATATTTACCTAACTTAGGGCAAACCACCACAAAAAATACAACAGCCGCTATGTAGATGAAAATATTGGTAAGCTTAATGCCTGCATAAAGCAAGGGTTTATTGTGCTGACGCAACCTGGCAAATGGAATAACCGCTAAGGTGTCAAAAATAAGTATCCCCAACATCATGTACATGTAGGATGGGTGCTGTTCATAGTGCAACTGGATATTGATATACGGTACACTGATGGCCAAAAGCAGGCCCATGATTACAGTTGAAATCAGTAAGGATATATTGGCTGTAGAATATACTCGGTTTTCGTCGGGTTCGCTTTGACTAAAACGGAAATAGGTGGTTTCCATGCCATACGTGAAAAGTACATTCAGAAAACTGATGTAAGCAAAAAATTCGGTATTGATGCCGTACTGTCCGGTGGCAAAATAATTAGTGAGCAGCGGAGTGAGCAGGTAATTGAGCATGCGGCCTACCATGCTGCTAAGACCATAGACTGCAGTTTGACCGGCTAATTTTTTAATTAAACTCAAGAGACAGAATTAAGTGGCTATAAAGTTATACTTTTGAGGCACAATACTAAAAACGATACACAAATCGTTGAACTAATCAAACTTACAAACTGTAAATGAAACGAATAATAATTGCTTTAAGTGTGTTGCTTCAAGCCGGGCAATTGCTGGCGCAAACTGAAACTAAGACTACCGCTCCTACTACATCCGCTGAGAAGCCAAAATCGTTTTCCATTCCTCCTACCACCGAAAAGCGTATGGATTATTTTCGCTTTGAAGCTAACTGGTGCAGTTGGGTGGGCACACCCGATTCTATTAAATTAAAACCGCTTAGCCGTGGTTTGAATACCTATTTTATGTACCCTATGGATTTGGGCAAATCTGATTTTAAATTTACCGTTGGGGGAGGTATCAGTGTCGACAATTACTATCATGATGTTCGCATCTATCAAGATTCAGCCAATGTGAATCACACATTTTCCATTTCTAGTTTCAAACCTAAGAACAACAAGTTTACAACGGCTTATATGGAGGCTCCTATTTTGCTGAGTTACAAAGGCAAGGCCGATAAATTTGGCAAATCGATTAAGGTAAGTGCCGGGCTTAAATTAGGATATATATTGGCTTCTCGTTATAAATATCATGGTGCCACTAGTGGTGGTAAAACGGTGTTTACTAAAAGCATTGGATTGCCTAATATTAGCAAAAGTAGGATTAGCGCTTCCGCTACTTTCGGGTACGATTGGTTTTATGTAGTAGCCAACTATTCGCTTACCCCTTATTTTCTGGATGGCAAGGGGGTTAAGCTCAATCCATTTTCTATTGGAATTGGGTTTACCGGTTTCTAATTTAATACCGGGTAGGTTTCTTCTGTTGGCTGAACTTTAGCCAATCCTTGGTTTAAGAATATTTTCACAAAACAAACCTCAATACACCTACGTAAGCTGCTTAATTGCGAATCTTTTCTGCAATTTTACATTCTACTTGAAAAACATGTATAAGTATTTTCTTTTATTGTTTCTTCTCTTGAATTTAGGGTGGGTTCAAGCACAAACCGTTTTGGACGATGACCTGGAACTGGCAGAGGCTTATTACAAAAATAATGAGTTTGAAAAGGCAGTGGCCTTATTCGATAAGGTGTATTCCAAGCACAGCAATGAGCAGACCGTTTATCAGAAATATTTGGTGGTGCTTACCAATCTGAAGCAATACGACAAAGCCGAAAAAATTATTAAAAAACAAATTAAGCAGAATCCGGGTGAACCGAATTATACCATCGATTTGATAAAACTTTATCAGACCGAATCGAAACACAAAGAAGCGGAACAAACCACCGAGCAGTATATTAAAAAGATGTTGCCTGATGAAAATAGGATTCGTCGTTTTGCCATGGCACTAGCCGATATGGGTGATATTGCCAACGCAATAGCCACCTTTGAACAAGGCAACAAAATTTTCAAAGACGATAATTTTTATTTGATGGATATAGCCATACTGAATGGCAAACGGGGCAATACCAAAGAAATGTTTGCTGCCTTGGTTGAGGTAGCCGATCAAAGCGCTACTCAATTGCAGGAAGTGAAAAATGTTCTGCAATCGTATTTGACCAACGATGATGCCTCGGTGGAGCTCCAATCACATATTTTTAAAAAGCTGCAGCGCAATCCGGATAATCAACCACTCACTGATTTATTGATTTGGATATTTATTCAACGCAAAGATTTTGAAGGGGCGCTCACTCAGGTAAAAGCCATTGATCGTAGGAGTCGGGGTGGCGGTGCCACTGTGATAGAAGTTGCCAGAGCCGCAGCAGATGAAGAGGAGTACGATGCAGCCATCGATGGATTTAGCTATGTGGTGTCGCTTGGTAAAGATGCACCCTTGTTTTATTCGGCACGTGCCGAACTTTTAAAAACTAAAAAATTGAAACTAGTACGTGGCAATTATACGCCTGCCGATGTTGTCAGTTTGAAAAATGATTACGTGCAGTTTCTCAATGAGTATAGAAGTAATGTAACTCGTGTAGGAGGCACGGTTAGAGAACTTGCCCAGTTGGAAGCCAAGTATATTTATAATGTAGACACGGCTATTGTTATAT
>DAIMNW010000282.1:0-2518 GCA_036719905.1 Chitinophagales bacterium
GATTTGTTACTGTCCCAAAAGCAATAAAAAATTGCAAAAGACCATTTAATAGGATGGTAGAAATGAACATGATTACGCTTTGGTTGCTTTCGAGGTTTGAATTTACCTTAAATATTTAATATTCTTCAAAATATTTTATTGAGGAATATGGCTTCTGAAAGAAATTAGAATAAATCAGGAATAAAAAATTTATTAATGTTTTTGATACAGATATGCTTCGATACGAATCCTTCATGGATATCCCTTAACGCATATTACAGGATATGGCAAAAAAAATCCCTCACAAAATGTGAAGGATTTTTGGGTAGTGGAGGATAACGGAGTCGAACCGATGACCTCTTGCATGCCATGCAAGCGCTCTAGCCAGCTGAGCTAATCCCCCATAATTAAAAAGAACGATTTTGTAAACTATTCGCTGTTGTACAATGTAAATGCAGCAGCTTAAGTTCAATTTTGAGGAATGCAAATGTAAAAACATTTTGTAGCAACAGAAATGAATTTTTCAACTATTTCAAAAAATCAGGTTGCATGACAAGTGTAATGCCACCTGATAAAAAATCTTCTTCTTTGTTAGAGGCGATTATTAATATTCGGTTTTCACCTAAAAACTCCTCTAGCAAGCCTCTATACCATGCAATGCCAGATGTATCTAAATTTGAAGTAGGCTCGTCCAACAAAACAATCGCTGAGTCAGCAAGTACTGCTAAGCCAACTTTTATCCGCTGCTTTAGTCCCGTTGAAAGGTTATGAATATAATCCTGACCACGAGACTGTAATTGCAATTTATTTAGTATTTGCTCCACATTCAAATTATTTAAGTATGGTTTCATTTTACCTTGAAATGCTATCATTTCGGCAACTGTGAACTCCTCCACTAATTCAGTGGCTGGCGAACAAAAAGTGATATATTTAAAAACGTCCTCAGGGGCAATAGTTGAATCTTGACTGAACTGAATAGTTCCTTCAGATGGACTTGAATAGCCAGAAATAATGCTCAAAAGAGTGGTTTTTCCGCTACCGTTGGCTCCTCTCAATGAATAAGAATGGCCAGAGGAGAAGGTGAACGAAAAATTTCGAAAAATCCAATTGTAATTAAAGCGTTTGCCCAGATTAGATGCCGATATAATCATTCTTCTGAGAATAGCCTTTTATAATTCCTCTGCCCGAATCGCGAACAAAATTTACAATTTCATCACGTTCATCGGTTGCATCCAATTCACGTTCAATCAAGTTAAGTGCTCTGGTGGTATTGTACCCTTTTACAAAAAGGTAGCGGTATACTTGCTGAATATTATTAATCTGTTCACTGGTAAAGCCCCTTCGACGCAACCCAACGGAATTAACGCCTACATAGGAGAGGGGTTCACGTGCTGCACGAATGTATGGTGGCACGTCTTTTCTGATTAACGAACCTCCGCTAATAAATGCATGTTTTCCAATTTTTACAAATTGGTGTACGGCTGTTACTCCACCAAGAATCACGTAATCTTCAATTTCAATATGGCCGGCAAGGGTAGAATTGTTGGCTAAAATGCAGTTATTGCCAACTATACAATCATGTGCCACGTGCACATAAGCCATTAATAGGCAATTGTTGCCAACTACGGTTTTAAATTTATCTTTTGTTCCACGATTGATAGTTACGCATTCACGAATGACCGTATTATCACCTATCTCTGCAGTGGTGTCTTCCCCAGCAAATTTTAAATCTTGCGGAACTGCAGAGATTACTGCGCCCGGAAATATTTTACAATTTTTACCAATTCGAGCACCCTCCATGATGGTAACATTAGGGCCTACCCATGTACCGGCACCAATCTCTACATTCTTGGCTATAGTAACAAAAGGTTCAATAATTACCGATTCTGCTATTTTAGCACTAGGATGTATATATGAAAAAGGTTGATTCATGTGATGTGCTGGATTAGTCAGGTTCGCAACTGATTTGTTTGTTTTATTCGATGAATTTTTATGGTATAAGCATTTACAATGATACGTTTAGGCAATCACAGCTTCTTTAACAGGCTGCTCTTTTCGAACTATCTTGGCTACCAGTTCGGCTTCGGTTACTATCTTGTTACCCACATAGGCGGTTCCTTTCATTTCACAAATACCTCTACGAATTGGACTCAAAAGTTCCAGTTTCATAATAAGCGTATCTCCGGGAATCACCCTGTTTTTAAACCGTGCATTATCTATTTTGATAAAATAGGTATCATAGTTCTGCGGATCTTCAACGGTTTTTAAGGCTAGTATGCCACCGCATTGAGCCATAGCTTCAATTTGCAAAACACCCGGCATAACTGGATTACCGGGGAAGTGCCCTTGAAAGAAATGCTCATTGAAAGTAACGTTTTTTACCCCCACCACGTGATTCTCACTCATCTCAATAATTTTATCAACCAATAAGAATGGGTATTTGTGTGGTAAAGCTTTTTCAATCTGGGTGATATCAAATATGGGCTTTTTGTTAGGATCAATTTCCGGCACCACATTACGAGCCTTGGCCGATTTAATG
>DAIMNW010000089.1:0-5554 GCA_036719905.1 Chitinophagales bacterium
TTATGAATAAGCAGAAAATTGTTCCTTCAAAAAACTTGATTTACATCAAGTTTTTTGAGGCTTAGCTATATGAAATTTATTTTATTAAATTGTTATGCAACTATTCGGTTTATCCAATTGTCATCAGTCTACACTTAGGAAGAAAAATTTATTCTAAATATTATTTGTTTTTTATTTCTAAATTAACATAAATTGCAACCCCAACATTTATAATTAACTTTTTCACCACTTTCATTTTAGTTCTTTTTTTTAAAGGCAAATTATTTTTTCAGCTACCGGCTTTGTGATTGCATGTTACAAGCTATGTGCTGAAATCAAGTTTATATAAATTTCTAAAACAAACAAAATGACAAACAACAACTACCACCATCCAAATCGCAGCATGCGCCAATTTATTTCTGCATGCGCACTCGTTCTAGCAATTCTGCTTGGAAGTTATCAAGTTCAGGCACAGTGTACCGGCTTGTCGGGCAACAGCGCCGCAGCTTCGCCAACCAGTATTTGTGGATCAGGCACCACCAATCTGTCAGACAATTCGTCTATCACAGGTACGGTTAACTACCAATGGCAGCAGTCTGCCACAGGTGTAGTAGGTACCTGGACGGATATTACAGGTGCTACTTCATCCACCTTTACAACTAGTACACTAACCAGCACAACCTATTTTAGGTTGGTGTACGATTGCCCAAGTGGCCCATCGAGCGATACCTCTTCGGCGGTGATGGTAACTGTTAATTCGTTGCCTTCCCTTTCCGCAGGCAATAGCGGTCCTGTTTGTGCCGGTAGCAACGCTACTTTAACCGCCACCGCTCCCACAGCTACGTCATTTGCATGGACAGGGCCTGGTACTATTAATAATGCCTCTACATCTTCGGCTACTGCTGTAACTCCTTCTAATGGTGACATATTCACAATTACTGTAACAGATGGTAATGGTTGTTCGTCATTTACCACTACTACTGTTACTGTCAATTCGTTACCTGCTGTTAGTGCAGCTAACAGCGGCCCTGTTTGTGCAGGCTCTAATATTACACTGACTGCCACTTCGGCCACCGCTACGTCATTTGCCTGGACCGGACCCGGTACTATAAATAACGCTTCAACTTCTTCTGCAACAGCAGTTGCACCTACCAATGGTAGCAACTATACTGTTACTGTAAGCGATGGTACTTGTTCCAATTCTGCAAGTACTGCGGTAACCGTGAATGCACTTCCTTCTCTTACTATAACAAATAGCAGCACCACTTTAGGCGTTTGCCCAGGTAGCAATATTACCCTTACTGCCAACTGTGCTACAGCCACTTCGTGGAGCTGGACTACCAATGGTGCTTCCACTATCAATAATGCCAATACTGCCACTGCTACTGCTGTATCACCTGTAAATGGTGAACTGTTTAGTGTATTGGTAACCGATGCCAACTCTTGTACAGCAACTTCCAGCTCACCTGCCAACGTGGTAACAGCCCCAACAGTTTCTATTGCGGCTAGTTGTATCAATTTATTGGCCGGTCAAACATCTACCTTAACTGCTACCACCACAGGTACTATATCTAACTATACCTGGAAATTAAATGGTGTAACAGTGGCAAACGGTCCGGGACTTACTACCTATACCACCGGTACTTCCGGTAACTACACATGTGTAGTGCTAAGCTCAAGTCTTTGCTCTGCAACTTCTAATACTGTTACCCTTTCTACTATAAGTGCTCCATTAAGCGGAGTATACGTTATTCCTAGTGTTAGCTGTACAGGCTTCTCAAGTATAGCCAGTTTTGTAAATGCCCTTAACCTGAATGGCATCAGTGGACCTGTTACTGCACTCGTTGCAGCCGGCTATACTGAAACTGCCCCTGTAGGGGGTATTAATTTAGGAAGCGCACTCTTGAATGCTTCAATGAATGCGACCAACACCATTACTTTCCAAAAACAAGGTGTAGGTGCCAACCCATTAATTAATGCTTATGTAGGAACTATTACCCCTTCAGTTGCTAGTGGTTTGGGCGATGGAATCTGGAACCTGAATGGCGTTGATTATGTAACCATTGATGGAATTGATTTGAAAGATCCAGCATCCAACACTACTACCACCACACAAATGGAGTGGGGATATGGAATGTTCAAGCTTTCGGGCACCGCTCCTTTCGACGGCTGTCAAAATAACACCATCAAGAATTGTAATATTCAATTGTATCGTACCAATCTATATTCTATAGGTATTTGTATGGACAACAGGGTGTACAATAGCACTACTAGTATTGTGCCTACAAGCGCTTCCGATGCAAACAGCTTCAATAAGTTTTATACCAACATTATTGCTAATGTTTACTCGTGTATTTATATAAGAGGTTACAACAGTGGCTCTACCGTTACCACCCTTTGGGACAATGGCAACGATGTGGGGGGAACCAGCGTAGGTACCGGTAATCAGTTACTTAGTTGGGGTGGCTCAGTGCTTGCTTATGGAATTTATGCCTATAATCAAGTGAACCCTAATTTCTCCTACAATACGATAAATAACTTTAACAATGGAGCCTTAGGCGGTATTCGTGCTACTGCAGGAACCTTGTACGGAGTATATGCTTATAATTCATCATTATTGACGGGTGTGCCTATGAATCCAACAGTGAATAATAATAACATCACCTTTTCGGTAGCTTCTGCTTCAGCAGCAGGTACGTATGGTATCTATGTATATTATAATTCAGGTAACATTAATGTGAATGCGAATGTGGTTACCTGGAACACAACCGGCAATGCAACAGCAGCCACAGGTACTTGGTATGGTATATACTATTATTATGCTGTGCCTTCGACTGTTTGTACTTCTAATTGTAATAATAATACAATTGGCAACTGTTCAATTTTCAACTCAACAGGTGCTATATATGGAATTTACCATTATGGTATTTCGGCTAATACTGTTAATTTCCAAAACAATACGGTGACCAATATTACACGAACCGGCGTTACTACCGGATCGCTCTATGGAATGTATCCTAACTATTCAACCAACTACGGAACTGTAGGCTATACCACCAATATTACCGGAAATACAGTGAGCAACATTAGTTTTGCAGCAGGTGCTACCACCGGAACCTTAGCCGGTATGTATTTTGTGGGTGGAAACTATAACCTGAACGTATCGAACAATACGGTAAATAATCTTACACATGCCGGTACAGGTACTTTATATGGAATGTATAACTATTACTATGGTACTCAAATTGATATCAATAACAACACTATTTCAAACCTAACCATAAATACCAATAACACTGTTGCTGGTGCCGGTACCCTCTATGGTATCTATGATTATTACTACTATGGTTTAAATACAGTTTATCGTAACAACACCATTTCAGGATTGAGGAATGGTAGTAGCACAGGGTTCATTTATAGTTGGTACAAATATTATAATGGGGGTAATTTTACTGCACATCATAATAAACTGGTTGATATCCAGAATAACCAAACCACAGTAGCCGGAGCAACGAGCGTCTATGGCATATACGAATTCTGTTATGCCGGAGCCAATGCAAATGCCGGAACCAAATGGTACGACAATATTATCTCAGTAGGTAGCCAAACTGCAGGGGCAAGTGCTACTACAGTATCTACCGGCGGTATTTACGGAATGTACCTCACTGCTGGTACAGCACATACCGCACAGATTTACAACAATACCATAATCAACTTTGGTACAAGTGCTCAAGCTGCATTTACAAATAGCAATGTTTTCCATGCCAGCACCACCATGAATATGGATTTAAGAAATAACATTTTGGTGAACTATGGCGACAATACCAACGCTGCCCCAACCGGTAGAGTAACCTGCTTGCGCCCAGCTTCAGCAACCTTGTCTTTATGTTTTGCAGGTACCCCACCTACTAATAACAATAACAATTACTTCTTGACGCCTGCCGGAACCTATAAATTTTTGGTGCATAATTCGGTGACCGGTTATGCAACTATAGCAGCTTGGAAGGCGGCCAGTGCCACCTTTGACTTGAATAGCTTCAGTGAGAACACGGCATTCCAGAGTACCAATCCGACCAATGTAAACTTTGCTAAGGTGAATACAGCCACCCCGACACAGTGTGAAAGTGGTGGTCAGAACTTATCATCATCAGGTGTAACCGACGATTACTTTTATACAGTACGCTTTGGTAATGCAGGTTATGCCGGTACCGGTACAGGCTACGATGTGGGTGCGCATGAATTTAATGGTACAACACCTGCACCGTCAATAAGTTCTCCTATTATTACACCGAGCACTACTCAGTGTTCATCGGTTACACATGCCATTACTGCCACCATTACATCACCATCAAGTTTAACTACTGTTTTACTTAATTATGCATTTAATGGCGTATCACAAACTGCCATCCCAATGACCAATACCTCAGGTAATACCTGGGCAGGTACATTGCCTGTAGCTACTCCAGCCAATGCCACTGTAACTTGGTCTATCTCAGCTACAAATAGTGCAGCTTATACATCTTCAGTAGGTGGTACTTCTTATCAGGATAATCCATATTTGGGTGTTACTGCTACGGTATATGCCAGTAGCAACCCTGTATGTTTAGGTAGTCCGACTACTTTATCACTTAATGTGCCTGGTCCAGCTGTGATGCCTGTTGGGTATGGTGCTTCCAATGCTACTACTCCTGCTGCTGACGAGGAAATTCATGGTGTCTCTTTGGGTACCGGCGGTAGTTTAATTAATCAAACTTCTACTTGTGCTACTACAGGTGGAGGTGCTGCTAATGGTTTGCCTGCTTCCACCTTAAATGCCTACTCAAATTATACAGCTTTAGTACCGGCACCAACTCTGGCTTCGGGAGCGTCTTATCCTATTACACTTACACTGGGATATTGCCTTACCACTAGTTGGAGCAATTCTGCCAATGTTTATATTGATTATAACAGAAATGGTGTATTCGATTTGCCAAATGAATTGGCTTACTCTAAAGGATACGGTGTGCCTGCAGGCTCTGTCGGTGGTTCAGATGGTACTGCAAGCGGTACCATAACCATTCCTACCACAATTACTCCGGGCTGGGCATTGATGAGGGTAGTGTATGTTGAAAGTTCAACCATTACCCCTACCGGAACTTATACTTGGGGCGAAACCGAAGATTACACAGTAAACTTAGTGGGTGTGCCTGCTGTAAACTATGCTTTCTTTGATGGGGCTACTCAAATAGGTACCGGAACACCTTACATTTATTCTCCTGCTACAGCTGGTACCTCTAACATTACTGCTACCGGTACCAATGCAACTACTGGATGTTCGTTTGGTTCGAATACTTTGGCTTTAACTGTAACTGCCTTACCTACTCCTCCTACTGCTACCAACTCTGCACAGTGTGGCTTGGCGGCTCCAACAGCTAGTGTTGCCTCTACAAGTGGCAATCCTACTCCTACCTTCAAATGGTATGCTGCAGCTACCGGTGGTACAGCTCTACAATCAAGTACTTCTACTACTTATAACACACCTATTAACGTAACTACCACTTTTTATGTAACAGAAGCTAGTGGCCCTTGCGAAAGT
>DAIMNW010000089.1:5654-8939 GCA_036719905.1 Chitinophagales bacterium
TATTAACGTAACTACCACTTTTTATGTAACAGAAGCTAGTGGCCCTTGCGAAAGTTCGCCACGTACGCCTGTAACGGTTACCGTAACCTATGGCGATGCTGTAACGGCAGGTTCTTCAGCTTCAACCAATCCTGTTCCTAACAACATTTGTATTGGCCAATCCTTTACAGTAAATGTTAGTCAGGTGGGTAGTAATTTTAATAACTATACATACACATGGACCGCTTCGCCTGCTACAGGTAGCGGTATCACAGGAAGCTTAGCCGGTGGTTCGTTTGGATCGGCTACTACACCTACCATTACGCCTACAGCTGCTGGAACTTATACTTATACTGTGACTGCAAACGACGGTACCTGCGGTGCATCGAGCCCGGTTGTGGTAACCGTAAATGCATTACCATCGCCTATGACACCCATTGTTACGCCTACTACCCTGTGTGGTAACTCACCAATTAGCCTCTTGGCTGTAATGGGTAGCGGTGGTTCTACAGCTATGCCTTCCGGCTATTTGGCATCTAATGCTACCAGTGCAGCTGCCGATGAAGAAATTAAAGGTGTGCAAATTGGTAGCCCGGGTAGCTATTTAATTAATCAACTTTCTACATGCGCTACCACAGGTGGTGGAGCTGCTAACGGTTTGCCGGCTTCCGTTCTAAATGCCTACTCAAATTATACAGCTTTGGTACCAGCACCGGTTATGTCGGTAGGATCAACTTACCCTATAAAACTTACCTTAGGTTATTGCTTAACCACCAGCTATTCAAACATGGCGGCTATTTACGTAGATTTGAATAGAAATGGTGTGTTCGATTTACCAGCCGAACAGCTTTATACTAAAGCTTATGGAGTACCTACTGGTTCAGTAACAGGATCTGATGGAATTGAAACCGGTACTATTACCATACCTGTAACAGCCCTCTCCGGTTATACTTTACTTCGTGTGGTTTATGTTGAATCTAGTGTGATTAGTCCTACAGGTACTTATACCTGGGGCGAAACTGAAGATTATCAAGTATTTATTGGAGGCCCTATTAGTGGTCAAACTTACACTTGGAGCGATGGTACCAGCACCATCGGTACCGGTGGTAATACTACGGGTACTGTATCAACAATTGGAGGTATTTATCCGGTAACTTTCACAGCAACAATAACAGCTACCGGCTGTTCAGCTACTTCACCTTCAGTAAGTGTAACTGTAAATGCCCTGCCAAGTGCTCCTACAGCATCTAGTTCTAACACCCATTGCGGTTTATTACCGGGTGTGGGCACTGTAACCTCTACTTATGGTGCTGGACCTCATACCTTTAAATGGTATGCGGCTGCTTCAGGTGGTACTGCTTTGCAAACATCTACAGCCACTAATTATACCACTCCATTTAGCGTTACTACTACCTACTATGTATCTGAGCTAGGTGCCGGTGGTTGCGAAAGCTTCCCTCGTACAGCTATTGCTGAAACGGTTACAAATGGCGATGCTATTACCGGATCAGCTACTTCGACTAGCATATGTCAAAATGGTTCTACTACGCTTAACGTAAGTCAAGCCGGTTCTACTAATAACTATACTTATACCTGGACTGCATTGCCAGTAGCAGGTAGCGGTATTCCTACCTCCTTACCGGGTGGTATTACCGGTTCGCCTGTAGCACAAACTGTCAGCCCAAGTGCTTCAGGAACAATTACTTACCGCGTAACCGGTAGCGATGGTTTCTGCACAGCCTTTAGCGATGTACCTGTAACGGTTAATCCTAATCCAAATATTGTTGGAGCCATTGTGTCTCCTACTACAATTTGTGGTGGTTCTACTATTAGTTTGTTGGCTTCTATGGGTTCATCAAGCGGTGGTTCTGCCATTCCAACCGGATATCTTGCATCTAATGCAACCAGTGCTGCAGCTGATGAAGAAATTCACGGTGTACAAATTGGCAGCCCGGGCAACTATCTAATTAATCAACTCTCAACTTGTTCAACTACCGGAGGTGGTGCAGCCAATGGCTTACCAGCATCCATCTTAAATGCTTATTCAAACTATACATCACTGGTTACTCCTCCTGTTCTATCTCCAGGAATTAGTTATCCAATAAAGTTGACCTTAGGTTATTGCTTAACAACCAGCTATTCCAACATGGCTGCCATCTATGTCGATCTTAACAGAAATGGTGTGTTTGATTTGCCTGCTGAACAGCTATATACCAAAGCTTATGGCGTACCAACGGGTTCAGTAACCGGATCTGACGGTATTGAAACCGGAACCATTGCTATTCCTACCACCATTTCTTCGGGCTATTCTCTATTACGTGTAGTCTATGTTGAATCTTCTGTAATTTCACCTACAGGTACTTACACGTGGGGCGAAACCGAAGACTATATGGTGCTATTAGGAGGCCCTCTTGCAGGTCAAACCTACAGCTGGACCGATGGTACTACCAATCCGATAGCTACAGGTGGTAACACAACTGCTACTGTATCTACCACAGGCGGAACTTATCCATTTACTTTTACAGCTACACAAACAGCTACCGGTTGTACCGCTACGTCTGCACCTGTTAACGTAACTGTTTTGTCAGTACCTACTGCTCCAACTGCAACTAACAGTAATCAATGTGGTTATGGATTAGCTGCCGGTTCTGTGGCCGCCACTTCAAGTTTACCGAGCCATTATTTTAACTGGTACAGTGCAGCCACAGCCGGTACACTAGTACAGGGCCCACCATTAACCACTACCACTAGTACTTATTATAGCAACAACTTTGCTTCGAGCACCTTAACCAATTCATCATTGGCAGGCGGTGCCAGCATTGGTGCAGGTGTTCTAACCCTTCAAACGCCAATTGTAAGTGCCACCGGAGGACTTACTGTAAATGCCAGCGGAGTTAATTCAACTTTATTCCAAACCGATTTTGATGTAACGCTTACGTCAACTGGAACAACTATGGCCGATGGTTTCAGTTATAGTTTTGCTGACGATGCAACTGCCAGCAGTGCTTCACCAAGTGCCGAACACGGCAGTGGTAGCAAGTTCAAAATTGGATTTATGACTTACA
The DNA here is from genome assembly GCA_036719905.1 of Chitinophagales bacterium. Lineage (GTDB taxonomy): Bacteria > Bacteroidota > Bacteroidia > Chitinophagales > CAIODY01 > DAIMNW01. Next base: position 8,699 of record DAIMNW010000089.1, read on the forward strand.
ATGCTGCAAGCGGTGCCGACGGTAAAGGTATTTACCTAATGTATAATTGTACTGCAGCATCTGGATATACATCTGCCACAACAGGTGTATTGGCTTACTCTACAAATGTAAGCTGGATTCCAACTGCGGCAGGTTCACAAACCAGCCACGTAACTGTAACTATTGATGCAGCCGGATTGTGTAACGTGTCAGTAGCAGGTACTCCGATATTTACCAACGTAGCTTTAGGCGCTGCCTACTT
>DAIMNW010000090.1:0-7789 GCA_036719905.1 Chitinophagales bacterium
GGCTATACTATACATGATTTTGATTACAATGTTTAGCTATTGTTTCTCTAACAGTGTTAGGGCTCAAGCCAATCAACAGGAGGGGAGTTTGAAGTATTATTCACAAATAGTAATCAACGATATGGCCGGTGAAAATCTTAAAACTGACATAAAGCAGGTTTGGACAACAATTCCTGGCAAACTGATGGAGGTACCCATCAAAGTTGAAAAAGGTCATAAATATGCAATTGGTGTTGCTGGCGACTTTTGGGTGCAAAGTTTACAATGCCGATTGATTAATGAGAAAGGAACAGTACTTAATTCGATAGCTACAGAGAAAAAAGAGGAAGAAAAAAACATTGAAACCATGTATTTTATTGCCGATGATACTACTGTATATTACGTTCAGGTAATGCTTAATTCAACCCTAATTTCAGATGCCATGATGGCAATGATTGTGGCCAATGAGTAAAAATATGTAAGATTTGTTTGTTGTTTGTTTAATATTAAAAGCCGGTCTTGTGGTGAGGTCCGGCTTTTTTCATGCAGAAAATGAATGCTAAATAACCCCACTTGAGGTAAGTCCATAAACAACAAAGCCAATCACCGAGAGGTGATTGGCTTTTGTTGTAAAGTTCTTTAAACCCAAAAAGAACTTTATTTTATGAAAACACTGCTGCAAATGTAAATCCGTTTTTGATTTAAACAAATTTATTCAAAAATATATTTTATGACTTTTTTGTGCTGCCTAATCTGGTTGCTATTTCCATTATACTTAACAATTAAGATTAATTAGAGTAGTTATACAATCGGCTTATTTTCTATTTTTACAAACTAAACAGTCATGAGAAAATTCATTATAATCATCCTTTCTTTTCTCACAGTTCCACTTTTGGCACAAGATCTTACCACCAAAAGAGATACAGTCATAACATCTCTTAGCCCAAATTCTTTTCAAATCAATATTTATTATAAATCTAAAAACGCCGAACAAGGGGTAGTAGTTAATGGGCAAAAGGACGGACTTTGGAGAACGTATTGGGAAAATGGCAACTTGCACACAGCTACTGAATACAAAAATGGAATTAAAAATGGGATGCATCTTGAAATTGAAAAATCGGGCAGTATGATGCTAGAACAAGAGTTTAAGAACAACTTGCCTGATGGATTAAGCCGCGAATATGCCAGCTTTGGCAGACTAAAGTCTGAAGATCATTTTAAAGCCGGTGTTCTCAACGGCATTAAAAGAGTCTACTATGATAATGGAAAAAAACAGGAAGAAAGCAACTGGCAAAATGGCTTGAAAGAAGGCACGACCATCTGGTTTAGGAACAATAGTGATGACCCTACACTTTCTTATACCTATCATCAAAATAGCCTAGAAGGTGAAGCGACCATTTATCATCTAAATGGTAGGATCAAATCAAAAGGATATTACTTAAACAATAAAGAGAATGGAAAATGGTTAGAGTATGATGAAGAGGGCAATTTGATTAACACGAAGGTTTACGAAGACGGTAAATTGATGAAAGAAATAAAGCCTAAAATTGATCCTCGAAAATTAGTCGAAAGGAAATAGTACCCTCACTTAATCAACACAAATCATTTGTTATTTAACCCGTCCACTCAGTGAATATTTTTATACGCTTTTTTTGTTTCCTGTCATTATTGGCATTTTTCACCCAGCTTATGGCCCAAAAGCCTATGGCTAATACTTATCACAAGAAGTTGAAACGACAGGTTTATTTTGTTGACTCGGTTAAACGAGCTGTGATTTTTCAATTTAAGTATGGCTTGCAGCTGCCTGCCGGCGAATTATATAACCGTTTCGGGTATAGTAAAATTATTGGTTCTGAGATTGATTATAAAACTCACAAAAACTTTTTTTATGGCATACGGGGAGATTATTGGTTTGGGAAAACCGTCAAAGATTCAGTATTAAATAAATTAACCACCAACGTAGGTATTATTACAAAATATGGTGATGTGGCCGATGTTAGACTTTCATCCATGGGTATGCATTTTGGTTTACAGGTCGGAAAAATATTTGCCATACCGGCTATCAATAAAAATTCAGGAATTGCCCTTGGCTTTGGCTCCGGTTATATGATGCACAAGATTAGAATTATCAATAAGCAGCTTGATGTGCCGCAACTGAGCACGGCATATAAGAAAGGTTATGATCGACTTACGGGAGGCCCTTATTTATCTCAAACTTTGTCTTATTTCAATATGTCCAACAGCCGATTAATTAACTTTCAAATACAACTAGAAGCATTGGAGGGTTTTACCCAAAGCAAGCGTACCTTCAATTTTGATACCATGGAAGCCGATACACACAAGCGCTTTGATGCACTATTAGGTATAAAAGCGGTATGGATGCTTCCTGTTTTTATAAAAAATAAAGGTGCCGAAATAATCTATTAATACTATTTGCTGAATCTTCTTTCAACTAAATCCATGAGCTGTGCGGCCGCTTCAGGATGTTTCGAAAAAGGAGACAAAGTTTGCAGTCGAGTTGCAAAATAATCTTTGGCTTCCTTTAATCCGGGCATTGAGTTCAGGTCATTAATTACCCGATTATATTGATCAGTATTTTTTTCAAACAATTCTTCAATTAGTCGAAAACGTTCATTCATCCCAATTGCTGAGCGTAAGTCAGCTATAGGCATGGCTTCAAGTTTATCAGCTAATTCTTCTTTCGGTTTAAAAAGCTTCTCATTAAGTGATTCTTTATGGTGCATCTGGGTGAGATCTCGAACATCAGGATTTTTTATTGTAACTGACGCTTGAACTTCAGGCTTTTCGGGTAAAGCTGAACTCGGGTTTGGCAATTGCATTGCTATATTTAAACCAGGCGTAATGGGAGCAGTTTCTGCGGTTGACTCTACGTGTTTCGATCTTAGCAAAAGGACAGCTTCATACAAATCTTGCGTACAATGGAGCAAGTCGAGATAATCTGTCCGCTGCAAGGTTTGCGAATATTTCAAATTAGCACTTTCTACTTTTGCCAGTAATTCTTTTACATTTGCCATTCAGTATTCCTTTGTTGCAAATGAACTAATAGAATTGCAACATCCACTATTAAATTATTCACATTTCACTCTCACTTAGCTAGTTTACACCATCTCTTATGTTTATTGAACCACAACTAAAAGCCGATCGTAAAGGCTGGATTGAAGTTATTTGCGGCAGTATGTTTTCGGGTAAAACAGAGGAACTAATCAGAAGATTGCGAAGGGTAAAAATAGCTAACCTGCAGGTTGAAATTTTTAAACCAGCTATTGATACCCGATACGATAAGACAAATATTGTGTCACACGATGAAAAATCGATACATTCTACACCGGTTGCCCATTCATCAGAGATAATACCCATGGCGGCCAATATGGATGTGGTAGGAATAGATGAAGCTCAATTTTTTGATTCGGAGCTCCCAATGGTTTGCGACCAGTTGGCTTTAAGAGGAATTAGAGTAATTGTGGCAGGTTTGGACACCGATTATCTTGGAAAACCATTCGGCATTATGCCCGAACTTTTGGCCAAAGCGGAATATATAACGAAAGTACATGCTATTTGTGTGAAATGTGGCAATATTGCCAATCACAGCCACAGGGTAGTGGTAAATGCCGATCAAATTTTGCTAGGTGAAAAAGATGCTTACGAACCACTTTGCAGATATTGTTACGATTATGCAACCAAAGGTCATAATCCCTCGTCAATATTAACAGCCTAACCAACTAATTGGTCAGTTTTATTATCAATTTTAAATTTTTTTTATCTAAATAACAATTTTACATTTATGCCACTAAAAAAATGACTTTTTAACTTAAATTAACTAATCAAACAAACAACCTTAAAAATGAAAAAAATAGCTACTCTATTTGTTATGGTTTTGGTTTTCAATTTTGCAAAAGCCCAAACCATCTGGTCTGAAGATTTTAATACATTTGGGGCCGGACTACCTGCAGGCTGGACCAACGTTGGTACACCTGCTGCCGCTTTATGGACTTACGACACAAATGGTTCTAATGGTTACTACGCCGGAACAACAGGTCCTATTCAATCACCAACAGGATCTGGCGGTTTTATGATTTTTGATTCTGACTTTTTGGATAATGGTAACACGGCTACTCAAGGTTCGGGTGCCGCCCCATCTCCACACACTGGAACATTAACCACTCCTAGCTTTAGCACAATTGGATATTCTGTTGTTCACTTAGACTTCTATCAGTTCTATCGTAATTTCCAAGCTACTACTACCGTAGGATGCAGCGTTGATGGTGGAGTTACCTGGACTGATTTCCCAATAAATAGCAATGTTGCCGTGAACACTGCTACTGCCAATAACGATATGGTTACGGTTAACTTAACAGGTGTTGCTGCCAACCAAGCTAACGTAAAATTACGTTTTGTTTTTAGCGGCGATTATTATTTCTGGCAAATTGACGACATCAGTGTTTATTCAGTTCCAGCCGCTCATGATTTAAGTCTTACAAATGTTTATGACTGTGAGTACAGCATGGTTCCACAAATTCATACTGACACCATTACTTACGCCGCTGAGTTTTCAAATCCTGGCGATTATGCTGAAACCAATGTAACTGTGGGTGTAAATACAAACTTGGGTGCATCTTCTGTATTCACTGGTGTTTCTACTGCTCTTGGCACATTAAATATTATGAAAGATTCATCAGCTCTAGTTACAACCCCAACCTTCCAGCCTACACAAAAGGGAAACTATCAAACTACCTTTGCTTTGAGCTATGCCAACGTAGGTAGCGATGCTACTACTGCTAATAACTCAGCAACTTACTCATATGTAGTTACCGATACTACATATGCATACGATGATGGAGCCATTGATAATGGTTATTATCTTTACAACCCTGCCGCTACTGCACCAGTTGATCGCGTTTTAGGAAATACTTACTTCTTAAGTGTTGACGATACTATTACCTACATTGGTTGCTATATGTATGGTGGAACTAATGGTACAGCTACTAATACCCAAATTCAGGGTGTGGTTTATCAATTTGATGGTGTGGGCGCTTACACTGAAGTTTGCCGTACTAATATCAAAACTTTAGCTGCTTCTGATATGTCAACTCCAACTGCTCTAAAACTTTTGAAACTTAAAATGGATCCAACAACCGGTAGTCCTAACTTAATAGCTGGTACTTATTTCATAGCAATACAACAACTTTTGTTAACCAAAGCTGTATTAGCTAGCAGTTTAGCTTCTCGTTGGAGCCGTATCTTAACTTTTGACCCAGCTGATAATAAAGTTAAATACTATGCTGGTACCGAAGGTTCTTCTGTAATGGTTCGTGGATATTTTGGAAAGCCTCAAGTAGTTGGTATCTCTAATGTGGTTGAAGAAGTTGTAGCTCCTGCTTATCCTAATCCTGCTAAAGTAGGTGATAATTTGAACGTTCCTGTTTCAAGCAAACTAAACAATTTTACAGTTAACGTTTATAACAGCATTGGTCAGCAAGTTCGTTCTATGCAGTTTACTGCTCCATCTAACAAAATCAGCATTAACACTGCCGGTTTGACTGAAGGAAATTACAATTATACCATTGAAGCTAGCAACACTAAAACAACTGCTGGTAAATTCACTTTAGTAAAATAATCTTTTAAAATACACACTTAAAAAGGAAGCGTTCAGAAGAGCGCTTCCTTTTTTTATTTTTAATAAGCTATTTTTGCCTTTATGATAATTCAACTTGAACATGTAGCCATTTACCAATCAGGCGCTTGCATTCTAAGCGATGTGCATTTCAGTATGGACCGTGGCGAATTTGTCTATCTGATAGGCAAGACAGGAGCCGGAAAAAGTAGCTTGCTAAAAACGTTATATGGCGATTTAACGCTCACGAGTGGCAGTGGAACTGTTGCTGGTTATGATCTTAGAAAATTGACCTATAAAGAAATTCCCTACCTACGACGCAAACTTGGAATAGTGTTTCAGGATTTTCAGCTATTAACAGATAGAAATCTACACGACAACCTGATTTTTGCTTTAAAAGCTACCGGATGGACCGATAAGCGAAAAATTGAAGAACGAATAGACGAAACGCTTACACAAGTAGGATTACAAACTAAAGGATTTAAAATGCCTCATGAATTAAGTGGAGGCGAACAACAAAGAGTAGTGGTAGCCAGAGCTTTACTAAACTCTCCTGAACTTATTTTAGCCGATGAACCCACGGGTAACTTAGACCCTGAGACCAGCGATGAGATTATTCAGTTACTGATGAGCATTGCAAAGCAATCTAACACCGCCATGCTAATTGCAACCCATGATTATATGATTATCAACAAGTTTCCGAGCAGAATAATTAAATGTGAAGGCGGAAAAGTGATGGATGCGACCGGGTCTATCTAATTGTTGATAGGAAGTGAAGAAGGGTAGGGCACACTACTCATTTAAAAGGCCTCGGCCTGCTTTTTTGATTCTGTTTTTTGACAGGAGGTCATTTTTCACCTTATCAATTACCCCATTAATGAAATCTTTACTTTTTGGACCACTATAAACTTTTGAAATATCAATATACTCATTGATGGATACCTTGATAGGTATGTTTGGAAAAAACAAAAGTTCGGCCAGGCACATTTTAAGTAAAATTATATCCACTTGCGATACACGATCTACGTCCCAGTTTTTCAATTTTGGTTGAATGTGCTCCATTAATTCATTTTCACACTCAAGAGTAGTATTAAAAAGGCTTTTGGTAAATTCATGAGCCTCTTTTAAATCGGTTTCCGAAACTGGCTTTTGTGATGATTTAACTATCTGCTCAACCAGTTTGTGAATGTAGGTGCGTTCGTCCAACCATACCGGATAAAGCTCTTCTATCTGATTCTGAAAGTTTTCGTTAGAATAGATAAGCTTGTCATACAGATACCAAACTATGGAGTTAATATCTTTTGATTCAGAAGTACCATCGGCTTCCATTGCTAGAAACTTCATGTAAGGTTCACTGTTCTTTAGTTCTATAAAAATAGCCCTAATTCTATCAGCATCGATGGCAATAAAGGTTTCCTTTTCTTTTAAATAAATTTGATAATCAGGATTAGTTAAAATACTGCTAATCAATGAATTATTAAATATTAAAATGCTTGATTTTTTGTCGCTTTTCAAATACCGATTGCTAGCAATTTTAGCATCTTCCAGGGCATATTCTGCAACCGAAACCAGATAGTGAAGGTTAAATAAATAAAGCTGTTGAGTAAGGTTAACGCTATTAGCCAACCATTTCAACTGCTGTTTGGCATCGGCCCCTGGGTTTTGATTATGCGCATAAAGCGCTTGCATTACTTTAATTCGAAGGTTACGGCGACTATACATAAGGGTTTCAGCTAATTGATTTACAATGGTTCACACACAAAATTTATTTCCTATAACTGACGTCAAAAGTGAGGTACCCGTCTAAGCACCCTTTGCATTGATTGAATTAAAGAACTGATTTTAATTTAGCCATTTCACTTACACGTTTTTCGGCTAATCTTAGAGCAGATTTGTGTGAGGTAATGTTCTCGTTTTCAGCTACTCTGAATATTTCTAGCGTTCGATTATACACCTGCTCAGCCTTGCCCATTGCTCTTTCTCGGTTATAACCTTCGCGTTCCATTGCTACATTTATTAATCCGCCGGCGTTGATCAAAAAGTCGGGAGCGTAAATTATTCCCATAGCTTTTACCTTTTCGCCATGCACATTTTCATCTTCCAACTGATTATTGGCACATCCAGCTATGATTCCACATCGGAGTTTTGCTAATGAATTATCGTTAATGGTAGCTCCCA
>DAIMNW010000090.1:7799-8857 GCA_036719905.1 Chitinophagales bacterium
CCCATGGCGCAAGGTGCATAGATTTCCATTTTTTGATCATAAATATCCTCGGGTTTGCAGCTAGAAACGCCATACTTATCTACCAATGCCTTTACCTTATCTTGATTTATATCGGTTATTATAACCTTTGCTCCATCTTTTACTAAGCTTTCAACCAAATAGACAGCCACATGCCCAGCTCCCTGCACACCAATTGTTTTGCCACTCAAGGAATCATTGCCCCACATTTTTTTTGCTGAGGCTTTCATACCTAGATAGGTGGTGTAAGCAGTTACTGGCGATGGATCTCCACTGCCACCCATATACTCCGGTACGCCTGTTACGTGTTTGGTTTCCATATGGATATATTCCATATCTTCTTTGCTGGTTCCTACGTCTTCGGCTGTAATGTATTTTCCACCTAAACTATTGACAAATTTGCCATATCGGCGCCAAAGGGCTTCACTTTTATCTTTGTATGAATCTCCTATGATGATGGCTTTACCACCGCCAAGGTTCAATCCGCTGATACTTGCCTTATAGGTCATTCCTCGGCTCAATCGTAAAACGTCGTTAATGGCTTCTTTCTCAGTTGAGTAATTCCAAAAACGGGTACCGCCAAGCGCCGGCCCAAGAACCGTATTGTGAATAGCAATAATAGATTTTAGTCCGGTGGCTTTGTCATAACAAAACACAACTTGCTCATGTTCTGAAGCATTAAGGGTTTCAAATAAATTTCCGGCAAAACCTAATGCTGAATTGGTGGTTGGTTTAATATCAACTGCAGATGGCATAAACAAGAATTATACGTTTGATTATTGTGGGGCAAATGTAGCCTAATTTTTCATTCTAAAAATGCCTGGGCTAGATTATTCAATCGAATATTTTAATTATGTATAAAATGACAGTTTTAAATAAGTTTCTGTCTATTTGAAAGTTTGGCAAAGCTCCAACCATCACTAATGGTTATAAATACTTTCTTTTATCAATATCGATTGGGCTTGGTTTTCAGCCAATATATATCTTATAATTTATATTATGTTAAATAGCTAATTGTAAAAGAAACCACCCTAAAGGTG
>DAIMNW010000091.1:0-8837 GCA_036719905.1 Chitinophagales bacterium
CATCCAACACAACTGATTCAGTACGAAGAGAAGATGCAAATTATATAGTGGGATATCTACCCTCGAACGATCAGAACAACAGCGCTGGTGGAATAGTTTGGAAAAATTTTCGTGAAAAAAACTATTACACCTTTGTACTAAGCGCCAATCGCTTGCATAATTCTTCACAAAAGTATCTTAACAATGATATTTCAAGCCAGGCTAACAAGATTTTCACTTACGATAGCTACGAAACAGAAGCCAAAACCCGTTTAGAAAATAATGGATTGGCAAAAGGAGGCTGGAAATACAACTATGGAGTTGGACTGGAGGAGGCTATTTATGAGAATAAAACTTTTAATAAAATTTCTACCCCTTTCGGAATAGATACGGTGAACTTTAAAAGCCGCCTGGAGATGATTAAGTACGCTGCATTTGGTCAAGTCAGTAAAAAAGTATTTTCCGATTTGCTCTCACTAAGCCTAGGTGTTCGAACCGATGCCAATAACTATTCAGAAAACATGGCCAACCCTCTGAATCAAATATCACCTCGATTTTCAGCCTCTTACCAGCTAAGTGAGAATGCTCACCTTAATTTTAACACAGGTATTTTTTACCAGTTACCAGGCTACACAGTGCTTGGCTATCGTGATAGGAACAACACATTGGTTAACAAGGCTTCTAACGTTTCATATATTGAATCAAAACATCTGGTATTTGGAGGAGATTATTTTACTGGTTTCAACAGCAAAATATCCGTAGAAGGATTTTATAAATTATATAGCCATTACCCTTTTTCGGTTAGAAATGAGGTATCTCTAGCCAATCTAGGGGGGGATTTCGGAGTGGTGGGCAATGAACAAGTAACCAGCACTAACAACGGCCAATCCGTAGGTGTAGAGTTCGCCTATCAGCAAAAATTATATAAAGGATGGTTCGGATTATTCACCTATACGTTTGTTAAAAGCGAATTCGAAGGTAAAACTGGCAATTTAGTGCCATCGTCATGGGATTATGGCAACATAATAAATGCAACTATTGGCAAAAAATTCAAGCGTAATTGGGAAATTGGCACCAAATTAAGATACCAAGGTGGTCAACCTTACACGCCTTTCGACACAATTTATTCCCTTAAAACCTATGTATGGAACCTAAATAAGCAGGGCCTGCCCGACTATGCAAAGCTGAATACCGAGAGAACAGGAGCTACTTTTAACATCGACTTAAGAATTGACAAAAAATGGTTTTTCAAGAAGTGGAGCGTTGTGGTTTATGCAGATGTTCAAAATTTATTAGACACAAAGACCCTCCAACAATCATTTTTGTCAGTTCAAACGGACAAGAATGACAATCCTATTCTTAATCCTAATTTACCAGGAAGCTACTTAGGCAAAAATATTACCAATACAAATGGTGTTCGAACACCAAATATTGGATTGGTAATTGAACTATAGATTTAGTTTAATACAAAGAATGAGTTCAGGATTCTTTTGTCGTAGTCTAAATTTGATAGAACGTTGTTGATTTTTAGCACTTTAAAGACAATCCATACGACATTGTTGGAAGCAAAAATGAGCAAACTAGTGGAGGCTTAAAGTTTTGAGGAATTATTTATAATGGGCTTCGATTATAACAATTGTGTTGTTCGAAGCATTAACCCAATAGATCTGTCAATGGTTTTGTCTTAAATAGCCTTATAATAAGCTTATAAAATAGATTATAACACCCCACTACATTCTATTAGTACCTTTCTATTTAGAGAATGTCAGTTAAATCAACTACCACTACATCGAAGAGCTTTCCAAAGTGTAAGGTCGTAGTAATTTCTCCCTTCATAATTAAGCCTATGTTGCTTAATGCATCTCTAATTACTTGGCAATATGGACATATTAGTCTTCCGTATTACTTTTCTGTTAAAGGTGTCTCCATATTGGATATAATTAAGTCTTGAGGCTTGCTCTTTCGATTACAACCATCGAAAGCATGCAAAAAAAAGGCCCCGGTACACCGGAGCCTTTTTTGAGTTTTATTACTTTATTTTTATTGAGAAATAACAGATATTTCAGTTCTACGGTTTAACTCATCCTTATCAGATACTGGATTTCGTTTACCATTAGACTTAAGTACCATTCTATCTTTAGATATTCCATGGCTCATCAAGTATGAAGCTACAGACTGTGCACGACGCATACCTAATTTATCATTATATTCATCAGTATGGTGCTTATCAGTATTACCAATCACGTTCACTCTCATATCTGGGTGAGTTTTAAGGGTAAGAACAGCTAAATCCAAATCAGTTGTAAATTGACGTTTGATGTTGTACTTGTCAGTGTCAAAATAAACCGTTGGCAGGTAAGTACCTAAACCAGCGTCCGTTTTAGTTTTTACAGGACAAATACCATGAGCATCCACTTTGCAACCTGCAGGTGAGTTAATCTCCCAATCAATGTTATCAGCAACTCCATCACCATCAGTATCAGGAATTTGAGCAACACCAAACTGATCAACTGGATAACCTGAAGGAGATAATCTTTCACGATCTTTACAGTCAATTACTCCATCGCCATCGGTGTCCAGAGCACGACCGGCACCATCCACTCTACAACCATTAGGTGTTGAAGGCTCTTTATCCATCAAATCAATAACTCCGTCGGCATCTTCATCAGCGAATAATGCCTTAGTGTCAATATCTTTCATATTGGCAATTCTTTCATCGTATGGATTCGCCCACTCAATATTCTCAGCTGCCGGATCTTCACCAACAAAATTATAAGTTAATGTTGCTGATGGGGTGCCATATTTATCATAAACTCCGGCATGTTGATGTAAGCCAGTTGCATTCGTAACTAAACCATCCAGTTTATCAGAAAGTACATTATGTAAAGCGTATTCAACACCAAGATTAATTTTATTATTCAATTTATACTTAGCGCCTATAGCCAATGGAATAACCACCTCGTTTGCTTTTCCGCTCACACCTTGAAGATAATATGTGAAAGCCGAATCGGTTCGAGTGGTTTTAATTTTAGAGTCAAAACTTAACATCCCTATTCCCAAGTAGGTATAAACGGCTAATTTTCTTTTGTAAGAACCTCCTTTACGAGAAGTCATCAACGAATAACCCAAATTTGTCCAATCAACGTAAAGGTCAAGATCAGCTTGTTTTATCGAAGTTTTGAAGTAAATTGGATTGTTTTTCACAAATAGAGCCGGAAACTGAGCAGCTAACTGATTAAAGTAAAATCTATCTTCAGTAGTTGAATTGATTCGACTAGTTCCTTGCAAGCTACCAAAGCGTAAATTGCCCTGAATACCAACAATATTACTCATCATTTTCTGAACACCAATAGTGAAACTTGGACGATTTTCGTTTTTTGCCCAAGCGGTGTTTTTCATAATCTTACCAAGTTGATATTGGTTGACATCTGTATAGGGTTGATTAAGTCCCAAGCGGACTGTAGCTGACCAACCACTATATAATGTAGCAGATGGCTCAGAGGTTTTGGCGCCCGAATTACTTGCTGACTTAGTTTGAGCGAAGCTGCCTAAACTAATGGTTAGTGCAATGATAAAAAGCGCAATTTTGGTTTTAAGCATGATTTGTTTTTTTTTACAATATTAACAGGTTAGAAAATTATTTTTTTATTAATCGGCCATCATAATATCCACACGACGGTTAGGAGTGTGCAGTGTAGAAATCGGACGTGATTTTCCATAAGATTCAATCATCAAGATTTTACTTGCATCAATGTTAAAGTTTTTACGAATATATGCCGCAACGTTTTCTGCACGACGCTTACCTAAGCTTTCATTGAATTTATCGCTACCACGAGTATCAGCATTACCAAAAATGTTGATTTTTAACTCTGGATACTTAATCATGTTTCTAGCAACGTCAGCCAGTTGATCATGATACATTGGCTTAACTACATCAGAGTTCAAGTCAAAGTAAACAGCAGGGAAAACAAATACTGTTTTTCCTTCTGTAGATTTTGTTTCTGAACGTCCACCAATTGTAACACCTCTAAAATTAACCAAAGCATTTTTAGAAGAATTAGGCTCCATATCTTTAACATCTGGAACACCATCTTCATCGCCATCAGCAGCCACACCAACTTCGTTAACTGTTGAACCCTTAGGCGAATACAATTCATCATCTTTAAAGTCTGCAACTCCATCATAATCAACATCTAAAGCTGTTCCAGAACCATCCACTTTTACACCGGCTGGAGTGTTAGGTTCTTTGTCGAACAAGTCAGAAACACCGTCTTTATCGCTATCGTTCATCAAGCTGTGCATCTTTGCCATTTCCGAATCCATACTCTTCAACATCACTTCCATTGGATTGGTCCATTCTAGAACCATAGCTCCTGGCTTTTCGCCATTGATATTATACGTTAAATTAAGAGTCCAGAGCGCATAAGCATCATTTCCACCTTGCCAACGAGTATTCGCAAGTGCGTACTTGTTACTTACTTTTGGATTGGCAACAAACGAATTATTTATCACCCCATCCAATTTGTCATTCATAACAAATCGGTGGCTATATTCTAGACCAAGGTCAACAGCTTTTGCTACCCTGTATTTAGCTCCAATGGCAACTGGGAACATAGTTTCGGTTGTATTACCAACGTCGCCGTGCAGATAATAAATCTCTGAAGCAGGCACCGGCATATTGGAATAGAGGGCACTCACTTCTTTTTTAGTTTTATCGCCATAATTAATCATTCCAATACCCATGCTAGAATAAATAGCATATTTACGAGGCTTATCGTTTTTCATATTTGCTGAGTTGATATACATCCCCAAATTAGTCCAATTGGTATAGAGACTTATTGCAGCATCTTTAAAATTGGTTCTAAATTTAACAGGATTACTGAATCCTAAACGCTGAGAAATCATAACATCCTCTGTGAAATGGTCAGTTTTGCGGTTAAGCGGAGTAACATTTCGAGCACATCCTTGTAGCGTACCAATATGAGCATCAGCTGTAAAGCCGAATACATGGTTGATCATTTGCTTGCCAACAATACCCACAACAGGCTGATTTTCATTAGCACTACGCATACTTCGATAAAATTGGTGCTGTCTGATATCGGTATATGGTGAGGTAACCCCAGCACTGATGGTAATCGAGGTTCCTTTGTATGGTTTTTGCGCAAGTAACTCGTTTTGAGAACCAAAGGTTAAGAGCGTTAAGGCGGAGAAAAGTGGTAAGAGATATTTCATTTTTATATGGTGAGGATTAAACAATTTTGGGCAAAAGTAATCAATAGCAGTATAAAGTGGTAATTTTTTTTAAACTAATTTCAGAATAACTTGCAATCTCCCAAAGATCTCTAAATGGCATGGCAAAAAACAAGTCTAATAGATTCACATTATTGGTTTACAAATGTAGCATTAGCTAATTACCAATTACTAGTGGATTTTGCGTAGACATTTTTCGGTAATCCCTTACTCAATATGGGCTTTACTGTTTTATGAATTGCTTTCTAAATCGAATGGGGGTGTTCATCACCTCGACAAAATAGTACCCAGCAGCTAATTTAGAAATATCAATATTTGTTCGGTATGGGCCATTCAGAAATTGTGGATAAAATCCGAGTTTCGTATTGTCGATAATTATTCTTCCTGTATAATCGCGAACAATATAGTTCCGGCAATCTAAAGTATTGGAAATGAGTTGGAGTTCATTCTGTGCCGGTTGAGGGGTTACCTGAATTAACTCGGTACCAAAATGGTAATCAACCAGCACGTCTTTCTTCACTGTACCACGAGCAATAAAATTGAACCCTGGATTAAATACTACGGCACCTACACGATGATAAAATGGCAAACGAATCCGTTGTATTGCTTCTGTAATAGGAACCTGGAGCAGGCTATCATGTTTACCTAAATCATCCCAATATTCTAAATTAAGAAAAACATGTAGTTGATAAACGCCAGTTTTTGATTGGGAAAATTGTTGCACCTGTATAACTACTTCCCAGTTCTCATTTTGCCACCACTTTATGTCGTAATTCGGGTAATCTTTTTCATAAATCCATTGCTGAAAATACGTTTCGAGAGACGACCCGTATTGTAATTCAAAGTATTGTTGCAGCAGTTTTGTACTGCCAAACTTATACTCACAACTAGCATCTTCCAAGTAATTTTTAATGGCTCTAAAAAACTTTTCATCGCCCATCAATGTTCGAAGCTGATGAAGCACCATAGCTCCTTTGCCATAGCTAAATCGTCCGCTAAAAATTCTGGCTACATCAGTAGTGTCGTAAACAAAAACACTTCCGTTCTCATGATCTAAAACATCCACTACTGCTTTATATTTAAAGGCCTCCCATGTTGCAGTGTCATGTGCTACATAGAGGTCGGCAAGTGCAGCGCAGTAGGTGGCAAAACTTTCATTTAACCATATTTGGCTCCATGACGGGCAGGTAACTTTATCGCCAAACCACTGATGAGCCAATTCATGATTTAGCAAGCCGTAATTATAACCGGCCACAAAGGTGTGTGTTTGATGTTCCATTCCCCCACCCCAGCCAAACTGAGCATGACCGTACTTTTCTTTCGTAAATGGGTAAACGCCAAATTTTTCTTCATAAAATTTCATTACGGGCAGCATTCGGGCGCTTCCTTCTCTGAATACTGATTCATATTCCGGGTAAACAAGGTTCATTATTGGCAAGGTATCGCCATCCATATTTTTATAATAATCATAGTACTGCGAATAATTGGTGCAAGCCAGTGCTATCAGGTAGGTGGCAATCGGGTACCTATGTTTCCAATGATAAATGGCTTTATTGCCTAAATGAGTTTGATGTACTAAAATGCCATTTGAAGCCGTGCTGAACGAATCGGGGCAGGTGATGAAAATATCGAGGCTGTCAATCTTATCGTTTAATGATTGCTTGCAAGGCATCCAGTTTTTGGCGCCGTAGGGTTCGCTTAATGTCCAGATAATGCCATGACCTGCATGAGTACTTTGAACAAAAGCCCCAAAACCCGGGCCATGGAGCGGACTTCCGTGGTAAACGATCTTTATGGAATCTAAAATACCATTAGTAATGGCTTGGGGAAATTGAATGTTTAGAATGTCGGGCGTATCGCGGCTAAATGCCATGGGCTGATTATGATAGATAACACTATCTACTGTAAGCGAATCGCTGCAATCGAAAATCATGTTACGGAAAATTATTCCCGGATAGAAATAAAAATCGATGCTGCCTGAAATGGAATCAATATTGGGGTCTAGCCTGAACTGCAAGCGTTCATACACCAGATTATAATTATCAGGCACATGGGTGCCCGGCGAATTTTTCTGTAACGATGAAAATTGTAATTGCTCTGCTTTGATTAATTCTTGCTGCCAATTTTCGGCCATAAGGTTGGCCGGCAAATGTTGAGCAGTGGCCATTTTCAAGCTTAACCAACTTACTATGAAAACAATACGGTGAACTACCTGCATAAGGTAAAATTAATGAAAATTTTGAGGATGCTGCTCGAATGGTCTTGTCATTAAACTGTTATGGCATACTTATAAAATAACTCCTTGCCAGAAATTGGTAATTTCAATAAAATTATAAGTAGTGAAGGTTCTAACTAATTTCTGCACGGCTACTATCATCCAGCGCATTCAGGCTGCTATCAAATGCTGCAGCTATTTCTGTTTCAAATTGATAAAAATAGCCTATGGGTCGGGTATTTTGGTCTTGTGCAAAGGCTTGCATAAAATATTATTTATTGTTTGATAAACTTAGCATAATAGCACTTGCCTTTTGCACCCATTGCTTTTATAAAATACAACCCCTTACAAAGCCCACTCAAATCTAGCGTAGCAGTTCCCTCTCCTGTAGAGTGGGTTAGGGTGAGGTCTTTTTGCCTTCGCCCCAACACATCCATTACCTCCACCATTTTCAAATTTTCAAATCCACTAATTTTCAAATTATCTCCCACTGGATTTGGGCTTATTCTTAATTCATCATTCTTAATTCCTAATTCCGTTCCCCCAACTGCATCCAAATCTACCAAACTCACATCATCATAAAAGTAATAAGCAATACCTGGGTTACTATTAAAACTATCCACCAATTGAATTTGTATTTGTGCATCTGTTTTAAAATTTCCAAAGCTTACATAGCGTTCACCACCTGCCGCGGTAAACGTATCTGTTAGCAGCACCCAATGTTGTGTATCAGTTACCATTTGGTCTATTTGTATTTGTGGGGTATAGTTCCAATATGGAAAATTAGCATTATTCTTTAAAATTGTATCCGTAAACAAAGCACAAAAGCTATTGATACCAACTATTGCACCTGCGTTTATAAAATAAGTAGTGTCTGCTAATTGAACATACATGCCGTACTTATATCTGTGCCCTGCAATTAATGGATGAAGTAACCTACCCTCTATCAACTCCCTTTCATTGGGTAATGAACCAATATACCCCCCTCCCCCTACAGCCACAGAATCGGTATGAGGATATGTATATGTTGAGCAAAGGTTACCTGGGAAACCATGACTTGAAGTGGAATTTGGATAAATAATTGAATAAAGGTCGAATGAACCTCTAAGAAAAACCCAATCACTTAAGTAACAGTCTGCCTGGCACATTGAATCAAAACCACAATATGAAAAATTAGTGGCTAACTGGGCTGGGCAAATCCCCCAATACCTTTCAAAACTTGGATTCTTAATTAAATTTTGGGCAGTTGCGTTACCTACCACCCCAAATGCTAACATCAGTATGATAATATGTTTTTTCATTTGTATTTAAAGTAAATCGGGACGGAGCTATTAGGGCTCTGCCCCGATTGTTTACTATTATTTAATGATGCTGAATTTAATAGTTTCAATAG
>DAIMNW010000092.1:0-8825 GCA_036719905.1 Chitinophagales bacterium
ATATTGATGTAAACCCTTTCAACGTTAAACATCAAACTGAGCAATTCCATTACAATAATCTTGGCTATCAGAAATTTTTTGTCAATCGAGATTACCTCAATCCACTGCTAGATGTGAGCTTCGACGGGCTGCACATTATAGACGGGGACATTGTTTCGGCCAAGCCACATATTTTAATAAAATTAAAAGATGAGAATAAATATTTGGCCTTGGACAGCATTGGACTGCTTAAGGTATCGCTAAAAAATCCTGGATCGGATAATTATATTCAGCAAACTATAGCTAACTCAAATATCAAATTTAATCCAGCGTCCGATGCTAAAAAAAATAATATGGCCACCATTGAATTTGATCCTACACTGAGCGTAGATGGTATTTACCATTTACGTGTACAGGGTCAGGATAAATCTTTTAACGCTGCAGGGAAATTGGATTACGATATCAGTTTCCAGGTAATCAACAAACCCATGATAAGTAATGTGGTTAATTACCCCAATCCGTTTACCACCCAAACTAAATTTGTATTTACGGTAACAGGTAGTGAAGTGCCGACCTATTTTAAAATTCAAATAATGACGGTTACCGGAATTGTAGTTCGAGAATTAACTATGGCTGAATTAGGCATGGGTATGCATATTGGGCGCAATATTTCAGAATATGCCTGGGACGGAACCGACCAATTTGGTTCTAGGTTAGCCAACGGGGTTTATTTATATAGGGTAGTTGCCAATTTGAATGGTACCAAAATGGATAAATACGCCAATGCAGCAGATAAGTACTTTAAAAGTGGTTTTGGTAAAATGTATTTAATGAAATAATAGCAATGCTTACCAGCCAAGTAAATTGGCGGCGTTAAGGCTTGTTTTGCTGGCCACTTCATCTAATGCACATTGTTTGATTTCGGCCAATTGGGTTGCAATGTAACGTATGTAGCTGCTCTCATTTCGCTTGCCTCGGTAAGGAACAGGGGAGAGGTAAGGCGCATCGGTCTCGAGCACAAGATGCTGCAAATCAATCTCTTTGATAACTTCTGCTAAACCACTTTTTTTATAGGTGAGCACACCTCCAATGCCAAGCAGAAAACCTACTTCAATTGCCTGCCTAGCTTCAGCTACTGTACCTCCAAAGCAATGAAATATACCCTTTAAATTGCCATCCTGCTCCTCTTTTACAATCCTTAAGCTATCCTCAAATGATTCTCGACAGTGTATGATGATGGGTCGCTTTACTGATTTAGCCAACCTAATTTGATGACGGAAGGCCTCTAACTGTTGATTTTTGAAGGTGAGGTCCCAATAGTAATCGAGTCCAATTTCGCCAACTGCCCAAAAATTTCTTTGCTGCCACCAATCTTCGACCAGTTTGAGTTCGTCGAGGTAATTCTCCTTAACCGAACACGGATGCAGCCCCATAGTGGCAAAACATGTTTGAGGAAACTCTTTTTCCAACCGTAAAACCCCATCGATAGTAGTGCTATCCACATTCTGAATCAATATCTTTTGGACCCCTTCGTTGAGCGCTCTATTAAGGGTTTCGTTCAAATCTTGGCTAAATGCCGCTTCATATAGATGAGCATGCGTATCAACAAAATTATACATGCAACAAATGTACAGCGAATTCTGATGAATGCTATTCCTGAATGAATTGTTCTTGTATCAGGGACATCCATGTTGGATGCTAATGTTAAGCGAATATTATCAAAATCATTTAAGGAAGAATTGGCTGTTTTTCTGTTTGATATTTATGCCGAAATCAGTTATTTTTCACCAAATTCTATCTGCTGATTCCTACTTAAAATTTATACATCAATGGTTATCTCCATAAAGAACATGCAAAGCTACTTTCGTTTTTTCAGCTTGCTTGCTATTGTTTTTTTTTTAGTAAATAATTCTGCTTTTTCGCAAACTAATTCCTGTCCACCCAATATCGATTTTGAACAAGGAACATTTAACCATTGGCAATGCTTTAAAGGGGTAGTAACTTCTTTAGGAGTTGACTCCATGATACCTTCTACTCCTGTAACAGCAGTTACCAATCGACATACAATGACACCCACCAGCTACAATGGTGTGGGTGGCCTCGATCCTTATGGCAATTTTCCTGTTGTTTGTCCAAATGGTAGTGGCTTCTCGGTGAAATTGGGTAACGATTCTACAGGCGCCCAAGCCGAACGAATGCGCTATTACATTCATGTGCCCAACGTACCTAACTGGAATATCTTGTATCAATACGCTGTTGTGTTCGAAAATCCTCCTCATCAACCCTACCAACAGCCCAAATTTACGGTAACTATTTATGATAGTGCCACAGGACTTAATGTACCATGTGCCACTTTTGATTATACTGCAACTGCCGGCTTACCTGGATTTTTAACGTCGAGTATTTTTCAAAGCAACGGCGATACCATTTACTATAAACCCTGGACGCCTGCCTATATTAACTTTAAAGGGCTGGCTAATAAAACCATGGTGCTAGAATTTACCACTCACGACTGTACCCTGGGTGGACATTTTGGATATGGGTATGTAGATGTAAATTCAGGCTGCGGAACCAATGCCATTACCCCACAGTTCTGCCCTGGTGATACGCAAGCTGTGCTTCATGCACCGCCAAGTTTTCAGCATTACGTTTGGATGGATTCTTCGCTTACAACAGTGATTGATACTGTTGCTGATTTGCTCATTCATCCTGCACCTACCGTTCCCACGTGGTATGCATTGGCTATTTTCCCATATCCTGGTTTTGGCTGCGCCGATACTATCTGGACTTTACTTACTCCTCAACAAAATCCGACGGCTAATTTTGGATTACCTGATAATTATTGTGCTGGCAGTGTTGTACAGTTGAGTGATTCCAGTTATTCCAATACAAACGGAACATATATTAGTAATTGGCTATGGAATTTTGGCGATGTGCCATCAAGTATTAGCATTATCAATCCGAATACAGACACCATTAAAAATCCAACTCATATTTATTATCAATATGGAAATTATACAGTTTGTTTGGGGGTAAAAAATAGTGTGGGCTGTGCCTCCGATACCGTTTGTAAACTCATACACATTAATCAGCCGCCGCCTCCACTTAGTATGGCGGTTACTAAAGACACCATTTGTGGCCCTAACGACACAACTTCTGTTTACCTCTTAATTACAGGACCTATACCTTCTGGTTTTACTAATTATTACACCCTTGATACATCCACCTATTTGGTTAGTGGTTCATTAAATTCCACATTGCCCATCAAAGTAACTTTTACCAAACCAGGACTACATTATATAACTTACGATATTCAACCACCACCAAGCAACGATACCTCTTGTTGGGCGCATGACTATGTAGCCATCTATGTGAAAGGGATTACTCCAGCTATAGGGGTCACAGGCTCGTCACCAGTTTGTCCTAATACGCCGGATACTTTGAGCACTTTCAGCAGTCCGGCCAATTGTGGCCCAAGTCCATTTACTTGCAGTAATCCGCCATCGTATGTTATTGGAACCGACAATTCACCCAATGTCAACGGAACACCAAGTCCTTTTATGGGCTCAAGAACCGAAGCTCGAATTCAAATGCTCTATCTGGCCAGTGAGTTGCATGCTATGGGAATGCAAGCCGGCACCATCAGCGATGTAATATTTGATGTAACAAATAAAAATAGTAACATTCCTTATCAAGGATACAGTATTAAAATGGCATGTGTCAATTACGACTCGTTTGCCACAAACACTTTGGACAAAGTAACCCCCAAAACACTGGTTTATTATTCTACCAATTATAACACAGTAGTAGGCGCCAATTTGTTTCATCTCAATACGCCGTACAGTTGGGATGGTGTCTCTAATCTTTTAGTAGAGACATGTTATGACAATGGTTCTAATAATAATTCGGGTAGTGATAGAACCAAGCGTTCACTTAATCCACCTAATCAAAATCTTTGTGTTTATGCTAGAAGTGATAATGATCCATTGGCCGGTTGTGCCACTTTATATCCGGGTTCAGGATCTACGCAGGTAGCAACCAGTGCCGATAGACCGGATATTGTTTTTAAAGCTTGTGTAAACTACATTTCGCCTTCTACTACTTATTCCTGGACTTCTAATCCTACAGGAACAACTGGTACAGGTTCTGCCTTGCCCATAAGTCCTTCTACCACCACCACCTATACAGTTGTAGCAAACGACAACGGTTGCACATTTACCAAAAACTATATTCAGGTGGTTAAGCCAACACAAAACCTAGTGGCAACTTTAGACACCACCTTCTTATGCAATATTGATACCCTGCAATTGAATGCACTGTTGGCTGGTTATTCTAATGCTGTGTGTGGAACCAATGGAAGTGCTTGTACAACTCCTTACACATTCGTTCTGGGAAATGGAACGGTTACAAATAATCCTCAGGTAACACCATTCAGATATAGTGAGCTCAATAGTAGGATGTTGATGCGATACAAAGCTACTGAAATGGCTGCCGTGGTTACCAATAATGCTGCACATCCCGTAACCATCTCTAAATTAGCTTACAATATTGTTAATCACAGCAATGGTGCTCACTACACCAATTTGACTATTTCAATGGGGTGTTATCCGCCGGCCTCTGCCATGCCGAGTTCCTTTGTAGGCGGCCTTACACAGGTATATTCTAATGCCAACTATGTTTCCACTAGTGGGTGGAATACATTCACTTTGGCCAATAAATATGATTGGGATGGGGTAAATGATGTTTTGATTGAAATTTGTTATAGCAATTCAAATTCAAATAATGATGATGAGGTAGAACGAACAACCACAACGGCTAATACTGTTCTTTATTCTTACAATAGCAGTGGCTCGGGACCTGCCGGCTGTGTAGCACCTGCCGCAGCTCCTAATACTTTTGGTCAAAGTACTTCCAGACCCAATTGCAGGTTTTTTGTATGTGATAGAAACAATGTGGTACCCACTTCGTTCTATCAATGGAGTTCAACGCCAGCTGCTGTTTATCCAAATCAACCCAGCTTGCAAGTGGTGCCAAGTGTAACTACAACCTATGTGGTGACCATCAATTCGCCTTATTACTGCCCGAAGAATGATACCATAGTGGCTACTGTTGCCAATCATCTTTCTCCATATGCTAACAACGATACGGCAGTTTGTCCGGGTAACACCGTTCAACTGCATTGCACCGCCTATGGGGCTATCAGTTATTCATGGGTTTCTATGAATGGAAATAGTTTGACTTGTACTTCCTGTCAAAATCCAGTTCTAACGGTAACTAATATAGATACCATCATAGTTACAGCTACTGCGGCCAATGGATGTTTTGGTAAGGATACTGTGTACATCAGTTTTCCACCTTCGCCAACCCCAACATTTACCGTAACATCGCCGGTTTGCTTAAATGCGAATTCTGTGGTTACCTATACCGGTAATGGCTTAGCATCGTCAATATTCAACTGGAACTTTGGTGGCGGCACAGCTAATCCGGGAGGAACTGTTATAGGGCCTCACAATGTTAGCTTTTCTACTCCGGGTATGAAGACCATTAAGCTTACCGTTAATCAGGGTGGTTGTGTTTCGGTAATTGATTCGCAGCATATCCAGGTGGTGCCCCAACTTACATCTACCTTCTCAAAGAATAGTCCTCATTGTTTGGGTGATACTTTGACCCTCACTTATACTGGTAGCTCATCTGGAGTTCCGGGAATTAATTTTGTTTGGAATACACCGGGCGGCACTCAAATAGGTTCGGGTCAGACAATAAAAGTCGTTTATCCTACTGCTGGTTGGCACGTGTTCTCACTAACTACTGACGTTGGCCCTGCACATATCTGCCCGTCGACCACCACCGATTCAATTCGTTTGTTCACATACCCAACAGCTTCATTTACCGCCACATCGCCAATTTGTTTGGCTAATAGTTCGACAGTAACTTATACCGGCAATGGTTCGGCCCCTAACACGGCCTATTCTTGGAATTTTGCCGGTGGCACAGCTACACCTGGCGGAACGCTGGTTGGGCCACATACTGTAAACTGGGCTACGAGTGGCATTCATGTAATTTATCTTACAGCTACTAATAATGGTTTCTGTAGTAAAACCGATTCTCAAGCTGTTCAAGTGGTTCCGGCATTAACTAGTAATTTTAGCATGAATAATCCTCACTGCATTGGCGATACGTTATTCCTAAATTATACAGGCACCTCAGGTAGCGTACCTAATTTAAATTATGTATGGAATACCCCAGGTGGCACACAAACTGGAACAGGGCCAAATATCTTCGTGCTTTACGGTACTTCAGGTCAGCATATATTCACGTTGACCACAAGCGTTGGCGTAAATCATATTTGCCCATCCACCACTACCGATACGGCCACCATTTTATTTACCCCAACCTCTAGTTTTACAACTATATCGCCGGTTTGCTTAAACTCTAATTCTCTCATCACTTATACCGGCACAGGCAATGCCTCAAGTTCTTATACGTGGAACTGGAATGGGGGCAATGCAACACCGGGTGGAAATTCAGCCGGACCTCACAATGTTAACTGGTCAACGCCAGGTTTGCACACAGTTCATCTTACTGTTCAAAATGGAATTTGCAGTACCAGTGATTCCGGAGTGGTAAATGTGATTCCTCAGCTCACCTCTAATTTCAGTTTTAACACAGCTCATTGTCTTGGCGATACAGTTGTAGTTACATACACCGGCACCTCAGGTAGCGTTCCAAACATTACTTTTAACTGGAGTTCTCCCGGTGGTGTGCAAATTGGTTCTGGTACTTCTATCAAAATAGTTTACAACACAACCGGTATGCATATTGTCACCCTTCAGACAGATGTGGCTCCTAATCATATCTGCCCGTCTATTACAAAGGATACGATTATGCTTTATCCGGTGCCAGTCGCGTCATTTACTCTGAGCCCTACGGTTGTTTGTGGCACTAATAATTCTACTGCTACTTTTACCGGAACGGCTACCGGTTCAGCAGTTTACAATTGGAACTGGGCTGGTGGCACAGCTGTTCCAGGTGGTACCACTCAAGGTCCACATACTGTTAGTTGGGCAGTACCAGGCATTCATAATGTCATTTTGAATATTAATGATAATGGTTGTTTTAACGCTGACACTCAGCAAGTACAATCTAGCCCGGCATTGCAGAGTTCGTTTACCATGAATACCCCTCATTGCGTTGGCGATAATCTTACAGTTACCTACACAGGCAATTCGGGTGCAGTACCAAATGTTAATTTTATTTGGAAGGATAAAAGCAATGTGCAAATTGCAAATACAATTGGGCCGCATACCATAACTGTGACTAACCCCGGTTGGTATGTCGTTCACCTTACGGTAAGTGTGGGGCCTACCTTCTCTTGCCCTGTTGTGTATTCTGATTCGATTTTTATTTATCCGATACCGGTGGCTAACTTTGTAGCATCCCCCAATCCAATCTGTAGTGATCAAACCGCTACCTTTACTTCCACCAGCACTACCAATGCAGCAGGCGGAGTTGTAACCTATAACTGGTCATTCACCGCCGGCTTACCGGCCACAGCCTCTACATTAGGGCCACACACCGTATTTTATAATAATCCAACTGTAAATACACAAACTTACCCGGCTTCACTAACCGTGACACAAGATGGTTGCACCTCAGCTGCCTTTACAAGTAATATCACAGTACATCCTCGTCCAAATGCTTTTATCAAAGATCAGGTTATCTGTTTAGGTGCTGTAGCAGTAGTTAAGGTTCAGCTTTCAGGAGCACCCGGCGCATCCTATCTTTGGAGCAATGGTAGCACAACCGATTCTACTTTTGTTACAGGTGGCATTGACACGGCCCTTTCAGTGATTGTGACTGATACCAACGGATGTTTTGATACCGCACACCATGTGGTGAACACACCGGTTTGGGGTGCCCCTCATGCCGATGTTGGCCCCGATTTATTTATTTTCTATGGCGATAGTACTGAACTAAACGCTAGCGCCAGTTTGCCTGTAGGAAGTTCTACCTTCCACTGGTCTCCAGGTCAATGGGTAACCGATAGCACGGCACTTATTACGACAGCTTTTCCAGATACCACAACACAATTCGTTTTTACCTTGATAGATGTTTATGGCTGTGAGGATAAGGATACAATTATTGTGCATGTAGATGATTCGCCGTTTATCGTTTTGCCAAATGCATTTACACCTAATGGCGATGGAGAAAATGATATTTATATTCTTCTATCAAGAAAAATTAGCAAGCTCTACTACTTCAACATTTATAATCGTTGGGGTGAAAAAATATTCAGCACCGATGATGTGAAAGTAGGATGGGATGGCACCTACAAAGGGGTGCCTCAGGAAGCCGGAACCTATGTTTACGTGGTACATGCCAAAGATGCCCGTAAAGTATTCCGTGATTTGAAAGGAAATTTCATGTTGATTAGGTAGACTAATTGGACTGTAAATTATTAAGATTGCAACTTTACCTAAGCATTCATAATAAAAAAGCCTGTTCTTAGAACAGGCTTTTTTATTTAACTAAAATTGAAGTATTGATGATTGTTTCGGAACAATCTATTTACCCAACCAAAGAATAACTCCACCGGTTATTACCAGATTTGCCAATGCTAATGGAATTAAAATTTTCCATCCCAAATTCATCAGTTGATCATAGCGGAAACGAGGCAATGTCCAGCGCACCCACATAAAGAAAAATATGAAGAAGAATATTTTACCAAAAAGGAAGGCAGTGCCTAATAGGGTTTCCAAATTGTGTGATAGCCCTAAATGGCTAATAAATGGAATATTATAACCTCCAAAATAAAGTGTGGACATAACCGCTGAAGAGATAAACAT
>DAIMNW010000093.1:0-4696 GCA_036719905.1 Chitinophagales bacterium
CGCTTTTCTGATATATTCTTAATTTTACCCTTTCAAAATAATCATATAATGAAGTTTTTCCCTTTGCTTTTTTCTTTTCTATTTAGTTCAATTATTTTACTGGCTCAAGGCCCTAAAGCCTTACCAACCGGCACTGCTAATGACCCCAATGCGAAAGCTTTGCTTGATGCGGTGAGCAAAAAATACAAATCGCTTTCTTCGGTAAAGGCCAGCTTCAAGCTCATGATTGAGAACACGGCCAATAAAGTGAAAGAAACCAAAACAGGAACTTTGTCCCTCAAAGGTCCGAAATACAAGGTAGTGCTTGAAAATCAAGAAATTACGTGTGATAATAAAACCGTTTGGACCCTAATGAAGGATGCCAAAGAGGTGCAGGTGAGCGATTATGAACCCGACAATAAAAGCATTAGCCCCAACAAAATATTTACGATGTACGAATCGGGTTTTTCCTATGTAATGGCCGAATTAGTTACTGAAAATGGTAAACCTATCCAGGTGATAGATTTAGCACCATTAGATAAAGCCAAGAGTTACTATAAAATTAAACTGTTTATCGATAAATCGAGCAGTAGTATAATCCGAACCAAAATATTTGACAAAAACGGCAACCGATATACCTACGAAATAGCCCAGTTTACCCCCAATCCGGGTTTTGATGAGGCTTATTTTTCGTTCGATCCCAAGAAAAATCCGGGTATAGAAGTGGTTGACTTGCGCTAAAGAATTAATATTCTCCTTGCCATTTTCTTATAAACCATTCGCCACTCAGCAACAAAAGCAGTAGAAAAAATATCCATTTCAAGTTTAAAATGGGAGTGGTGCGATGACTACTGTATACAACAGGCTTAATGGTTTCAGACCTTTTAATCCAACTTACCACCGAATCGGCCTGAGCCGGATAAAACATTTTGCCACCCGTTTTTTGAGCCAGCAAGCTCAACATTTCGTGATCGGCGGTGGGTTGGCTAGCCTCTAACTGAAACGGTGCCACAGCAAACACTCCAGAGGCTTCTAAGTTTTTTTCGTTAAAAAAAGTTTTGGCTTTGTAGGCGTAATTGCCAACCGGCAATCCGCCAACATTCAACGAGTACGAACGATCGTTTTTAGAGAAGGTATAGTTGTAGTTTTTCCCTTCCTTGTTGGTGATGGCTATGCTCACATCGGGCGTGCTCACAAATTCATAATTCTGATTGTAAAGTGTAGCTTCAAAATTGATAGATTCATTTTCATTAAAAATGTTTTTAAGAGGATACGCTTTAAATTGTTTACGGTCTTGCTTCACAATAAGGTATTGTATCAGTTTATTGAGCAGTTCGGCCGTTTGGGTATGGTTTTGATGTTGCTGATATTCATAAAATTTCCAACGCCAAAAGCCTTCGCCACATACTACAGCCGATTTGTCTTCCGATGAATTGCCAAGCGCAATTAATGGCAGTGAGGTTTTGGTGTTTCCAACCTTTTGCCAGGCTAAAATGGTGGCTGTAGGAGATAATTTGTAAGTGCCAAAAGGAGAGTGCAAAGGAGGCATTTCCTCTATCGCTTTTTGAAAAGCATCATCGGTAGTAAAGGCACTAAAATCTTTGTTGATAGCGGCCTGAACTTCGTTGTCGGCACCATTGCCATTTATTTGTACCACCTGCTGTACCTGATTAAATGAAGCTAACGATGTCGATTGCCCAAGAATGTACATCAACGGTATATGGCCGGCTTTTGCCGCCTGAAAAACTGCCGATGGGTAATAGTTGGATGGTAACTGATGCAATATAATAAGGCTGTATTCATTCAAGTTGGCTGAAAAATTTTCGGCAAATGCAATGGTACATTCATAATTATTGTTTTCTTCAATCAACTCTTTAATGGCTGCTAAGTCAGGATGGGGAGCATGAGCCAGCAGTAATATCTTTTGCCGGGCGGTAAGCACTTCTACATAAAAGTCGAGCACATTATTGGCCGTGGTGATTTCATTTTTCAGCGCAGTGGCACTTACCCTATAGTGATGCACCCCGGCCACCTGTCCACTCAAGATAAAATCGAAAGAGGTGTTGAACTTGCCCGAGCCTATTTTGATCATCTTTGAAAATAAGCTCTGCGACTTTCCATCTTTATCAATTTCTTGAGCTTCTACCGTTACCTGTTCGCCGCTGCAGGCATTGGCCAGCAAGTCAGCTTTTACCGATAGTTGATCGCCTAGGTAGCAAATTTTATTGTAGTATAATTTTTGTAAAACCACATCTCGGTATAGCATGGTATCACCCAAAGCAATGGGAAGCATGGGAACCATCCAATTGCCGTGGGCATATACGGGATTGCTTCCTTCGTTATAAATACCATCGGTGGGTAAAATTACAGCACCCACATTCTGATTACTGAAGGTGCTACTGAGTTCTTCAAGTGCTCCTGAAATATTGCTCGATTTTTCGGCAAAATTCCATTTATCGCTTTGTTCCAAATGAGAGCCAAAGGTGTACTCCTGCACATTATAATCGTCCTCCAATGCATTTTTAATGGTGGCTAATTGGGTGACAAGAGCTAACGAATCGCCCTTAGAGACATGCAATTTTATAGATGATGAATTGTCACGAGCTATTACAATAATGGGTTTTTCCGTTTGGTTAAAAAACTGCTTAATTAAAGGAGTAAGAAGCAAAATGCTTAGCAGTGTGACAAAGATGGCTCGAAGCCCAAAAAGTAAGTATCGCCATTTTTTAAACACTGGCACCGATTCATCAAACGATGTATTTCGATAGTACAAAGCCGCAGCATAGCCTATGCCGGCCAGCACACAAACTAGTATCCACCAAAGAGGGTATTGAAAACTTAACAATGAGGTGGGGTATTTTAAAATGTTCGATGTTTAATTTCTTTGAGGAATTTGCTGGCGAAGATAAATTCATCCAGTTCCTTATTGTCGCTGCCCAGCACCTCGTCCTTCGTAC
Source organism: Chitinophagales bacterium (assembly GCA_036719905.1). GTDB lineage: Bacteria > Bacteroidota > Bacteroidia > Chitinophagales > CAIODY01 > DAIMNW01. The sequence goes on from DAIMNW010000093.1 coordinate 2,937, forward strand.
CTTCCCAGTGCTTTTTCCCTTGCCAAAGGAAAATGATATGATCCCCTATTTCCATCACACTATTCATATCGTGCGTATTGATAATGGTGGTCATATTAAATTCAATGGTAATTTCTTTAATCAGATTATCAATCACCAACGAAGTTTTAGGATCCAATCCGCTATTTGGTTCGTCGCAGAACAAGTATTTCGGATTCATCACAATGGCCCTTGCTATACCCACTCTTTTTTTCATTCCTCCACTTATCTCAGCAGGAAAGAGTTTGTTTTTTCCCTGTAGATTAACCCTTGAGAGGCAAAAATTGACCCTTTCAAGCTTTTCTTTCCGATTCATTTTTGTAAACATATTGAGCGGAAACATTACATTTTCTTCTACGCTCATACTATCAAAAAGGGCTCCTCCTTGAAATAACATTCCCATCTCCTTTCGCAATGCTTTTCTGTCCTCTACTTCCATGGTTGAGAAATTTCGATCATCGTATAAAATATTACCCCCATCTGCCTCAAATAAACCCACCATCAACTTTATGAGTACCGTTTTTCCGCTGCCACTTGTACCTATAATCAGGTTGGTTTTACCGGCTTCAAATTTTGCCGAAACCCCCTTGATTACATCATTGTCGCCAAAGCGTTTTTGTATGTTTATTAATTCAATCATGAATACTATTAGAGTAAAAGTTCGGCCAGCAGATAATCGCTAAAAAGAATGATGATACAACTGTAAACTACTGCCCGAGTGCTGCTTTTTCCAATTTCAAATGCTCCTCCATCGGTATAATAACCATGATAGCAGGATACCGTTGAGATGATGAACGCAAAAGTGATAGCTTTTATTAGGGAAAAAACAATGTTGAAAGGAATAAAATCATCGTGAATACCATACAAATATTGCTCAGGTGGCAATACACCTGATAAGCCTGAAATAATGTAGCCCCCCCAAATGGTTATCCCGATTGAAATAATAACCAGGGTAGGAATAGCCATTAGTGCTCCTAATACTTTGGGTAAAATCAGGTACCCTCGACTGTTAACCCCCATTATTTCCAAGGCGTCAATTTGTTCGCTTATGCGCATGGTACCCAGTTCGCTGGCCAAATTACTACCTATTTTACCTGCCAATACGAGACAAAGTACGGTTACAGAGAGTTCAAGAATAGCAGAGTCTCGTACAATGGAGCTTATCACATACAAGGGAACCAAGGGTGAAACTAGCTGGTAGGCTGTTTGAACAGTGGTAACAGCACCCAGAAAGAAGGAAATGATTATCACAATACCCAATGACCCTATACCCATGGAGACCATTTGTCTTAAGGTTTCCTTCCAATACATCATCGGATTTTCGGGCCTATTAAGAAGTGCTCTCAACATTAATACATAACGGCCAAAGTGGTAAAAAGGGCGCATAATTAGTTTACTGGTGGCCAAAGCTAACAGGTTTTGACGAAAGTGGCAACAAAGTGCAATAGACAAGGGCCCCAAGCCTTATTGCTATCCTATATAACTTCAGGGTATACGTAATCGATCGTAGTTAAGCCAAGTAATTTTGTGTAATTGATTACGTATTAACGCACTTGATAAGGTGATGCAAATGAGGCCATATTTGTATCATCAATTGCTAATTGATTTTTCCCTATGCAAAAACGAAAAATCATCAACTAAAACGAAAAAAAATAGCAATGAGAAAAAAATTCACACAAACCCTCTTAATTGTGGGTGTAGTACTAGTAAGTATTCTCCTGTCTGGTAGTTTATTTGCTTCA
>DAIMNW010000093.1:4706-8821 GCA_036719905.1 Chitinophagales bacterium
TCAATTGCCAAAGAGCATTGTTTGGTTAAAAAAGGAAAAAAGTAACGTGAACGATGATCGAGCTGCACGAAAAACTGTAAAGGAAGGCGTTCAGCTTGTTAGCATTTTAAAAGACGACTTCCGTTATTATTTTGAACCGGTTGATGGCGGATACAGATATGTATATGCTAAGCACGACCCAACGGTGGAGATGTATGATGGTTTTGCTTATGACGACATTGTAAAGGTGAAAGTAAACGGGCAGTTGTTCTCGTTTACGATGTACAATGGCCAACCTGTTTTTATGAGTAGTATTGATGTGAGCAGTCGATAAAACGTGCCCACATTCAAATAAAATTAATGAGTTTTCATTGGTTTGATTTACAAGCCGCAACATTTTGAGGAGGATGGAGCGGCTTTTTATTTTGTAAAAATTGAGAGTTCGTACTGATTTTCTAAGCCATTAAGGCTTCTCCTGACAAAGCTCAATAAGTACCCCATTCGTAGTTTTGGGGTGAATGAAACAAACCAGTTTATTATCAGCCCCAGGCTTGGGGGTTTCGTTCAAGAGCTGAAAACCAAGTAGTTTCAATCGCTGCATTTCGGCTACAATATCATCCACAGCAAAAGCTATATGGTGTATACCTTCTCCCTTTTTTTCAATAAATTTTGCAATAGGGCTATCGGCCGAGGTGGCTTGGAGCAGTTCAATTTTACTTTCGCCGGTTTTGAAAAATGAAGTGAGCACCCCTTCGCTTTGCACCTCTTCGGTTTTGTAACAGCCGGTGCCAAGCAGTTGTTCATATAGTGCATTGGCAGTTGAAATGTCTTTCACTGCAATACCCAGGTGTTCTATCTTTTGGATCATAATATAAAAGTATTACTCATTCCCACTTATCAAACCACCCAACAAACCGCCCCCTAAGCCTGCCAGCTCTCTTGATTCTTCGCGGCCCCCTCGTGAGGCAGAAATAATTCTGTCGGCAAATCGGCTAAATGGTAAACTTTGTAAATATACATGGCCGGGGCCTGTTAGTTTAGCCAGGAACAAACCTTCGCCACCAAACAAGGTGTTTTTAAATCCGCCAACAAATTGAATATCATAGTCAACCGTAGATTGCATGCCTACCAAACATCCGGTATCAACCCGTAAGCTTTCACCTGCCGCCAAATCGCGTTGTAAGATGGCTCCTCCTGAGTGAATAAAAGCCAACCCATCGCCGGTTAAGCGCTGCAAAATAAACCCTTCACCACCAAAGAGCCCTACTCCAAATCGCTTGGTAAAGGCTATTTCTATTTCTATGCCTCGGGCCGCACACAAAAAGGCATCTTTTTGGCAAATAAACTGATTGCCAAATAATTTTAAATCTATAGGAATGATTTTACCCGGATAAGGTGCAGCAAAAGCCACATGCTGTTTACCAGTTCCATTATTCAAAAACGAGGAAATAAAAAACGAATCGCCTGTAACCATACGTTTTAAGCCAGCAAACAGCCCTCCGCCAGTACTTGTTTGCATTTGAATTCCATTTTCCATATACAGCATAGCGCCTACCTCGGCACGTACCGATTCGTTTGGATCAAGCTCAATTTCAACAGCTTGCATATCATCCCCAAAAATTTTGTAATCAATAATATCTGCCATAATTTTTAAGATTTTATTTGCCACCAAACATAAATAAAAAGCCGTGTAAATGATAGTTGTTAATCGGCATCTAATATTATATGTTGAAACAGATAATTTGTTCTATCTTTGTCAAAAATTAAAACTAAACCAACATCATGAAAAAAATTACTCTATCACTTTTTACCTTCTTTACCTGTTTTAACCTTTTTTCGTAAACCACCTGGAAACTGGACAAAGGCCATAGTAGTGTCAATTTTACTATTGAACACATGGTTGTATCAGAAGTGGAAGGCAGTTTTAAAATGTTTGATGGTTCAGTAGTTACTACCTCAAACGACTTTCAGAACGCACTAATAGATTTTACAATTGATGCTAAGAGCATTAATACAGATAATGAGCAAAGAGATACTCATATTAAAAGTGCCGATTTTTTGGATGTTCAAAAATACCCTACTTGCACTTTTAAAAGTACCGGATTCAAACAAGTAGATGGTAAAAATTATCAACTTGCCGGTAATTTCACTATGCATGGTGTTACCAAACCAGTAGTTCTTACCGTGCGCTATAATGGTACTATCAAAGATCCATATGGTAATACCCGTGCAGGATTTAAAGTTACCGGAGTAATTAATCGTAAAGATTATGGTGTTAATTTTGGTGCTACGCTTGATGCAGGTGGGGCTATAGTTGGTGATGAAGTAAACCTTACTGCCAATATTGAGTGTGTAATGGCAAAGTAAGTTAACTGGAATTAAAAATCTCGAGAAGCCTGATTATTCTATTTGAATAATCAGGCTTCCTTTTTTAATAGCCAGCTTCCTTTTCAATAAAAAAAAAGAAATAGAATAGTAAATTCAATATTTTAGCAACCCAAACTCACCTTTAGCACTTATGAAAATTGATGATGCCATCAAAAGCAAGTTCAGAAATGACAGACACAAGGTTGCCGTAAATTTACTGTACACCAGTTCCTGGCTTACCAATTTGCATGCAGAGGTGCTGAAACCTTTTTCTATTTCAATGCAGCAACACAATGTACTTCGCATTTTAAGAGGTCAAAATGGCAACCCTTGCAATCTCAATCTGGTTCGTGAACGAATGTTGGACAAAATGAGCGATGCTTCTAGAATTGTAGATAGGCTTAACACAGCAGGGCTATTAAGCCGCACTACCAATGCTCAAGACAGACGAGTGGTTGATATCACCATTACTAAAAAAGGGCTGGATTTATTGGCTGAGACCGACATTCGAATGAACGAATTAGACCAAGTTACTTCCTCTCTAAACGAAGTTGAAATTGAACAACTAAATGCACTTCTAGATAAACTGAGGGGATAAAAAATTCCCAAAAGGGCGCACTAAATTAAATTTGAGTCCCAATATTTGAGCCTAGCTAGTTTACCTTTGTTTTAAATTTAATTTTATTGTTATGGACACTCCAAAATTGCCAGTCGATATTTATACAGAAGCTACTCCCAACCCCGAAACTATGAAGTTTGTGGTTAATCGTATGCTCCATGAAGGCAAAAGTGCTGACTTCCCCACAATTGACACGGCACAGCATGCCCCTTTGGCAGCTGACTTGTTTGGATTCCCTTTTGTGAAAGGTGTATTTATCATGAACAACTTTGTCACTATCACAAAACATCCAGAGGTGCTTTGGGAAGATATTATTCCGTCGTTGAAAGCATTTATTAAAAAATATGTACAGGATGGAAGGCCTGTAATCATTGAAATGAGCGAAACTGCTCTTCCGGCTACGGGCGACGAACAGGCTATTATTGCCAAAATAAAAGAGGTGCTCGAAAACTATGTAAAACCTGCCGTTGAAATGGATGGTGGGGCCATTCAGTTTAAATCATATGATGATGGAGTAGTAAATGTGATGCTGCAAGGAAGCTGCTCAGGCTGTCCGTCAAGTACCATCACACTTAAATCAGGAATAGAAAACCTGATGAAACGAATGATTCCGGAGGTGAAAGAAGTAGTTGCCGACGCAACCTAACTTTTCTTTTGCACCAACAGGTAAGCTTCCATTAGGTGAAAATAATGGTCAATCCAACCTTGGTTTATTTGCTTGTAATTTTCTGTAGGCACATTAGTTTGCGTAAATTCCAAATCGCAGCCCCCTGCTTTGTTTTTCTTTAATAAATAAGTGACTTCAGTTAGATGCCCATCCGGAAAATCGGTGCAATGCCAAGACTGAACAATCTTTTCACCTCTTATCAATTGCTTATTACGCCCGGTGATGTACCCATCATAAGCCGTAAACTTTTCATTTTCCTGCTCGGTGATGCTCACCTTCGATTCGGTAAAAGCAGCATGATGCTTGGCATCCATCAAAATGGAATAGACCTGTAAAGGCGTTGCATCAAAAGAATATTTTAGGCGAATGGTTTTAGTTTTCATCAAGTTAGCTTTTTTGTAAAACTAAACTTCTTATAAAATATTAAAGCGGTTTTTTTTATTTACAACAACTTAATGGCAATTTTGAGTCCCTATTTAGTAC
>DAIMNW010000094.1:0-8813 GCA_036719905.1 Chitinophagales bacterium
CCAAATGCCTGGCAAATCAGGCGACAGAAAAGCTAATCTTGGCGATATGATTCAATATCATATTCGCTTTGCCTTGGCAAAAAACGATTCTGTCATTTTTGATTCTCACAGAGAATATGGTACTCAGGTGGCCAATATTGCCCCCGGAGCATTCAAAGGCGATATCCCATCCGGTTTAACCAAAATGGCCAAAGGCGATAGTGCATCCTTCTTAATACCAGCCGATTCGCTTTACAAGGGACAGTTTCCTCCGTTCGCAAAATCGGGCGATTACATGAAATTTAGTATTAAAATCACCAATGTGTGGACCAAGGCTGAGTATGATGCTTATCAAAAAGCAGAGTCACAAAAACAAAGTCAGGTAGATGATGCCGAACTAACCAAGTACTTTGAAGCCAGCGGCATCAAACCAACCAAAACGGCTTCCGGATTGTACTATGTTATCACAACACCTGGCAGTGGCCCAAATGCTAAAGCTGGAAATAAGGTGAGTGTAAACTATACCGGTAAACTTCTAGGAGGAAAAACGTTCGATTCTAATGTGAATCCTCAGTTCGGCCATGTACAACCTTTTGAATTTGACTTGGGAAAGCACAATGTAATAGCCGGCTGGGACGAAGGAATTGCTCTGCTTAACAAAGGAGCCAAGGCCACCTTATATATTCCAAGTGGATTGGCTTATGGACCTCGAGCCCACGGAGCTGATATTCCTGCCAATAGTACTTTGGTATTTGATGTTGAACTGGTTGATAATGAGGTAAAGCCTGCCCCAAAGGTTGACGAAGAAGCTGCCTTGTAAAGCTACTTTGCCACAAATAAAATCACTCCATTAAAAACAGCATCTGGGCTTTATTACAAAATTACTCAACCGGGTACAGGAGAATTGGCCAAAGCAGGACAAACGGTATCTGTAAATTATACTGGAATGCTACTGAATGGTGAAAAGTTTGACTCCAACGTGCTTCCTGAATTTGGCCACGTGCAGGCTTTTGAATTTCCTCTTGGGCAAGGAAGGGTGATTAAAGGTTGGGACGAAGGTATTGCTTTGCTGAATAAAGGAGCTAAAGCCACCTTATATATTCCGTCAAAATTAGGCTATGGAGCCCAAGGCGCCGGAGGTAAAATTCCGCCTGATGCTACACTGATTTTCGAAGTTGAATTAGTCAATGCCAAATAATTAATTTGCTCCACCTTCTATTAAATTATTGAAAAAACCTTTCACATGCGTAATCCACTATTAATCACTCTGACCGCCAGCCTAGCCTTGCTAGCATCTTGCAATATGATAAATTCGACCACTACTGATTCAGCACCTAAGCGAACCGTTTTCTTTGATAAAGCCGGCATGGATTCGAGCGTTAGCCCAGCCGACGATTTTTTCTCGTTTGCAAATGGTACCTGGATGAAAGAAACAAAAATTCCGGATGATAGAACCTCATGGGGAAGTTTTGGTATTTTGAATGAAGAAATAACCAAGAATATTGGCGCCATACTTACTGAAGTATCAGCTAACACCACTCATCCCAAAGGAAGTCTTGAACAAAAGGTAGGTGATTACTACTATAGTGGAATGGATACTACAACCATTGAAAAGGTAGGAGCGCAGCCACTTATGGCAACGTTTAAGATGATTGATGAGATAAAAGATGTGAATGGGCTGGTAGATTATGCAGCCAATGGTTTTAAAGAAGGTAATGGTGATTTATTTGGATTTTATGTAGCTCCCGATGAAAAAAACAGCCAAATGAACATTGGAGGACTTTATCAAACGGAGACCAGTTTGCCTGATAAAAGCTACTACTTTGACAACGATAGCAATTCGGTAAAAATTAGAAACGGATTCAAAACCTATGTTACTACCCTTTTCAAAATAGCAGGCACCTCTAAATCCGAAGCCACTAAGCATGCTGAAGATATTTTGAAGCTTGAAACCGAGATAGCTAAAACTCATCGGTCAAGGGTGGAATTACGCGACCCTCACAAGAATTACAATAAATTTTATATAGCCGATCTAAAAAAACTATCACCCGGAATCGATTGGGATGGTGTGTTTGCAAAAATGGGTATAAAGCCCGATTCGGTTAATGTTGGGCAGCCTGACTATTATAAAAACCTTGACAAATTGCTTAAGGCAGCACCGCTCGATGTTTGGAAAGCTAAGTTCAAATTCAATTTGATGAATTCGAATGCCATTTATCTCAGTAAAAATTTTAGAGATGCGAATTTTGAATTCTTTGGAAAAACAATTGGTGGTCAAAAATTACAAAAACCACGTTGGAAACAAATGGCAGATAATACCGATAACAACTTGGGTGAACTATTGGGTCAGTTGTATGTAAAAAAGTATTTCACACCTGAAGCCAAAGAGCGCATGGATAAATTGGTCAGCAATGTAACAGCTTCTTATAAAAATAGAATTGCCCATTTGGATTGGATGAGCGATGCCACCAAAGCCAAGGCCACAGAAAAATTAGGAGCCATTATGCGCAAAATTGGATATCCTGAAAAATGGAAAAATTATGACGATGTGACTATTAGCCGAGATGGATTTATGGCCAATATGATAAGTGTTAGAAAACACGATTTCAATGAGAATCTTAAGAAATTAAACAAACCGGTAGACCGAACAGAATGGGGTATGACGCCGCCAACCGTAAATGCCTATTACAACCCATCTTACAACGAAATTGTTTTCCCGGCCGGAATATTGCAGTTCCCTTTCTTTGATCCTAATGCTGATGATGCAATTAACTATGGCGGTATTGGAATGGTAATAGGTCACGAGATTACACACGGATTTGATGACCAGGGTTGTCAGTACGATGCCAAAGGCAATATGAGTAATTGGTGGACCGATGAAGATGCTGCTAAATTCAAAACAAAAACCCAGCAAGTAATTAAGCAATATTCCGATTTCACCATTTTGGATGGTTTGCATGTGAATGGCGAACTTACAGTAGGTGAAAATCTAGCCGATATTGGCGGTATTGCCATTGCTTACGACGCCTTTCAAATGACTGAGCAGGCAAAATCAAAAGAACTGATTGATGGATTTACACCCAATCAAAGATTTTTCCTTGGCTTTGCTCAAATATGGAGAGTAAAGAAACGTGAGCAAACCATGCGAAATGCTATTAAGACCGATGCACATTCGCCTGCCTTATGGCGCATTAATGGCCCACTGATGAATTTTGCTCCATTTTATGAAGCCTTTAATGTAAAAGAGGGCAATAAGATGTGGCGTAATGAGGCAGACAGAGCAAAGGTTTGGTAGTTTAATTTCTTGAAGGTGGCCTCAGAAAAAATCCGCTGTCCATGGTGTGTGAAAAGTGAAATTGAACGCCATTATCACGACACAGAGTGGGGGGTACCTCTACACGATGATGATAAATTATTTGAGTTTTTGGTCTTAGATGCTTTTCAGGCCGGACTTAGTTGGAAAACTATCTTGGTGAAGAGAGAGAATTTTAGAAAAGTATTTGACGGGTTCGACGCTAAAAAAATAGCCAAGTACAGCGACGCTAAGCTAGAACGTTTGATGAACGATGCCGGCATTATTCGAAACAAACTAAAAATTTATGGCACGGTAAAAAACGCCAAAGCCTTTCTATCCGTACAGAAAGAATTTGGAAGCTTTGCCAAATATATCTGGCAGTTTACTAATCATGAAACCATTGACAACAAGTTGGCCAATCACTTAAAACCAATAGTATCCACCAAAGAAAGCGATGCCATGTCGAAAGATTTGAAAGCCCGAGGGTTCACTTTCTGCGGCACTACCATTTGCTATGCATTTATGCAGGCAGCCGGAATGGTAAACGATCATATTGTGGATTGCTGGCGCTACAAAAAGGTAAGGCGTTAATCAATTAAAATTTCAAATGCTTCACAGTATTGCCGTTGTTGATGAGCTGTTTCAGTGAATCAATGCCAATCAAAATATGGGTTTCCATAAAATTGGCGGTTACAGCATTGTCACTTTCTGTGGTTTTTACACCTTCGGGTGTCATCGGTTGATCACTAATCATCAAGAGTGCACCGCTTGGAATTTTATTTGCAAATGCGACCGTGAAAATGGTAGCCGTTTCCATGTCGATACAACTGCATCGAATGTCGGTAAGATATTGTTTAAATTTTTCATCCCATTCCCAAACCCTTCGGTTGGTGGTATACACGGTTCCGGTCCAGTAGTCTTGCTCGTAATCGCGAATAGTAGTTGAAATTGCTTTTTGCAAGGCAAAGGAGGGTAGGGCCGGCACCTCGGCAGGCAGGTAATCATTGCTTGTTCCTTCGCCACGAATAGCTGCTATGGGCAAAATGAAGCCTCCAATGCCAGGGCTTTTGCGCAAACCACCACATTTTCCTAAGAACATTATGGCGTTGGGTTTTACTGCACTTAACAAGTCAATCACAGTGGCGGCGTTAGCACTGCCCATTCCAAAGTTTATCATCGTAATGCCATCGCCTGTTGCCACTTGCATAGCTTTACCTATTCCATGAATTTCGCTTTTAGTTTGTTTGGCAAAAAAATCAAGGTAATTGCTAAAATTAGTGAGCAATATATACTTGCTAAAATTTTCAATGGGCATACCGGTATATCGTGGCAACCAATTATTTACAATCTCTTCTTTTGTTTTCACCTGTTAAAATGTTTATGTTCTTTGGAAATGAAACCAGTTGGGATAAAAAATTACGTTTTCTTTGTAAAAGTATAAAAATGAGCGGTCAATTAAAACCATATTCTCCTAAACTACGTCAGGTAAATGGCAAAAGACAAATTTGGGATAATATTCGTCAAAAATATGTGAGTGCTACGCCCGAAGAAATGGTGAGGCAGCAAGTTATTCATTATTTGATTAATGAAAGATTGTTCCCGGTTACAAGTATTGCTATAGAAAAAGGGCTCGAATTAAATGGCCTTCAAAAGCGGTTCGATGTATTAATCTATTCTGAAAAGTTTGAACCTCTGATATTGGTGGAATGTAAAGCAGCTTCTGTGAAGCTTAGCGAAGCTGCTGTTCAGCAGGCCGCAAATTATAATATGGTATTGAGAGTGCCGTACTTGCTAATAACTAATGGGACACAATGGATACTTGTAAAAATTGATCACACAAAAAAATCTTTCGATCGCCTTCTAGAAATACCGAAGTATCAAAATTTGTAAATCCTATTCAGTAGGCTTTCTTTTCACTCTTCACATATTGTTAAGCATAAAGCAGGCAACAAATTTAAGTACAATGCAGTATTTTAGTGTTACTAATTAATAATAACTCATCGTGAGACCCAATCCAATTAAAAATACATTAGCAACTAAACAATAAAGATTTTTCTAACCAAGTAAACGGATTTCAAACCAGCACATATGCTCAAATCAAGTATTTTTTTACCATTTGTATTAATTGTCAATGTGGTTGCTACAGCACAGATAACCGATGCTAGCAGAGAGACAAAGGAGAAAGCCATTGTTTCATCGCTTGTTACGGCCATCAATGCATTGCACTACCAGCCGAAGCCCTTGGATGATGCATTTTCGAAGGAAGTCTACAACCTGTACCTAAAGAGATTAGATGGCAACAAAAAATTCTTTTTGGAGAGTGACATTGATCAGTTTGCTGTTTATCAGAACAAGATTGATGACGAATTGCAACAACCGAGTCTCGATTTTTTTAAGTTAGTAAATGAGCGCTATCAGCAGAGAGTGCTGGAGATGAAAGAATCGTATCCGGCTATTTTGAACCAGCCATTTGATTTTACAACTGATGAAACCTTTGTGGCTGATGGCGATAAATTACCTTGGTGTAAAACGAAAAGTGACTTGGTAAATGAATGGAGAAAATCGCTAAAATATCAGGTACTAACCCGAATAGTGGAAGCTAAGGATATTCAAGACAAGCAAATTGAGAAAAAAGATACTTCATTAAAGGTGGTAAAGACTTGGGCACAGTTAGAAGAAGATGCCAGAACCAAGGTGGCTAAATCACAAAAGGATTTCTTTGAGCGCTTAGCTAAGAATGATGAAGATGATTATTTTTCATTATTTGCCAATACTATCACAGCTGTTTATGACCCTCACACCTATTTTTTCCCACCCAAAGACAAAGAAAGTTTTGATATACGCATGAGTGGAAAATTAGAAGGCATAGGAGCTACCCTGCAGGAGAAAGACAATTACATTAAAATAACAAGCTTGGTAGTTGGTGGTCCTGCATGGAAGGAGGGACATTTGAAAGCTGAAGATTTGATATTAAAAGTTAAGGAACAGAAAGATGCCGATTGGTTTTCGCTTGAGGATGTAAAAGTAGACGAAGCCGTAAGTCATATACGTGGAAAGAAAGGCACGGTGGTAAATTTAACTGTGAAGCATATTGCCGGCAATATAGAGGAGATAAGCATTACCCGTGATGTGGTGGTGTTTGAAGATACCTATGCCAAATCGGCTATTATTAAGGATGGGGATAAGAAAATTGGATTTATTTACTTGCCCGAATTTTATGTTGATTTCAATAATCCGAATGGACGACGTTGCAGCACAGATATGAGAAAGGAGATTGAAAAATTGAACAAAGATCAGGTAGATGCTATTATAATCGACCTGCGGAATAATGGAGGAGGTTCGCTCAGCGATGTTGTAGAAATTGGCGGCCTGTTTATTAAGAGTGGCCCGGTGGTGCAAGTGAGCACTCGAGATCAAAATCAAAAATTATTATTTGATCATGATCCCAACCAGCTTTATGCCGGCCCGGTAGCCGTTATGGTAAATGAGTTCTCTGCTTCGGCTTCCGAAATTTTGGCGGCTGCGCTTCAGGATTATCATCGAGCTATAATAGTTGGAAGTACAAGCACCTTTGGCAAAGGAACTGTTCAAAGCTTTTACAATCTGGATGATATGCTGTCGGCTGGAGCAAGCGACTTAAAACCCATAGGCTCCATAAAAGTAACCAATCAAAAATTCTTTCGAATTGATGGAGGTTCCACACAACTAAAAGGTGTAAGTAGCGATATTGTGCTTCCCGATGTATATAGCGAAATAGATCTTGGCGAAAAGAAAGAGGACTATCCTTTGAAGTGGACCCAGATTAGAAGCGCTGATTATACCCCGTACAATTATACTTATGACATTTCTGAACTTAAGAAAAACAGCAAAAACCGATTAGCTCAAAATCAATACTTTTCACTTGTAAGTGAAACAGCTAAAAGTTTGAAAAAAGATGATGCAGAAAAAAGTTATACCATTAATTATGACAAATACCTCGACAAGCAGCAAGCTACCCGTAAGCGCAATCAGCAGTTGGATGAAATTCAGAAACAAGAAAACAACCTTACTATAGTATCCTTAACCGATGATGCTGCGCTGATAGAAGCTGATACAAATAAAATTAGCAAGCGAAATAATTGGTTCAAAACCATGCATAAAGATGCCTACTTGTTCGAAACCGTACAGATAATGAAAGAAGCTATTGATGCTGATAGGAAGAACAAAGCGGCTATAGCTAAATAGAGATGAATTGTTTTTACTTGATAAGCAAATACGAATGCTACGTGAGGCTTGGCTTCGACTGTGATTCGCCTTCAAATCGCAGCACATTTTTCACTCCATCTATTTTCTTTAATTCGTCGATAAGGGTGTTTAATTGAGCCGTATCGTATACATACACCATGAATGAGCCTTCAAATATTCCGTCATTGGTATCAATAGAAATGGAGCGAATATTCATCTTCATTCGTTCCGAAATCACTTCGGTTATTTTACTCATCATTCCCACTTCATCAATACCGGTTATTTGAAGGCCGGTGAGAAAAGCAATTTCATTGTGCTTGCTCCATTTGGTTCTTACTATTCGGTGAGCATGATTGCTCATTAGTTTTACTGCATTGGGGCATTTGGTGGAGTGAATTTTCAAACCTTCAGTGGCGGTGATGTAACCAAAAACACTATCTCCTGGTATCGGGTTGCAGCACTTCGCCAACGAATAAGCAACGCGGTCGCTATTTTCTCCAAAAATGATGAGTTCTTCCTTTTTACTGGCTTGCCTCAGCTCCTCCACTTTGGCATCGGTTATTATGCCAATGGTTGGCTTTTCTGGTTCAAGTTTTCCGGCTTTTCGATTTATTTTTTCTAATTCGTTTAAATCTACCTTATTGGTGGCTATTAAGTAGTGCAAATCAGTTAGGCTTGCAACCTTGTAAATTTGTAACAACGCCTGACTGTTTTCGTTGGTCAACGAAATATTCAGTTGATGTAATTTTTTATCCAGTAATAATTTGCCTTGCTGAGCAATGCGGCGTTTTTCTTCTTTAAAAGCATCTTTAATTTTTGATTTTGCCTTTGCTGTTACCACAAAATTGAGCCAGTCTTCATTTGGCTTCTGCTTACTGCTACTAATAATTTCAATTTGGTCTCCATTTTTAAGCGAATGACTGAGGGGTACCAATTTGTGATTTACTTTGGCACCTATACATTTTAAACCCAAATCGCTGTGAATTTCAAAGGCAAAATCCAAAGCCGTAGAACGGGCAGGCATCATTTTAGGTTCACCTTTTGGAGTGAACACATAAATTTCATCGGCAAAAAGGTTGAGCTTAAAATCGTTGATAAAATCAAGCGCATTGCTATCAGGACTGGCTAATAGCTCACGTATTTTTTTTAGCCATTCATCTAAATGGGTTTCCTGCTGACTGTTTTCCTTGTATTTCCAGTGAGCGGCAAAACCTCTCTCGGCCAGTTCTTCCATGCGCTTACTGCGAATTTGTACCTCTACCCATTTTCCATAAGGCCCCATCACGGTGGTGTGCAAAGCTTCATAGCCTGTGCC
>DAIMNW010000095.1:0-8812 GCA_036719905.1 Chitinophagales bacterium
CAATTAACCCACCACCATTTCCACCACCATCTTAACAACCAGAAACGCCCCCGCCCCCTGCTACAATAATGCTACCAGAAAGTGTGTAGCTACCAACACAAATGTCAAAAGCCCCAACGCCACCCCCACCAAGCTATTAGCCATAATAAGAACCACCATCGTCACCACCATTGTAGCCCCCGATACCTACAGAACCCGAATTTCCAGATTGACCGGCACCTCCTACTTCGATTGCAAGTACTTGGCCAGGAGTTACAGGAATAGTCCCTGTCACCTTACCACCCATACCAGGACTGCCGGTAGTTGTATAATAGTAATAGTAATATTGTTGGCCACCCCATGCACCTTGAACATCAAAATCCAATGAGGTTACGCCGGCAGGAACAGTAAAGGTTTGAGTTGAACCGGTATAACTAAATGTTTGACTTTGGAATGAGCAATTCTCAGAGGCTGTTGGTAAGGTAAAGTTTACAATAGCACCACAAGTATTGGCATCATTGTTTACCGAAATATTGGCCGGGCAGCCAGATATAACTGGAGCTTCATTATCGTTTACAGTTACCGTGAAAGTACACGTTGAAGTGTTGCTCGAGGCATCAACAGCTGTTACGGTTACGGGTGTTGTTCCTAAATGGAATACTGAGCCGGAAGCAGGTACATAGCTAATTGATAGTGTTTGACAGTCAGTAGCGGTAGCAGAATAATTTACCACAGCGCCACACTGTCCTGGATCGTTATTGACAACCATATTGGATGGACATGCAATAACAGGAGCTGTTACATCACTAACGATTACGTTAAAAGTAAAGGTAGACGTGTTCGACAATACATCAGTGGCTGTAACAGTAACCGGATTATAACCAATGGCAAAAGCCGAACCAGAGGCCACTGAATAACTTACCGTGTTTGTTCCAGGAGTACAATCGGTCACAGTAGCAGCATAATTGGCTACCGCAGTACATGAAGTAGCATCTGCATCAACGTATACATCCGGTTGATAAATTTGTGGACCTTGATTATCATTTACAGTTACAGTAAAGCTGCAACTTCCAACATTGCCTGATGAATCGGTAGCGGTATAAGTAACTGTTGTAGTACCAATAGGGAAGAAACTTCCACTAGCCAGGCCAGCCGAAAGATGGGCAGATATTCCACAGTCAAATTCAACCATATAGGGTAAAGAAGTCCATGGGAAAATATCGTTCCATGTACTTGCACCATTATAATATTGTAAGAATCTTTCATCACCATAGTAGTTATTTGGCTCACCAGGATTCCATGCCGTATAGGTAAATGGAGTTCCGTCACTCCATTCCCAGCCTCCGGCAGGTTCTGTGTAAGAAGGACTGCTAAAGTTTTGGAAACCGCCCGTGAAGAAAGAAGTATATGCAACAGAATTTACGAAAGAATTCTCAGCAGCATCTGCGATACTTACCAAGTGTCCACCTGTGGCTATGGCAGCTGCATTGGCATTTGGCCAAAGCGTAGCCGAGTTTGACATAAAGTAGGTATGACCGTTGTAAGCCCCTAAGAAAGTGTAGCCAACTAAAGAAGTTGGCGCATTGCAAGTTGTGCAATTGTCGGTTACGGTTGGGAAAGGATAAGTAACTACTGCACCACACTGATTAAAATCGTTGTTAACCGTAATGTTTCCATTGCATGAAACAACTGGAGCAGTATTGTCAATCACGGTAACTGTTTGTGTGCAGGTATTCACATTATTATTAATATCAGTCACAGTCCATGTCACCGTAGTGGTGCCAACAGGGTATGATGCAGGAGCATTGTTTGTAACTGATGCTACACCACAATTATCCGAAGTGGTTGGAGTATTTAAGGTCAAAGTAGCACCGCAAACACCTAAATCATTGTTAACCGTAATTGGGCCATCACAAGTAATTGAAGGAACTTCGTTATCAGTAACTGTAACAGTTTGAGTGCAGGTGTTGGTGTTGTTGTTCACATCAGTCACTGTCCAGGTAACTGTGGTAGAACCAATAGGGAACAAAGTAGGCGCATTATTAGTAACCGAAGCCACCCCACAATTATCATTCGTAGTTGGAGCAGTTAACGAAACAGTAGCACCGCAAACACCTAAATCATTATTAACCGAAACTGCCGCACCACAATTAATTGAAGGAGCTTCGTTATCGGTAACCGTTACAGCTTGAGTACAGGTATTCGTGTTGTTATGAATATCCGTAACTGTCCAAGTAACCGTAGTAGTACCCACAGGGAATAAAGTAGGAGCATTGTTCGAAACCGAGGCCACACCGCAATTGTCTGAGGTAGTTGGGTCTGTTAAAGAAACAGCAGCACCACACTGACCTAAATCATTGTTCACGGAAACAGGGCCGCCACAACTAATAGATGGTACTTCGTTATCGGTAACTGTTACATTTTGCGTACAAGTGTTTGTGTTACCATGAATATCTGTAACCGTCCAGGTAACTGTTGTAGTTCCTACTGGAAAATTGCTTGGAGCATTGTTTGAAATTGAAGCTACACCACAATTGTCAGAAACAGTTGGACTAGTAACGCCTACAAAAGCGCTACAATTTGTTGGATCGTTGTTTACACTTACATCACCACTACAAGTTATGGAAGGAAGTTCTGCATCAAGTACAGTAATTGTTTGTGTGCAAAAATTCATATTGCCATGAATATCAGTTATTGTCCAGTTAACAACTGTAACACCTGCTGGATAAGTGCCACTTGCATTATTGGTACCAGTGTAACTATTTATTATTGAAGCAACACCGCAATTGTCAGAACCGGTAGGTGATACAACGGTGACAACCGCCGAACAATTTCCAGCATCATTATTTTGTGTAACATTTGCACCACAGGTAATGGAAGGAACTTCGTTATCAGTTACCGTTACAGTTTGAGTACAAGTATTTGTGTTGTTATTCACATCCGTAACTGTCCAGGTCACCGTGGTGGTTCCCACAGGGAACAAAGTTGGAGCATTATTACTAACCGAAGCCACACCGCAATTATCGCTAGTAGTAGGAGCAGTTAAAGCAACTGTAGCTCCACAAACACCTAAATCGGTGTATACTGTAACCGATCCAGCGCAAGATATTGTAGGAACTATACTATCCGATACTATTACATTGAAAGTGCAAGATTGTGAACCACAAGAGTTTGTAGCCGTTGCAGTCACTGGAGTGGTACCAACTGAAAAAGTACTACCTGAGGCAGGAGAAAAGGTGATAGTGGTACCAATGCCCGTTGCAGTTGCCGAATAATTAACTGTAGCTCCACAAGAATTGTTGTCACTGTTAACTGATATGTTAGCAGGACAAGTTATCACAGGAGCGGAGTTGATAACAATATCGGTACCATTGTCAGCACCTACTCCACTTAAATTGCTACTTACAATCCTAATCCTGTAACCAGAGCCCGAAATTGTGTTCATTGGTATCGTCACACCGATATTTCCGCTTAGTGCTGTACTAGTTAAAGTTCCGATAGCAAGCGGTGAGACAAAACTTCCATTGGCGTCAGATAATTGAGCAGTAAAAATGTTCCCGGCATTAAAAATACCTGAGGCAGTGTAGGAAACCGAAGTGGATGCACCTGCACATAAGGAGGTAGGAACTGAACCAGTATTTAAAATATTGCCTAAACAAACAGCCAGTGAAGAACTGCAACCGCTGTTACAATCATTCGAAGGTGTAACTGTTATGTTCCCACACCACGATATGTTTGAAGCATTAAACGTGATGGTATTGGAATTTAAACCAGAGGTGACCACAGAACCCGGAGGAAGCACCCAAGTATACTTCGTGGCATTCGTTACTGCCGGTGTTGAATAAGTACGAGCTGTTTGGCCCAATGAAATACTCGTTGGTCCTGTAATTGGTCCTGCGCAGGCAACTGGTAGTCCTGTGGTAGGATTGAGCGCAATCGTAATATTTACTGAACCACAGGTACCGGTTCCAGTAGCTGTATAAGTGGTAGGCGATGTTACATTTGCTACCACGTTGGTTCCTGTACTTGGAGTTAATCCAGCAGTAGGCAACCAAGTCCATGAAGTATAGGTTCCAATATTTTGTAAGATAATTGGTGTATTTCCGCCATTACATACGCTAGCCGTACTGCCCGAGGTGTAGGTAGTTCCATTAATATTAAAGGTAGTATTGGTGGCTGCTAAGGCAACATTTAAATCAGATGGACTAAGTATATAAGCATACGCAAAAGTAGCTACTTGATTAGGAGCCAAATTGCCAAGGTTGAAGGCAATTGAAATAGCTTGATCTACACCATTCAATGTACCCAAAGAGTTTAAACCTGTTCCATTATAAATATTTAAAGCGCTTCTATTTGAAAAACCGCCATGCGTAACACGTGCACGGGAATCAATAGAACCTAATCCTAAATAGTAAGCACCAGCAGCCGTTGTTGCTGAAACTAAAGCTTGATTGCAACTATTCGGATTTTGAGAAACAATGGAGTTGTTAGTAGTAAAAACCCCACCACCTCCTGGCGTATATACTCCTTGGTCAGGGTCAACATTGCGCATATAGTAAACATTATTAATTGTTGCCGCAGAGGTATTCGTTATCGATACTTCTGTAATAAAGTAAAGTGAATTTTTAGGAATATAAGTACGGGCTGTAATACTTAAGCCAGACTGGGAGCCTTGCCATGTTGCCGATACTTCTGACGCTGTATTGCTGTAGTTAATAATTGAACCCACTATTTGATTAGTTCCTGAACCACATCGTAGGTTGTTATTATAGCTCGTACCATTAATGGTAAGTCCCCATCCTTCTTCAGGGGTGCCTGGCAAAAAGTAATCACCAACAAAATTAGGTGAACCCGTAGCCCAGCCATCTTTTCCAATATCTGCCACAAATCCTAATGCCTGACTGCCTACAGATGCGCTTACTCGTGAATGATAGCCAGCAGGAGAAGTATTAGTAGTTCCGAACGAACCACAAGGTGCTATACCCACCTCTACAAAATTTCCTTGCAAAAATGCATTCTAACTTACAATCTGCGAACGCGACTGAAAAGTCGAAGATGCGATAAGGAGAACCATGATCCCCAAAACCGCCATCGTTTTATTGAATAAATTATTTATTTTTTTCATGACTGTGTTGTTTTAGGTGATTATGGGTTAAGTTTTGAGTATATATATGAATTCCAGTTTGCAACTGTCCAACTAGCATCGGCATATTGTAAGTGAAGATTCACAACCACCTCTCCGGTTGCAAAATTATATTCATACGAAAGAAGATTGTCAGTGATATTATAAAAATAAATGGTTGCATCATTTGCGGTTGCAAATCCAAGTGCACTCATATTAGTAACATAGTAATCAGCCAAAGCAACTGTTGAATCAAGAACGAGTGAATGGGGGTTGCTAAATACAGCTGTTGCTGTATCAGCCCCATAAACATTAGTTAGTGTTGATGTCGACCATGCAGCTTGGGAGTTAATAGATCTGCATAGCAAAAGCAATAAGACGAGCATGGCCATCTTGCCTACCATACCGAGCCAGCCGGTTATGGATTTTTTTTGTGAGGTGTGATTTTTCATAAGTGTTTGTTTTTTGGTTAAGAATGGATATTGAATGAATGCTTAACTCATCTTTAGACTGGTAAATATTCCAGTACTTTTCCTTGCAAAAGGAAAAAGATAATAAGTAAGCGATAAAAAATGTGAAATCGCTATAGGTAAATTGTCTTTTAGCCTGCTAAGGATGTCAACAGATAACGAGAGAATGGAAGGGTTGAGATTGGATTCATAAGTGTTGTTGTTTGTGGTGTAAAAAAAGAATTAGAAGTTTGGGGCACTCTTGGTGATAATTCTTCCTCGTTTCTACTTCAAATCTACGATTTACAAAACTACTTGCAAGTATTTCTGTATAAATATTTTTTATGATGCAACAGGTATAAATAATTTTTTTCACCTATTACAATATGATATTTCATCGCAAAGGCATTGAAGGGTTTTTGTCTACCAGAAAAACGACTTGAAGCAGCAAACAAGCTTAATGCAAAATTGTTTAATTAAAATTATTTCATCTAGCTGTTCATGTTCATTATTATAGAAAAGCTCATTCAATAATCTTGTCATGATAAAGGAGGCCTGAATGAAGTAATCGCATTCGAAACAAAATGTTAGCGTTTGTTCTCGGAAAAATCTAAACTTTTGTCCTTCCAGTCACCAATTATTGCGTTAGTGAATTCAATTTTTAATAAGAATTTCGGACTATCTTTGGCCACTCAGTTTTTATGGAACCTCTTTTACCTAAATCTCATTTTACGCTAGTCGATCACGATGAAAATCGTCAGGGAGAAGTATTGCAAATGGAACAATCCGGTAATACAAAAAGAATTGAAACAGGAAAAAAATTCTATGTTGAAAGTTATGGCTGTGCACTCAATTTTAATGATAGTGAAATCGTAGCTACCATTTTAAATAAAGAAGGATTTACACTCACAGCTAATTATAAGCAGGCCGATTTAATTCTAATCAATACTTGCAGCATTAGAGAGAATGCCGAGCAAAAAGTTCGTGAGCGACTGAAACAATTTAAAGCTGTTAAAAAAACAAAACCGGATGCCTTAATAGGCGTTCTTGGGTGCATGGCAGAGCGCTTAAAAACTGATTTGCTCGAGCAGGAAAAAATGGTTGACTTAATTGTAGGCCCCGATGGTTATCGCTCGTTGCCAGCCCTTATTTCCCATGCCGAAAGTGGACATAAAGCTGTGAACGTATTGTTGAGCCGTGAAGAAACCTATGCCGACATTTCCCCAACCCGACTGTTAAGTAATGGTGTAAATGGTTTTGTAACTATAGCCCGTGGGTGCAATAACATGTGCAGTTTTTGTGTGGTGCCTTTTACTCGGGGTCGTGAGCGCAGCCGCAATCCGGCGACCATTATAGATGAATGTAAAATGCTATTTAATGATGGCATCAGAGATATTACCCTGCTTGGTCAAAATGTAGATAGCTACTATTGGCATCCGGATAATACTATTATTGAAGAGCAAAGTGCTCAATGGCCATTGGATAGAAAACAAGATATTGCCGGTTCGGTAAATTTTGCTCAGCTGCTAGAACTGTGTGCACTTATTTCACCTTTGCTTCGTGTACGATTTAGTACCAGCCATCCTAAAGATATTACAGATGAGGTGTTGTACACCATGAAAAAGTACCACAATATTTGTAAGCAGATTCATTTGCCTATGCAATCGGGCAATAGCCGTATACTTAAGTTAATGAATCGTACCTATGATGCTGATTGGTATAAAACCAAATTTAATCGCATTCGCGAAATAATGCCCGAATGTGCGGTTAGTACCGATATTATTACCGGCTTTTGCTCCGAAACCGATGCCGAGCATCAGGATACATTGGACATGATTGATTACTGCAAATTTGATTTCTCCTACCATTTTAAATATAGCGAACGAAGTGGAACGGCTGCAGCCAAAAAACTGGCTGATGATGTGCCGGAAGATGTGAAACAGCGCCGCCTCAATGAGATAATAGCCAAGTGTCGAGGTTATGCTCATCGTAAAAATCAAGCAGCTGTAGGTAAAATATTTGAAGTGTTGGTTGAAGGACCTAGCCATAAATATCCGGAGAAAGAATGGTGGGGACGCAATACTCAAAACCAAATGATTATTTTCCCGAAGGGAAATTATATAAAAGGGGATTATCTTACAGTGAAAGTAACCGGCTGTTCTACAGGAACTTTGTTCAGCGAAATAGTGTAAGAATTTTACAAATAAAAAAATCGCCATCAGCAATAGCCGGTGGCGATTTTTTTTTACAAGGAATAAAACCTATTGCTTGATCAATTTTTTAGTTTGCTTAAGCCCATTGATATCTATGGTTACGAAGTAAACACCTTTCGATAGCCTTGATGTATTTAATATAAAAGCGTTCGTGCCGGTTTTAAACTTATTGCCATTTTCACTCATCATTTCCCTACCTAAAATATCGTTAACAGTCAATTTAACCGTTGAAGAATTATTGAGAGAGAATTTTATTGTGCAGTCGTCGTTGGTTGGATTTGGCACAATACTGAAAACACTATTTTGTATTTCCTTTACACCATTTGTTTCAGTAACAATGATTGTTTGGCAAGCGGAATCAGTACACCCGGTAGAAGTTTCTGTTACAGTTAAACAAACTGTAAAGGTATCTGGCATAGCATAATTGTGGGTAGGTGAGGGCTGAGTACCAGGGGCCGATGCATCGCCAAAATTCCATGAATAGCTGTAGCCGGAGGTTACGGCCGCATTAAAAGTAACACTCAAATTATTATTGCTCCCAACGCTGAATGAGCTATTGGGCGCAGGGTAAACTGTAATGGTCTGGCTTTGTACTTTAACACAGCCCGTAATAGTGTTCGTTCCTTGAATATTATAAGTTGTTGTGTTATTTAAGGTGCAGGTAACATTAGCACCTGAAGTGGTTGAAAGCCCTGTGCCAGGATTCCATGAATAGGTATTAGCTCCACTGGCAGTAAGTAGGGTAGGTACACCTGGGCAAATATGAGTTGGTGTAACAGAGATAACCGGTAGAGGATTTACTTTAATAGAATCGGTTCTGGTTCCTACACATCCGGTAGATGAAGTGCCGGTTACTGTATAAGTAGTGGTTGCAGTAAGGGTGGCAGTTACTACAGCCCCAGTAGTTCCTGATAATCCGGTAGCCGGGCTCCATGTATAGGTGCTTGCCCCGGTTGCAGTAATATTGGTTGGATTTCCAGTGCATACCTGCTTAGGCGAAAAATTCACATTGGGTGCAGGGCTAATGCTGATGGGCACTAGTTTAGTAG
>DAIMNW010000096.1:0-8808 GCA_036719905.1 Chitinophagales bacterium
GTTTAGATCTGATGGGCAATAAAGTTTGAATGTTCCTTTCAACTTTAATCCATTAAAATCCTTGGGGAATTTAATATGAATGGAATCGGTCTGGTGTTGGATTTCAATTTTCCCATTTAACTTATCGACGTTAGATATCTCATTTATCGTTTTTTGATGTGCCAATTCTTCCGCATAGTAATCCGGTGTTACCAAATCTATTTTTTCGTTCATTGAACGGATTACCAGAAACACTATACCTGCTACAAATAATAAATAAACTAGTAATATTTTGTGTCCCCAATTCATATCGTTTTTTTATCAATTATAAGTTTCAGGTCCAATAAATTTAGCTTTGACGGTTTGTATGGTTTTATCTCCTGCAATAATATCTAATGGAATCTCTGTTTTCCATCCTTTTAGGTTTAAGCTATCAGTTTTTAGAAAAAACTCCATACTGCAATAATCATCTTTTTTAGCAATCCAATTGCTGCTACCTACAGGAATAATCTCTCCCTGTAGATTGTGCAGTTTTACTTTAATAGGTAAATCGTGGTGCGTTTTATTAATCAATTTAAGGTTGTATAGGTTAGAGTAAACACCATTTGAATACTGCTGATAACTCATTCCTGAAACTCTCATCAAGGTTACATCAACATCTTTACGGCTTACTAAAAGAAATGCAAGAAGAGAAATTAGAAAAAGCAGAACAAGGGAATACGCCTTAATTCGCAGATTAAAAGTGAGTTTGGTTTTATTCAGTATGGAATTTTCAGAAGCATAGCGTACCAATCCTGTCGGCTTTTTAATGTTTACCATTATTTCATCACAAGCATCTATACAAGCTGTGCAATTTACACATTCTAGTTGTGTGCCATTACGAATGTCAATACCTGTAGGGCAAACTCTAACACAGGCTTTGCAGTCAATACAATCCCCATGTGAATCAGGATGGTTTACATCTAGCTTACCTCGTGGTTCGCCGCGAACTTTGTCGTAAGCTACCACTATCGAATTACGATCAAGCAACACTCCTTGCAGTCGTCCATAGGGACATACCACTAAACAAGCTTGCTCTCTAAACCACCAATACACAAAAAAGAAAACACAAGTGAAAATTAGCAATGAAATAAAAGTGCCCGTATTGGCAAGTGGATGTTCATAGTATTGCAAAACCCTATCCATGCTAATTAGATAAGCCAAAAAATAATTTGCAATAACAAAGGAAACGGCGAAGAAGACGATAAACTTAATACTACGTTTTAAAAATTTATGAGCATTCCAGGGCATCTGACGTAGCTTGAGCTGCTTCGTATAATCACCATCTATCCAGTATTCTATTTTGCGAAAAACCATTTCCATAAAAATGGTTTGCGGACAAGCCCAACCGCAAAATAAGCGTCCAAAAATGACTGTAAACAGAACGATGAAAACAACAAAAGTGAGCATGCCAATGCCAAAAATGAAAAAGTCTTGAGGCCAAAATACTGCACCAAAAAGGATAAATTGGCGCTCTAGCACATTCAACATAAATAGCGGATCGCCATTAAGCTTAATAAAGGGAAGTGTGAAAAATACAAGTAGATAGATGTAGCTAAAATAGCTACGAAGACTATACAGAAATCCGGAAGGCTGTTTTGGATGTATGTAGTGACGCGATCCGTCTTTATTAATAAAAGTTACAGAGTCGCGAAATGATTCAGCATTGTTGTCCGTGTGTTTCAAGTTTAATTGGTGGTTGCCAGTTTGGTACTGTCTATCTTAGAGATGGTGGAATCAACTTTAAAAAGTTCGCCTTGTGGTTCACGTGCACCGGCAGGGTGGGTGCCATGCAGTGTAGTTATATAGCTGGCTATCTCACTTATTTCTTTTTCATTGAATTTAATAATCCAAGATTGCATGCCTTTGTCGATATAACCATTTTTAATGGACTTGAATATATCGTTTAACGAACCTTTATGTAACCAATAGTCATCGGTTAAATTTGGACCAGCACCCCCTTCTCCAAATTTGCCATGGCAAGGGGTGCAATTCTGCATAAAAATTTCCTTGCCGGCAGCCACACCCTGTGCGTCGGCCATTGGAACATTATTTTCATCTACCTTGTCCTTATTAAGTGCATCGAATTTTTCTTTTTGTAAGCGTCCTTCCTCCATTTGAGCAGCATATTCTTCAGTGGGGTTTTTACCGGTACCTGTAACATGAAACAAGAATAGATACACAAATGCGACTACTATGGTAATATAGAATCCATATTTCCACCAAGGAGGCAAAGCGTTGTCCAACTCCCGAATGCCATCATAATCGTGGTCCAATAGCACATCGGCTTCTTTCTCCACGGGAACGGCTTTTGTAAATATTTTTTTATCTAAATCTACCCACCAGTTTATAACCGTTTTTTCTTTGGCAAGAGGGGTATTGGATGAATAAAGAGCCTTGTTCAAATTGCGAATCATACTCATCATAAAAAAAATAACAAATACTTCAACAATAATTGCAGCAACAAATACATACAAAGGAATTCCGCTGATACCTCCAATACTTAAGGGGGTGTCGGTTGCTGTAGCATCAATTGCTTGGGCATAACTAGTAAATGATAATAAGCCTAAGCCTATTATAACTAACAGGGTAATTTTGGATTTAGATACTGACGAATTTTTATTTGCTAATTGTCGGCTAAGCTCTAATATGAGTAAACCAAGTCCAATAATTACAATGCTTAAAACCAAAACCATAGCTGCAAAAAAAATCTGAGTTAAGGACATTGCTAAGCTCTCACTTGCATCTGTGTTACTACCCGTAACAGTTTGGGCCCAAGAATTGGCACTTAATAATGTGATCACCAGAAAAACTCCGGTCGCATATAGCTGTTGTGAGCAATATTTCAATTTCATATGATGATTGGCTTCGATTTTATTTTTAATGGAATTACTTTAATGGAATTTCAGAAAGTTCTTTAACACTTTCTTTGCTCATAGATGCAATGTATAGGAGTAAAACAATGAAAAAAACCAAGAATACAAATAATGAAAACAAAGGATAAGCAGTTGCTCCTTGTATAGTTTCGGCGTATTGTTTGATAAATTTGAACATAGGTTATTGGATTAGTTTGATGAACCGGGTTTGGATTTGGCAATATCACTTCCTAGTCGTTGCATATAGGCTATTAGTGCTATAATTTCCCTATCACTTTTTACTCGAATCTTATCAGTCATTAAATTATTGGATATGCTTTCTGCCTGAGAACGCAAATCGCGGTTGGCTATCTTCTCATAACCTGGTGCATATGGAACGCCAATGGTACGCATGGCATTTATTTTGGCTTCGGTGGTGGAAGTGTCTAGCACAGCCTCAATCATAAAATCATAATTTGGCATTATGGAGCCATCACTCATAGAAGAGGGTTCGCGGAAGTGACGGAAATGCCAGGCATTCGATTTTTTCAAGTTGCCACTTCCTTCTCGAGCCAAATCTGGACCGTTGCGCTTGCTGCCCCACTGAAATGGATGGTCATATACAAATTCTCCGGCTTTAGAATACTCACCATACCGTTCGGTCTCACTTCGGAATGGTCGAATCATTTGTGAATGACAAGTGTAGCAACCTTCTCGAATATATATATCTCTGCCTTGCAATTCCAATGGAGTGTATGGCTTCACACTTTCAATGGTAGGAATATTCGACTTAATTAAAAAGGTAGGCACCAGTTCTACAAGCCCTCCAATTAAAATAACAATTAGGCTCCCTATCATCATCTGCACAGGTCGACGTTCAATCCAGCGATGCCAGTGTTCGCCCGGGTGAACGATGTAATCTTTTTGAAGTGGTGCTGCTTCGGCAGCTTCATTAGCCATAAATACACCCGACTTAACAGTTTTATATAAGTTATAAATCATTACAAAAACACCAATGAGATAAAGTGTTCCCCCTAAAGAGCGCATGGCATAAAACGGTTTTAAATGAGTAACCGTTTCTAAAAAAGAATATTTGAGCTGGCCACTTTCAGTAAATTGTTTCCACATTTCACTTTGTGTAAATCCGGCCCAATACATGGGAATGCAGTAGAACATTATTCCAAGCGTTCCAATCCAAAAATGGAAATTGGCTAACTTAGTGGAATGAAGCTTGGTTTGGAACATTCGTGGTAACAGCCAATAGAGAACACCAAAGGTTAAGAAACCATTCCAACCCAAGGCTCCAATATGAACGTGTGCAATAATCCAATCGGTAAAGTGAGCTATGGCGTTAATATTTTTAAGGCTTAGCATTGGACCTTCAAAAGTGGCCATGCCATAGCAGGTAACGGCAACTACCATAAACTTTAAAACAACATCGTCGCGTACTCTATCCCATGCACCTCGTAATGTCAGTAATCCATTTATCATTCCCCCCCAGCTTGGAAAAATCAGCATGAATGAAAATACCACTCCAATGGATTGAGCCCAATTAGGCAACGCAGTGTATAACAAATGATGAGGACCGGCCCAGATATATAAAAATATTAAAGCCCAAAAATGAATGATGGATAAACGATAAGAGTAGACTGGCCGGTTGGCTGCCTTTGGCATAAAGTAATACATGATTCCTAAATAAGGCGTAGTTAAGAAAAATGCAACCGCATTATGTCCATACCACCATTGTACTAAAGCATCTTGAACTCCAGCATACCAGGAGTAGCTTTTAAATAAGGTAACCGGTATTTCAAAAGAGTTGACTAAATGCAATACGGTTACAGTTACAAATGTGGCTATGTAAAACCAAATGGCTACGTATAAGTGCTTTTCTCTTCGGGTTAATATGGTGCCAAACATGTTAATGCCAAACACCACCCAAATAAGCGCAATGGCAATATCAATAGGCCATTCTAACTCGGCATACTCTTTACCGGCGGTTATTCCCAAAGGCAAGGTTATGGCTGCGGCCACTATGATAAGTTGCCATCCCCAAAAATGAATAGTACTTAATACGTCGCTAAACATTCTTGTTTTTAGCAGACGCTGCATGGAGTAATAAACCCCCATAAATAAACCATTTCCAACAAAAGCAAATATGACAGCATTGGTATGTAGTGGGCGTAAACGTCCAAAAGAGGCAAACTGTATGAAATTTAATTTTGGAAAAACCAACTCAAGAGCTACATAAAGACCCACCAACATACCGATGGTACCCCAAAGCACTGATGCATAGGCGAAATTTCTTACCGTTTTGTTATCGTAATAAAACTTTTCAATTTCCATTTTTTTATCTGGTTTGTTTATGGTTTATTTTTGGTGTTGGTGTTTTCATCATCAAACAACATTCTAATAGAAGGGGTCACATCATCATCGTATTGACCAGACTTAACACTCCAAATAAATGCAAGTAGAAAACCACTAGCCACTAAAATACTGGCACCAATTAGTATGAAGAATACACTCATTATCTCTACTTACTTTTATGATGGTAAAAATATTTTTGACGACACAAGTGAATTATGACATTAGTCTGCCCAAAACATGAGAATTATCATAATTTCTCACTTTTAAGAATTAAATGGGCCTTCCAAGTGGATAACACAATAGACAAAGTCACAATCGTAATACTGCTAATAGGCATAAGAATAGCCGCTACCAATGGAGATAGTGAAGCGGTAACCGCAAACCATTCTCCAATAATGTTATAGAGAATGGATAAAACAAAACTGCTTGCAACAATTTGTTTTCCACTTTTACAGTATTTAATAATTTTTGATAAATGCGATAATTGAGAACCATCCAAAATAGCATCGCAGGATGGAGTAAAGTAAGAAGTATGATCAGTTATGGCAATACCAATGTCACTTTGCTGCAAGGCTCCTGCATCATTGAGTCCGTCACCAATCATCAATACGGTATTTTGTGAATTAGCTTGAAGGGCTTTAATGTAATCCAGTTTTTTTTCTGGGGTTTGATTAAAATTAAAACAAACATTTTTACCTAATAATGCACTGAGATTCTCCTGTTCACTAGTATTATCTCCTGAAAGCAGATGAAGGGTGTATCCGGATTTCTTCAAATCGGCAAACAATGCTTCTAAACCCTCACGGTACTGATGCTTAAATTTAAAACAACCTAGATACTTATTGTCGATCATTAAATGCACTTCAGAATGAGTGACTTCGGTAATGACATGGCTATTAAAAACAAAATTGGCCGAACCAATTTTTATCACTCTATTATTGATGGTTGCCTCGATGCCCTTACCTGGAATTTCTATATAATTATGTATACTAGAATCTATTGGTGCCACCTTCGGCAATGATTGAAGTAATAGTTTGCTCAAAGGATGAGCAGATTGTGAACAAGACTGACGTAGTAGTTGCAATTCTTCCCCACTCAACTCCCGACCTTCATAGATTGACTCGTTATGTTTTTGAGAAGTAAGTGTGCCTGTTTTATCAAACACAATATGATTAACTTTACCAAAGGTTTCTATAACAGAACTATTTTTTAAGTACAACTTAAACTTAGCCAATCGACGAACCATAGAGCCGAACGTAAAAGTCGAAGAGAGCAGTAAAGAACAAGGGCATGCCACTATCAATACTGAAGTGAGCACATATAGAATGTTGTCTGGATTTTTGTACCACCACACTACTGAAGCAGCAATAGCGATTGAAAACAGTATAAGTGTGAAATTTCTACTCCATGGATGTACAAACGACTCTTTGGTATGTTTTGACTGCTTAAAAGCCGCATTATTCCATAATTGAGTGAAATCACTTTTTGTTATTGTATGAAGTACGCGAATGTTTATGCTGGTTCCTAACTGCTTCCCACCAGCATAAAGTCGATCCTGTTCATGTTTTACAACTGGTGCTTTTTCTCCAGTAATAAAGCTGTAATCGATGTTAGCATTTGCTGAAAGCAAAATTCCGTCTACTGGAATTATTTCTTCATTACGGACAGTAATAATATCATCAGGTTGTAAACTGTTGACCGGCACACTTAAATGTTCGCCATTTTTGAACAGGGTAGCGCCTAATGGAAAGTATGATTTATAGTCTCTATCAAATGAAATCGCTTTATACGTTTTATCTTGAAACCAGCGACCGATGAGCATAAAGAAAATAATACCGGTGCCTGAATCAAGATAACCACTCCCATGCCCTGAAATTATTTCATAATAGCTTCGAGTAAAGGTGATAAGTATAGCTAAGGCGATAGGTAAATCAATATTAATGAGGCGTTGTCTTATTCCTTTATAAGCAGAAATAAAAAAGGTAGACCCACACCAAAAAAGAGTTGGGAGAGATAGAGCAAGAATTAAATAGGAAAAAGTTTGTCGCAAACCCCGTTCTAGAATATGACCACCAGAAAAATATTCCGGAAAACTGAGCATCATGATATTGAAAAATACAAATCCTGACAATCCAATTTTTAAGCTCACCATTCTATCCACCTTTTTGTTTGTTGTTTTTGAGGCCAAAGTTTGAAGACTGATCAGAGGCTCGTATCCAACAAAATCAAGCAATTCAACAACTTTACTGATTGAAGTAAGCTGAGGGTTGTAGCTGATAAATATTTCTTTGCGTTGAAAATTAGTTTGTGATTTTAAAATACCAGGCTCAATTCGGTGTAGGTTTTCTAACAGAAACACACAGGACGCACAGTGCATTTGCGGTAGCTGAAAAGTTACATTTACCAAACTCTCACTTCTGAAAGATGCTAATTGAGCAAGAATGTTTTCATCGTTCAGATAATCAAATTTTTGTTTAGCAAATTTTCCTTTTGCCGTTATACCAGGAGACTCTTCCAAATTGTAATAGGCACATAAATTATTTTCATCCAACAATAAATACACCTGCTTACAACCTTCACAACAGAAATGTTTGTCGTTGAATGTCACAACACTACTGCAAGGGTCGCCACAATGGTAGCAAGAAACTGATATGTCACTTTCGGTTATCGTAATGGAGTATTTTTAGCAAAAGTAATTTCAGCAGAGCTATACAACATGATGGGGGTCATGTTTTTGCCTGTTTCATATCATCTTTCATGTTGAACTTTGGACTGAATTTCATTTTAACACGAAAAAAGTCAATCGCAAGAATGAACATGTTACCCTTTAACGATCAGGAACTCCTATTAACTATAAGCAAATATTGCCGTAACAAAAGTATTGAACGCGACGAGGTACTTTTAAGACCCGGAGATAAAATTTTGTTTATTCCTATTGTCCAAACGGGAGTACTTCGGGTAGTGAGAGAGGATGACGAAGGCAGAGACTTATTTCTGTATCATCTGTATCCTGGCCAAACTTGTGCAATGGCTATTAACTGTTGTGAAAGTGGGAATAACAGTATGGTTAAGGTAATCGCAGAAGACAATACGGAGGTAGTTCAAATACCGGTAACGTTATTAAATGATCTGCTTAAATTTAACGAGTGGAGAAGTTTTATAAGCAATACCTACAGTATCAGGTTTGCTGAATTATTGCAGGTAATTGATTTGATTGCCTTTAATCAGATGGACAAGCAAGTGTTGCACTATTTAACTGAAAGAGCTAAAGCCAACCAAACTAAAGCTTTATTTATTACCCACCAGCAGATAGCCGATGAATTGCATACCCATCGTGAAGCCATTAGTCGACTTCTACGACAAATGGAACAAAAAAACTTGTTGAAGCTTGGACGTAATAGTGTAGAGCTATTAATCGACTAATGGAACATTTGTACCCAAAGGGTCAATAACGGGGAATTACATTTGCACTAACAAAACTAAACAAATATGAAAAAAAACATGGGGTCAATCGACCGAATCATTAGAATCATTTTAGCGGTAGTAATTGTGGGACTCTACTTTACACACA
>DAIMNW010000097.1:0-8771 GCA_036719905.1 Chitinophagales bacterium
ATTATAAAATTTTCAAGATTAGAAAATGGGCAAACAATGAAAAGTTTATTCGAGTACATTTAATTTGTCTACTTATTCGTTCATATTGCCAACAGCCCATTTCAATGGCACTTCTGTCTTAAAATATTTGGCCTGAAGTTCTTTCAACTTAATTTGTGTTTCAAGAAGTTTTGACTCTCTGGCGTTTACCAAAAACAAAGAGCTTTCTCCCTGAGCAAATCGTTGTTCTTCACCTTCGAGTAACTTTTTAAAATTGATAATACTTTCTTCTAAATATTTTGTTTGAACTTGCTGAATCAATAATTCATTAAAATAACTTTTAGCTTTATTGAGTAACTGTTGGGTTTTATAACTCATTTCATAACGAGTGGCAGTTATCTTCAGCTGATTAAGTTTTAGATTGGCCCTGCCTTCGGCAAAACTTAATGGCATTGCAAAGTTGATTCCCCACTTAAAATCATTTGCTAACAAATTAGCTGTGCTACTCGAAAAATTGTATGAGTTGGACAACAGGTTATAGTTGACATTCAAAACAGGCTTCAAGTTTTCAATTTTCAATCTGCGATCAATGGCTAACTGTTTTAGTTTAAAGTTGTAATTAAGTAATTCTGGATTCTTTGATTTCAATTGGCTCTCTAGCTCTTCTAACTTTGAAAGTTGCAAGCGCATTTGAACATAATCTGAAGTTAATGGCTCCGGAATGATTGAAAGGTCAATTGGTCGAGGGATATCTTGATCAAGCCAAAGGAAGTTGTTCAATTCTAAACTTTTTTTAATAAAATTTAATTGTGCCTCGTTAACCTGTATTTGTCTATTTTGAAACAACGTTAATGCCTCTATGGTATCTATTGCAGGTTTGTCACCTAATTCGGCCAATCTTTTGGTAGCCTCATATCTTGCTTTGGCTAGTTGCAATGTACTTTTATAAATGGTCCACTCATTATATGCATAACTCCACTCATAATAAGTCTGTAATGCATCTAACATGAGGTCGTTAAGCATCTTAAGCTTTTGTTGTTCGCTTGCTTTCTTCAACAAACTGGCTTGTTGTAATGCCGCTCGACGCTTATCTATAAACAAGTTTTTGATAAGTGGTAGCGATACACCAAGGTAGCTTAATCCATTCTCAGGCAATTTGCTTTCGCTATTAATGTATTGACCTTCCACTCTATCGTATCCTGCTTTCACCTCTACCCCATACCAGGCAGGTAAAACGAATTTATTTTCCCAATAACGATAATAATTTATTCCTTGATATTTTTTTTGATCGAACTCCGAATAGATGTATGGATCCCATCCAGCTAAGGCTAAATTATATTCTTGCTTAGCTTGTAGAGTGAATATTTCTGCCTGTTTGGCTATGGGGTGAAATTTGGTAACAATGCTGACAAATTCTGTTACCGACAAAACATGAGTGCTATCTTCACGAGCAAATATCTGACAAACATTAGCATAACAACATAAGATGAACAAGAGGCAGAAATAATAGAGTCGTCTCATTTATGTTACTTTGATTTTTTATTTGAACTCTTGGTGTTTACAGCTTGATAAAAATCAGGCGGAAACCCATTCATTTTTCGCCATAATTCATACCAGATTGGAACATCTTTGAGCAATGCCATTCCTATAGCGCCACCACCTGCTTTCAATGCGCTTGGCCATGCAACCTCTGTTGTATCTTCAGCCACCAAGATTCTGAACTTACCATTTTCCGAAATGGAATTATCTATTGCTACAACCTTACCACCAAATGTACCATAGCTTACATTTTGCCAGCCACTAAATACAATGGATGGCCAACCATCAAATTGAAACCTTACCTTTTGATTTAAAGAAATTAAAGGGAAGTCAACAGGCTTCACGTACATTTCTACTGCATATTGAAAGTTTCTGGGAACAATTTTAATAATCGTCTCTCCCTCTTTCACAATTTCACCAATACCGGCTGAAATTGTCTGCGTGACTTGCCCATCCTGTGGCGCAACTATAAAATAGAATGCGTTTCTGATGGCGTAGTTAGAAAATTGATTTTTCAATTTTGCAATCTCACCCTCACCTGTACTGATTTCACTAAGTGAAGAAAATTTATCCGAAGAGGACTTGGCAATTTTTTCAGAGTATTCACGATCCATGGAGTTTAGTTCGATTCGGGTATTTAGAAGTTCGTTTCTTGCATTGAGCAGTTTATTAACGGCTATGGCATGTTTCGATTCGGAATTTTGCAAACTCTGTTTACGTTGCTCTAATTCAGTCAAAGACTTTAACCCTTTTTGGTAAAGTTCTTTTTGACGATTAAATTGATCTTGAGCTATCTTTAATTCAATTTTCACTGCTTCTAATGCCATACTATCATTTTCAATGTATAGTAGACTTTGTTTGAGTTTATTTCGAATTTGTTCTAGTTTAAGTTCACGGCTTTGATATAAAGCGGACAATTGATTTTGAACGGCAGTTACTTTTTGTCGGTAAAAATCTACGGTACCTTCTTTTGCCTTTAGTTGTTCCTCGGTTCGTTTAAGTAGCTCGGGATCTAGATAACTCTCTTTCACTTCTGTCAGCTTTAGTAGCGTATCTCCTTTGTTAACCATATCACCTTCCTTAACATACCATTTATCCACCCTGCCCGAAATTATTGTGTTAATTTGCTGTGGACGCTGCTCAGGCAATCGTGTGGTAATTATTCCAGATGCCTGAATATTTTGTGTCCAAGGAAGGAAAGAAACTAAAATCAAAGCCACACAGATTCCCACTAACCAAATAATAACTTTGAGCTCCCCCTCTCCACCAAACGCTTTGGAATAAGATTGGTAATTTTCTTTATTTCTAATCTCCGATGTTCTATTAAGCCACATAATTTTGTTTTTACAAGCTAAGCTGTTTAAATATTGATCTATAAATCGTTGTGTTGCTCACCTCAGCATAAGTTCCTTGTAAGGTTATTTCTCCATTCTGAAGTAAAATTACTCTATCACATTTAGAGGCAAATGAATCATCATTTGTCACAGCAAGAAGTGTAAACCGGTGATTGGAATTTGTCAAATAGGTAATCATTTTTTCTTGTTCGTTTCTTTCCAATCCACTCCAACAATCTTCAATCAGCATCAACTTTGGTTCAGTAAGTAGTGCTCGGGTAATTAATATCTTGTTGACCGTATTACGAGGAAAATTTTTACCT
This sequence comes from Chitinophagales bacterium, assembly GCA_036719905.1. Taxonomy (GTDB): domain Bacteria; phylum Bacteroidota; class Bacteroidia; order Chitinophagales; family CAIODY01; genus DAIMNW01. The sequence continues at coordinate 3,176 of DAIMNW010000097.1, forward strand.
AAAGATTCAACCGTTGTATCAAGGCCATCTTTTAAATTGAGAATGAAAGGCAAGAGGCCAGTTTCTTCGGAGGTTTTTAAAATTGCAGGAATTGAAATGGCCTTATCTCCTAGTGTTAAATTTTCTTGAAGCGTACCAGAGAACAGATCAGCATAACCTAAATAAATACCAATTTCATTGCGAAGCTCTTTTAAGTCGAGGTTACTCAATGGATAATTGTTGTAGAGCAAGCTACCTTCATAATCCAGATAAGCACCTGTAAACATTTTCAGGAGTGATGTCTTACCAGATCCCTCAGTTCCAAAGATGCAAACCTTCTCACCACCCTTAATTTCGAAGTTTAAATTTTTAAGTACATATTTTTGATCGTCACCAAAACGATAATTTAAATTTTGAGCTACAATTGCTATACCGCTGGGTTCGTTTAATTTCAACAAACTTTTTCCTCCTTCTTTCTCCTCTGGATTATCTAAAATTTTTACTCACTTTTTCCAAGGAGGTAAGCATATCATAAACTACATCTAAGCTTCCTATTATCTTTTCGATTGAATTAAGTAAAATGATGATTACTATTTCAGAGGCAATAAATTGTCCAATATTAATTTGTTGATCAACCACTAAAAAACAACCAATCAATAACAATGAAGCAGTAATTATTGTCTTAAAAACAACAAATGACCAATACTGTATCTGAAGAATACTGAAGTGATTTTTTCTTGCATCAAGATACGAGTTAATTAATCCATCAGCCTTGGTAGCAGGAAAATCAATTTGACCCATAAATTTAAAAGTTCTCACAGTTCGAGCTACTTCCTCTAACCAATAACCCACTTCATACTTATTGTTTGATTCTTGCAATGATGTTGCCATTCCTCGTGCGTAAGTAAATCTTAAAATTAAAAACACCATTACTATAAGAAGGAATCCAAGTATGATAAATAATGGACTATACAATGTAAGTAGAATTAACCCAAAAATAATTTGTATGGATGCTGATGGAAAATCGAGTAAAACTTTTGAAACTCCCTTTTGCAGTGAAGCTGTATCAAAAAATCGATTCACTAACTCTGGCAAGTAATAATCATCAACCGCCTTCAAATCCAACCTAGGTATTTTATGTGCAAACTCTAATGCATAACGAGTAAAAATTCGTCTCTGTATTCGTTCATTAACCTTCATTTGAATAATTTCTAACCAACCATTTAAAATGACCCCAAGAACTACTAAAGAAATTAGGATAACGATAGAAGTTGAGATAATTCCACCAAATAGAAAGTTTATTATCGTCTGAACGCCAAGCGGTAGAGATAGATAAATAACGCCACTGAGTGATGCATAAAAATACATGCTGAAAATTTCTTTTCGCTCTAGTGCTATCAGTTCCAGAAAACGCTGTAAAGGATTAATTTGCTTATTCATACTTTAAAATTCAACTCTTAATTAAGGATTACAAAAATCGCAATACATTGGATCCTCACTATATTTATTGTTAGGATACATTTTTTCATGTGTGTAACTGCATTTTTGACATGTGTAGATATGGCTTAGTGTGGCACGAGTTGGCAAATCACAGATACTGCAAGGCAGTCCATTTAAAGATTGTGTAATCACAAAACCAGGCGTTTTACATTGAGGACAAAGCGAATTAATGTTAGCCACTAATTTTTCAACTGCATTTTTAATTACCTCCATTCTTGTTGGATTAAACATTGCCCTCATGTCCGTTTCGACATAAGCCTGACCATACTTCGACATTAGTGATTGAAACAACTGAGAAAGTGTAATCCAATCAGTAATGCCTTTCGATATTTCAGAAAAATCATCTTTTGATTTTCTTATGATTAATGCATGCGAAGGAAACTTAACCTGATCGGCAAAACTCTTCAATTCGAATTCATTAACAATTGATCTTCCATCAAAGTTTGTTTCGGTAGACAACTCTCTGGCAAGTACTTCTAAATTATTTTTCTTGTCAATAAGTAGTAGTAATTCATCATCTGCTGAAGCGAAAAAAACTGCAGGGTGAATACCAAAAGAACCTTCGCTAGCAATTGCTAAATCCAAATCATATTTAAGCATTGCCAGAGAACACTTTTTTCTTAATGTGGTAATTGGATCATCTTTTCGATCTACTTCACCACTGAAGGTACCTAACAAGTCGGTATCAACCCCTTCAGCAACCAGACATTCAACACCTAGTTCATTCTCCAAAATGGGTGCTATTACTTTTTCCTTTTGATGCTTGGTTGCTATAAGAAGTTTCCGCCCGTTAAACATTTTCTGAGGGTATACCTGAATTACAATATTTCGATAGATGATTTCAATGAAATAGTTTTCCCTTTAGTTTCAAAATACTTACGAGCATCGTATAAGTCCTTTTGAAGCTTTTTAATTTTTGCTTCCGAGAATTTAATGTCTTCTTCGGCAGTCTGTTTGGTTATTCTATTTTCATGATACTTTATCTTTACGTGTACCATCTGAGTAATAACTTCTAATGCATCCTTTGCACTAAAATTTCCTTGAATGAGTTGAATATTCATGTGTGTTTTGATTTCTATTGTCCTTGTCCGAGTGAGAAAGCCGGTACTCCATCAAAAGAATACAAGTTTTCGGTTTTGATAATGTCAATTCCAGTGTTTAATGAATTATTTAATAATTGGATAATATCCTCTTTCAATATTATATCGCCCTCAGTAGGCTTAAATCTGCAACGCCAATGATCAGTACAAAAAGTTTCAGAAAACCCGTCTGGATAAACTTTAATTCCTCTATTGGTAATCATTGAAAGTTTTACATTATCAATCTCAACTTTTTTCACCAATGAGGCCAACTCATCTGGGTTTGAGCCGGTCCAATGAACAAACAAATCAACACCAATCAATTCTTTTTTAGCCGGAGATTTACGTTTATACTTTGGGAGATTCAATGCAGAGCCACTTGAATAGGATACTGCCTTAAGTATAGAGGGTTTCTTTCCTAAGTTGGCAATTACTGCTTCAGCGAACTCTTTTGTTCCTACTTTCTTTTTGCTGTTTCCTTCTTTAAAAATATCATAGGTATGAATGCCATCTTCCAAAGTTTTCAACCAAGCATTCTGCACTTTTTCTGCAACATCAGTCTGACCAATATGATTCAACATCATTATTGCGCCTTGCAGCAAGCCAGAAGGGTTTGCTAAATTCTGCCCAGCCCTTCTTGGAGCTGAACCGTGAATGGCTTCAAACATGGCACACTCTTCGCCAATATTGGCAGAGCCAGCTAATCCCACCGAACCTGCAATTTGTGCCGCTACATCACTCAAAACATCACCATATAAATTTGGCATCACAATCACATCAAACATTTCAGGGGTATCAGCCATCTTTGCTGCACCAATGTCAATTATCCAATGTTCGTTTTCAATTTCAGGATATTCTTTTGCAATCTCATTAAACACCTTATGAAAAAGCCCATCACTTTGTTTCATAATATTATCTTTGGTAAAACAGGTCACCTTTTTTCTACCATATTGTTTAGCATATTCAAATGCATATCGAACAATTTTTTCACACCCTGGTCGGCTGATTAATTTAAGACATTGAACAACTTCATCAGTTTGCTGGTGTTCAATACCAGCATACAAATCCTCCTCATTTTCTCGAACAATTACGATATCCATTATTGGATGTTTTGTTTGAACAAACGGGTGCAAACTCATACAAGGGCGCACATTCGAATAAAGTCCTAAAAATTTTCGAGTTGTAACATTTAAACTTTTATAACCGCCACCTTGAGGTGTTGTGATTGGTGCTTTTAGAAATATTTTATTTTTTCTAATAATATCCCAAGATTCTTTAGCTATGCCCGAAGTGTTTCCTGCTAAATACACTCTTTCTCCTACTTCAATCTCCTCTACTTCTATTTTTGCACCAGCGTTAATAATGATATCAAGGGTTGCATCCATAATCTCTGGACCTATTCCATCTCCTTTTGCTACTGTAATTTTTGTCATGTTGATTTTGTTTTTTAATTATTAATTAATTTAGTTATTAGTTTAAAAAATTGACCTTACCCGTAGTGATATCGTAAAATGCCCCTACTATTTTTACTTTTCCAGCTTTCACCAATTCATTTATTACTGAACTTTTAATTAACACGTCTGCAATCGTTAGTTCCACATTTTTTTTAGCTGTTTCTGATAACATTAAATCCATATTTGTTTTGTCACCGGTAATGGCAGGTTTAATTTGATCTACCAACTGAGTGAGATTTCCTAACTCAGCATTCTCAATAGCACCTTTTACAGCACCACACTTATTGTGTCCCATAACTACTATTAACTTTGTTCCTTTTAGTTGAGTCGCAAATTCCATACTTCCTAATACATTCAAGTCTTCAATATTGCCTGCTACTCTGGCCGCAAATATGTTCCCAATTCCTTGGTCGAAGATGATTTCTGGTGGAATACGGGAATCTAAGCATGAGAGAATAAGTGAATGTGGGTGTTGATCAAATTTGGTCGCTTCAATTTCTGCACGATAATTTGTATTTATTAATTTGTCACTAAGAAAGCGTTGATTTCCAGCCTTTAATTCAGCAAGGGCATCATCAGGCGAACTGATTTGCAAAGTCGTTGAAGGAGAAACTGCTTTTAAGTCTCGAGTTATAATCGACTGATTTTGTGCATTCGAAACCAATGAGATAAACAAGCTTGCAATAAGCAATAATGATTTTAAATTTAAGTTGGTCATATTTTTGTTTTTTTGTGCTGCAAAAATGTGATTAGCTATTCATATATTATCATTTATCTTTGTAATGTTTTACATTAATTATCTTTATGAATTATACATTTAATCAATTGAGAATATTTTTAAAAATATGTCAAACGCAGAGCATTACTAAAGCTGCTCAAGAATTGCACTTAACCCAACCAGCTGTTTCAATTCAACTAAAAAATTTTCAGGATCAATTCGAAATTCCATTGACTGAAGTGGTAGGTAGAAAAATATTTATCAGTGATTTTGGTAAAGAAATTGCCATTGCGGCTGAAAATATCTTAGACCACGTTCATGCTATTAATTATAAGACATTGGCACACAAAGGAAAATTAGCAGGAAGACTTAAAATCTCAGTTGTATCTACAGGGAAATATGTAATGCCTTTTTTTTTAACTGATTTTATGAAAAACCATGAAGGTGTTGAGTTACTTCTGGATGTAACAAACAAATTCAAAGTTTTAGAAAGTTTAGAAAAAAACGAAGTTGATTTTTCGCTGGTTTCAGTTTTGCCCGATAATATCAAATTAGAAAAGATTGAGCTTATGCAAAATAAGCTCTTTGTAGTCGGCAACTCCAATCAACCATTTAGTAATAATACCTACGACAAGAAAATATTTGAAACACTCCCCCTTATTTATCGAGAACAAGGTTCGGGCACTAGGCAAACCATGGAAAAATTCATTGAAAAGAATAACCTACCCGTACAAAAAAAGATGGAACTCACCTCCAATGAAGCTGTTAAACAAGCAGTCATTGCAGGTTTGGGATGCTCTATCATGCCACTAATAGGAATAAAGAATGAATTGCTAAATGGTGAATTGCGAATAATTCCAGTGAAA
>DAIMNW010000098.1:0-8746 GCA_036719905.1 Chitinophagales bacterium
TAATTATTCCCCCCGGTTTTAGCACCATTTGCATGCCACTTACAAAATCTACAATATTGGGAACATGCGCCAGTACATTATTGCCAAGTAACAGGTTGGCCATTCTACCTTCAGCCAGCATTTTTTTGGCTAGCGCAGTACCAAAAAATTCGTTGATAGAATCAATTCCTTTCTCCCTTGCAGCATCAGCTGTATTTCGGGTTGGCTCTACACCTAGTACCGGAATTCCTTTTTGTTTAAAATATTGTAATAAATAACCATCATTGCTGGCAATTTCAATCACTTGCCACTTATCATTTATATTAAATCGATCAGTCATCATATCCACGTACTGCGCAGCATGCGCCAGCCAACTTTTGGAAAATGATGAAAAATAAACATACTCGTTACTGAATATGGCATCTGATTTTTGGTATTCATCTATTTGAACCAAAAAACAAGAAGAGCAGGTGTAAACCTTGAGTGGAAAAAAAGTTTCAGGCTCGTTTAATTGTTCTTTCGTAAGAAAAGAATTAGACGCCGGTGAGTTCACCAGGTCAATAAACACATCGGTAAGGGGTGCTTTGCAAAATCTACAGTTCATATTATTTAATTAGTAGCCCTTTGAAATCGGTGGGCAAAAGTGGGTGATTTTTATCTCGTTCTGAAATTTCGGTGAGTGGTAGTTTCCACTCAATATTTATTTTAGGATCATCGTACCGCAAGGCACCTTCCGATTCTTTATTATAAACGGCTGAGTGCAGGTAGGTCATGGCGGCATTGTCCGTCAAGGTTTGAAAACCATGAGCCATCCCTTTAGGAATATAAATACTTAAACGATTGGCTGCTGAAAGCTCCACAGCCAGCCATTGTAAAAAAGTGGGAGAATTTTGGCGCAAATCAACTATTACATCATACACAGCACCTGATATGCAACGTATCAATTTTATTTCGGCGAATGGTTCATGTTGAAAGTGTATTCCGCGTATGGTGCCAGCCTTGGTTGTGAGCGAGTGATTGGCTTGTACCCACCTGGCAGTATGGTTAATCTGCTTGAATTCTTCTTCGCAATAAGTTCTAAAAAATGCCCCCCTGCTATCCTCCATGGGAGTAGGATGAACAATAAAAACGCCGGCAAGTTTGGTTTCTGTAAAAGTCAATCTGCTGTTAGTTTATTTTTTCCATTCCAAATTGTCATTAATATATCCCACATTTATCAGCGCATTTAATGCATTTAATCTCATCAGCTGGCCTTTTCGAAAATCAGCATCATGAAATTTCAAATCGGTTAATCCTTTGATTAATTCTTCAATGGTTTGGGTTAACGAGTATCTAGGCTGATGATTAGGCGCCAGTTTTTTATACAAAGAAAAGTCAACCTTGTAGCTCCGCTTATCGGGTGGAGCTTCTTTATTAATGCTAATTGAAATTTCAGGCAACACTTTTTGAACCGCTTCGGCCAATTCTTTAACCTGATAATTCCACACATTGCTACCTGCGTTGACTATCAAATAATTTCCTCCATTCTCTATTTCACGAACAATTCCCCACTCTAGTGCAAGTGGCATATCTTTAACATTAATCAGTGGGCGCCATGGAGTCCCATCGCTAAGAATGGTAATTTGCTTTGACGTGAGAGCCGCAGCTACAAAATCGTTAAGCACTAAATCCAGACGCAAGCGCTCACTCCAACCACAAGCTGTTGCAAATCGCAGGCAGGTGACTACAAAATTATCATCGGCCAGAGGTTTTAGTATTTCCTCCGATTGCACTTTCGATTTAGCATAAGCGGTTAATGGATTCAATTCTGATTCTTCTTTTCTTGGTTTGTCATCAGCAAAACCATACACACTGCAACTGCTTGCAAACACAAATCGTTTTACACCGGCAGCTTTTGCCATGGCAGCAATGGAACCTGTAGAGCTATAGTTGGTATAGAGCGTTGGCTGCTCAAACTTATTTCCCATGGGGTCGTTGCTTACTGCTGCTAAATGAACTACCGCATCTACACCATTCAATAATTCTTTAGGGAAATGGCGCACATCGCCAAAATGTTGTTCATTGACCAAATGATCGCTAGAGGCCAAATTTTCGGTATAATGTATTTTAAAGAAACCTGTATCGAAGCCAATTAAATAGGCATCAGGAAAAACCGAGCGAAAATGTTTTACAACGCCTGGGCCTACGTATCCAAGATTTCCGGTTATTATTATTTTCATTCTGTGATTTATTTTTTGGAACCGGCGAATAAGAAGTAATTGGCATTCATTAATTTTTGCGAAGTGGCGTACTGATCAAAAAGTGTTAGTAAATCTGCCAACTTGTGAGTCTGTGCTTCATCGCCACGTAATCCGCCCAAAAATCTATAAATAAATGAATAATAGGGCATCACAGCTTTTTCGCTAAAATTTATACGAAGTTCATTCAATATCTCCATACCGTCATGCGATAAATCATTCGGTGATTGCCCTTCGGTTTCATGTTTATCCCGTTCAAGCCGATACTCCGTAAGAATATCGTTTGCCAATGCATCCCAATCGGTAGTGGAATTTATTTGATGCAAATCAGTTTCATACCAATTCCCTGTTGCAGAAAGCAATACCCGTAACAAAGCAACTATCGAAGCGTCTTTTTTATCAAATCCGGCATGATATGGTTCCTGACACAACATTAAGCCGTTAGAATTGAGTAAGCGATTTATTTTCTGGATGCTTTCTGGTAGGTTTTGCAAATGATGCAGTGTACCCGAGAAAAGTATAGCATCGTAGCAGCCGTCTACCTCATCAAACGACATCTGCTTATAATTGATTTGTCCACCTGACGCCTTGTCAAAATAATTTTTTGCTGTTTCTGCAGCTTTGCTTATCGCTGCATCTGCTATGTCTATACCTAAAACGTTATGTCCATTTCGAGCTAATTCAAGGGTGACAATGCCTGGTCCGCAACCCACATCCAGAATACTTATCTTTTTTCCATTGAAGTGTTCCTTGATATGTTCGAGATAAAATCCAATGCCTCTATTGAAGTACAATTGCATATAGTGAGGATCACGAAACATGCTTTTGTAAAAATAATGGCAGGGCACAGCATTTTGCAGGTCAGGAATGAAACCGGCAGATACTCTCTCTGTTATTCTCTTATTAAATGCTTCTGCTTCTAGGGCAAGGCTATCACTCATATTGTTTTTAGAATTGAACTTTCACAAATTATTACCAAACCTTCCATTTTGCATGTCCCGAATTCCAGTAAGCTTCCAACTCATTTTTATCACGTAAGGCATCCATACACTTCCAAAATCCATGGTATTTAAAAGCCGCTAGTTGACCATCTAATGAAAGATTCTTCATTGGATCATCTTCCCACATCACTTGCGTCATATCACCTTGTAGGTATTTAAATACTTGTGGTTCCAAAACAAAAAATCCTCCATTAATCCACATCCCATCTCCCTTAGGTTTTTCCATAAATGAACTTACAATTCCATCTTCATCGGTCACAATGCTCCCAAATTTGCCTGGATTTTGAACTGCAGTCACGGTACACACCTTCTCGTTTTTTTTATGGAAATCAATTACTTCGTTAATATTCACATCGCTCACTCCATCGCCATAAGTCAATAAAAAAGTTTCATTCTGTATATATGGCTCTACTTGCTTCAATCTTCCGGCCGTTGATGTGTCAGGGCCGGTTTCGACCAAAGTCACTTTAAATTTTTCTGTATTATTTCTATGATACTCAATATTGTTTTTAGCTAAATCAATAGTAAAATCGGCATTGTGCATGTAATGATTCATAAAATACTCCTTAATCACATAGCCTTTATAGCCTAGACAAATGATAAATTCATTGTGTCCATATTTTTCATAAATTTTCATGATGTGCCAAAGAATAGGTTTACCGCCTATTTCAATCATGGGTTTCGGTTTCAGATGTGATTCTTCTGAGATTCTGCTTCCAATGCCTCCTGCAAATATGACTACTTTCATTAATTCTCGTTTACGTTTCGCTGTTGGTTAGATACCTAAGCCTTTATGCCTTAGGTATTTACATTCCCAAAAGTAATGATTGTATTTGAAGTTTTAGATTATGGAAAGAATTAATGAAATTCGCCCAAAAGATGCTTGAAAAGTTAACCATTATTGTTCCCACCAGAAACAGAGAGAAGCATCTGCTTCGATTAGTTGCATATGCTAAAACTCTACCTGTTCATGTGGCTATCTACGATAATTCTTCTACTTATAACCCAAACAACATATCTACTGCCGTAAAGCCTTTCGCCAATATTAGTTACAACTTTGTTGAATCAGAGAGTTTTTCAGATAAAATTCAACTAGCCGTAAATGCTGTGAAAACGCCCTATACATGTATTTGTGCCGATGACGATTTTCTTATTCTTTCAGCATTGGAACAAATGCTAGGTGAGCTGGAAAAGGATACTCATCTTGGCGCAGTTCATGGCTTTACTTTAGGATTTTATACAGCTGCCGGACAAGTTGGATTTGAAAAAATGTATACGCAGGAAAATGCAACTAAAGCCCTTTCTGAAAGCGGACTAGAACGCGTTGAGGAAATATTTACGCCTTATCTTCCTTCATTTTATGCTGTACATCGCACCTCAAACTTGAAAAAGATATTTGCCTTCAGCTCCTCTCCGGAATTATTAAGTTTTGTGGAATTTAGCCAGGCTTTTGGTGTGGCTGCTTTGGGAAAATTTAAAGTGCTGCCCATCTTGTATCATATAAGAGAAGCTGCGCTGTTTTCTTCAGGTTATAGCTCAACCACCTTACTCGACCTATCGACAAAAATCGAACACAAAGAAGTTTTTGAGCAATTTAAAAGCAACCTCATTCAGCATACTTTTGAGAATTATAACATTTCTTCGACTTCAGAAGCTGAGGTAATGGTGAGTAAAGCACTTAAAGCCTACATTCAGTTTGCTGTTAATTTCAAACCCAACCAATCTGTTTTTTCTTACGCTTATATTAAACAGAAATACTTAAAGCCTTTCTTTCCAAAATTGTTCAGTTGGCTGGTTAAGCAAAAGCAAGCGGTAAAGGTTAAAGCACAAACCCTTGCTAATATAAATTGGGACAGCTATTCCAATTCCAAAAGTGCCTATGAAGAGCTAATAAAAATTGAACAGATTATTCTACAGAATCCAGTTAGCTAATTTCATACTCAATTAGCCGGAATAGTTAAGTTTTCTGCAACCTTTAATGTATTGCCTGCTGGCTCCAAAACAATTCCTTTTGCCACATGCTGTCGTTTCATTAAGTCAATAGCTAACGTATCGTTCCAGTAAATGAATGCATTGCGTTCAGCATAATAAATAAATTGAGGAAAAGCAGGATTCATATTTTCAGTGGCCTTCATAAATACAGTTACATTTTGGGGTAGATGAGATTTTACATAGAGGCCGGCGGTTTGAAATCGATATTGAGAAATTTCACACTTGTTTACTTTAAAGTATTCGTGAACACTTAATGATGTAGCCAAAAGCGCAGCGAATGTGATTGTTAGATAACTCAGTTTGAGATTAGTTCTATCGCCTAAATCTGTAAGTAATCGGTTCTGTAAATAGACTAAAAGTACTGCCAAAGGAAACCCTGCTTTGGCTTCAGCAAAATCATGAATGGCGGAAAAATTGAAAAATACCAAATGATGCAGAATAACCGGTAGAACACTGAGTGCCATGGCTAAGTGCCATTTACGGTAATCATGGACTGATTTTCTTGAAAATTTAGTTGCTATCAAAATGACGATAAGTGCTAAAATAAGAAGTAGCCATGGCTTAAAATTTTCGAGATAATGGTTGCTTAAGCCTCGGTAGCCTTCATAATTGGTAATACTGATACCGCCATCTGCCCTATCGGTTCCAGCCAGGCCACTTCTGCCGGCATACCTGTCTACTAGTGTAATCATCAAGTTGTGCCAGCCACTGATTAGGGAATACTGATACAAGGTTATACAAATGGCCGAAAGGGTAGCCAAACCAGTAATCAATATTAGGCGCCAATGAGTTTTCAATCGTCCCGATAGAATTATGAGAATTGAAAGCACAAATGCCAGTAAAACTGCAATCCACTCTGTATAGGCTAGCGCAAAAAATAGTATAAAAAGTAAAATCAGTTGGATTTTTTTTAGTTGATCTGCTGCTAACATTCTCAATAAATAAAATGTAATAGAAGTAACCAAGGTCCAACTCAACATATCAACAAAATAAACATTGCAACCAAACCACAATCCTGCGGCAGACAACTGAAACATAGCTTGTGCGAACCAATGTAACCAAGTACGATTGCCAAGTAACAAATCATCAATAATCCTAAAAAGGAAGTATGCACTAAATAAACTTAGGAGCAAATTGAATATTTGCAACCACTTGGCTTCGAATGGCAAGTTTAGTAGTTTGTAGAAGCAAAAGGGCAAAATAAAGCCAAATGGTGGATAGCTTATATAATAGCTGCGGCCTTCTGAATCGATAACACCACCTAAACCTTGAAAATATTTACTATTTGAATCAGACGCCGTATATACAGGTGAAAAATGATGTTTCGAAATTCCCTCCTTATCCCAGAATCTGAGGGTTAGCATGGTGTGTGCCGTGAGCCATTCTTGATGATCACTCAGTGGTCGGTTGAACCCGTACGACCGTATTAATAAGGCAATAATGAAGACAACCCAAACAGGTGCCAATTGACGAACCCGGCCTGAGATATTTTGCATGATAAAATATTGGCAGCTCTTTAAAATTATTTTTTGGATAATTCGCTTTTCAGCCAGTTAATCACATCCACCTCGGTACAGTCAAAGTTTCGTTCTTCACTCAAAAACCAACTAATCCAGTCTCCCAGATGAATTTGGTAGATAGCATTCTCTAAAAACGAATTCCCTTTGCCCCAAATTTCTATTATTTGTTTTGTGTACTTTTTAAAAACTTTTTTATTCAATCCGATTCGTACTTGTGACCTTGGATTATCTTGTTTGGTTCGAAAAATTATCACAGCAAGTTTATCATTCTTTTCTCTCCAACCGACCAACTCATTGTGATTCATCTCTGGTATCACATGATGCCAGCAGAGCTGCTTTCCATTCTCATTCACTTGTTGTCTAAAGCGAACTGCCACAGCTTCGTTCCCACTCACACTATAAATAACCGGTATAGAATCATAAATTTTAGATGCGATATTTTGTGCCAGTTTAATTATCTCTTTCTCTTCTTTATCAATGAGTTTTATTGCAGATAAAATTTCCTTTTCAAAATTATTCGTTATTAATCCAAGCTTTTGTAGAATATAAAGTTGCTGCACAAAAGAATAGCCTAGACAGCTTCTTGGAGGCATACCGCCTGGTATAAGAATGCAATCAATTCGATTCTTTTTGGCTAGCTTGGCAATTTCGCCTCCACTGGTAATACAAACAATGTGTGCCTTTCTGGCAATCGCCACTTTCATAGCGGCAAGTGTCTCTTCTGTGTTACCACTGTAGCTTGAAATGATAACAAGTGTATGCTTACCAACAAAACTTGGCAGTGTATAATCCTTATTAACAATAAAAGGGATTTTTAACTGATCAGCTACAAACTCTTGAACTAAGTTGGCACCAATTCCGCTTCCGCCTAATCCGCTAACCAGTACTTCTTTAATATCTATGGTAGTTTTCTTTATAATTGCTTCAGTGCCAATCACCATCGCGGCACGAAGTTGTTGACTAAAATTTGATATCAGTTGGTTCATGGATTATTCTATGAATAATATTCGGTTTATATAGTTGAACGGCAAATGTAAGCCCTATCTCAATAATTTCTTTAATTCTTTTATTTCCATGGCTTTTGCTGTTTGATTTTGAATCATTAAATCATTATGTATAACTTCCAAAAGCTGGTTAATAATTTCAATATGTGAACACGGTTGAAAATATCTATCTATAATCGGAAGATCCATTCGATTAAGATATGCCAGTATTTCCTTGACGCCAAATAATGAACCTTTATTGAATGGATTAATATAAAAAAGTATATCCTTTGCATTAATCATTGTTGGATCGCTGTTCCATACGGCAGTATCAACAAAGCAAAGGGTGAAAAAATTTGGCAAGCATACACCGAAGACAGGTAATCGAAGTTCTTCAGCTAATATCAGATAAAGCAGCCCTAAACCTATTGGATTACTCTTCCTGGAATTTAGTATATAGGTAATCGTGCTGTTATTAGGATTGTTTATATCCTTTAGTTTAGGCGAAAATTTGTACCTATCGAATAAAATAGAATTAATTGTCCGAATATGCTCCAATGGGGTCAACTGATAGTTGAGTTCCGTTCGAATTTCATGCTTAAGCAGGTCCAATTCTTTTTTTATTGGAGTGATACTCTGGTCAGGGAAAAAATAACCATTAACAATCAGCATGCCTTCGAGTAAATTTTTGCTATCCTGCAAACACCAAACCTTTAGATCAGCCTTAAGCTTATCAAACTGGATAGAATGAATGAGCGATTCAACTCGTTTTTGAAATGTCAAATTATTATTCTGCAACCATTCTTCCTCTAACGAAGGAATTACTGCAGGTCCATATTCACATAGTTTTTCGAATACGCTTTGGTAAACATGGTCATCTGGGTCGTCCAATAAAGAAAGGAGTGATCTTAATTCTGAATTCAATTTTTGTTAATCTTTTTTACCAAATCATTGCTCAAGCAGACCATCTTTTATTCTCAAAATTCTATCAGACTGAGATGCTAATTCCTCATTATGGGTGGCAATAATAAATG
>DAIMNW010000099.1:0-8669 GCA_036719905.1 Chitinophagales bacterium
CCATGGCTCTTTATAAGATGAATGTATTCCATTGGCACTTAACCGACGATCAAGGCTGGAGAATACAGATTAATAAATATCCTAAATTGACTGAAATAGGAAGCAAACGATCGGAGACTGTTGTAGGAAAGAATTTTGACCCTTATAAAGGGGATGGAGTTCCTGTTTCAGGTTTCTATACACAGGCAGATATAAAAGAGGTGGTAGCTTATGCCCAAAGCTTGCATATTACCATTGTACCAGAGATAGAAATGCCGGGCCATTCGCTGGCAGCCTTAGCAGCTTATCCTCAATATAGCTGTACCGGTGGTCCTTTTGAGGTGCTCACCAAGTGGGGTACTACCGATGATGTGTACTGCCCAACGGAAGAAACTTTCCATTTTTTAGAGGACATTTTAACCGAAGTAATATCCCTTTTCCCCGGCGATTACATTCACATAGGTGGCGATGAAGTGCCAAAAACTCGATGGAAAACTTGCCCACACTGTCAGCAGTTAATAACTGATAAACATTTAAAAAATGAAGAAGAATTGCAGAGTTATTTTATTCGAAGAATAGATTCTTTTTTAACAGCCAAGGGCAAAAAAACTATTGGCTGGGACGAAATACTGGAAGGAGGCTTGGCACCCAATGCCACAGTAATGAGTTGGAGAGGCACCGAAGGTGGAATTGCCGCCGCTAAGTTGCATCATCAGGTGGTGATGTGCCCGGGTGGTTACTGCTACTTTGACCATTATCAAGGTAGCCGAAAAACTGAGCCACTTGCTATTGGCGGATACACTACTGTAGAAAAAGTGTATTCCTACGACCCAACACCTGCCAGCCTTTCCACAGAAGAACAGGCTTATATAATTGGAGCCCAGGGAAATGTTTGGACCGAATATATTCCCACCTATTCACACGTTGAATACATGGCCATGCCTCGTATGCTGGCTCTGAGCGAAGCTTTATGGACACCTGCAGCCAACAAAAATTATAGCGATTTTAAAGTTCGATTGTTGAAGAATTTCGATTTGCTCGATAAAATGCATGTCAACTATTCACGGGCTTTATTTGATGTGCAAAGCAAAATTTATCAAGCCAAAAACATTCATCAAGTAGCGCTACACTTATATTCCGATATAGAGCAAGGCGAAATTAAATTTAACAATACTGGCGATGGGGGTGAAGTAACTGCCGAGTCACCCAAGTTTCAATATGACTTGTTGGTTGACCATTCGCAATGGGTAGGAGCGGCCAATTTTATAAATGGGAAAAAAGCCGGCAAGCAGTGGGAGCAGGATTTTAGCATTACAAAGAGCTCGGCAAAAGATGTGGTGCTGGAAAATCCTCCTGCCGAAAACTACAGCTATGGAGGCGCCTTTACACTCGTTGATGGGGTAAAGGGTATGCGGCCTTGGTATAGCAAAGAGTGGTTGGGTTTTAAAGGCACCGATTGTATTGCAACTATCGACTTAAATGCAAACGATACAATTCACCAAATCATGGTGGGAGCGCTTAAGGATGAGGCAAGTTGGATTTATCTGCCATCATCTATGGAGGTATGGATAAGCAGCGATGGGCAAAATTTTACTTCGGTAGGCATGAAGAAGCACCCTTTCATATTGGATGCAAAACCAACTCTTATTCAGTTTAAGCCTGTTGTCACCCCTTTTGTAAAAGTTAAAATTACTAACAGTGGTATGATACCTGCAGGCAAACCTGGCGAAGGGGAAAAGGCTTGGTTGTTTGTAGATGAAATTGGAATTGAATAAAGTTTTTAGCCTGTTCAGTTCACTACCTTTATTTGTATTTTAGAATATTTATTTATTACAAAGAGTTCAAAAAACGAGAAACATGAAACGTAGAAATGCAATCAAATTAATCGGAGGGGCTATCGCAATCCCTTCGTTGCTGCCAAAACTAACAGCAGCCAAGCCCTTTGGTGGTGTGCCAATGGTTATTTCCACCTGGAATGCAGGCATAAATGCCAATGCCAAAGCCTGGGAATTTTTATCGGCCAATGGTACTGCGCTAGATGCTGTAGAGCAAGGCGTTAGAGTAACTGAAACTGAAATTAGCTGTTGCGTAGGGCTGGGAGGCAATCCCGACCGTGATGGTCATGTTACACTCGATGCTTGTATCATGGATGAAAAATCGAATTGTGGAAGTGTGGCAGCTTTAGAACGTATTGCACACCCCATTACCGTGGCCCGGCAAGTGATGGAAAAAACACCCCACGTAATGCTTGTTGGCGAAGGAGCCCAGCAATTTGCACTGGAAATGGGCCATCCTCTAGAGACTGACATCTTATCACCAGATGCAGCAAAAAGCTATCGAGAATGGTTAGGCAAATCAGGATATAAACCGGTAACAATTGATCAAGTCAGAGCCAATGGGCAACCGGCTTCCAACGAAAAGAAACCGGAACAAGTTGAACCCGGTCGTCACGACACCATAGGTATGATAGCCATGGATAAAATGAAAAACGTTTCGGGAGCCTGCACCACCAGCGGTTTAGGATTTAAAATGAGAGGCAGGGTAGGCGACTCACCCATTATCGGTGCCGGATTATTTGTTGACAATGAAGTTGGCGCCGCAACAGCCACTGGTAATGGTGAAGAAATGATTCGTATTGCCGGCAGCCATTCAGTGGTAGAATTTATGCGACAAGGCATGTCGCCGGAGGAGGCTTGTATGACAGCTATAAAAAGAGCCTACGCTAAAAGAGGCCCTGAACTTTTAGAAGGAAAGCAAATCTGTTTTTTAGCCATTAATAAACAGGGAGAATATGGCGCTTACAGCCTACGGCCTGGCTTCGAATATGCAGTTTATTCATCAGAAATTGCTAATCAACTTTTTAAATCGAAAAGCTTGCTTACTCAATAACATTGATTTTTTACTCAAACAAAAAAGCCCTGCAAGTTGATTTGCAAGGCTTTTTCTATTTAAGAAAACGTAGTTTATTACTTTGGTTGAGGCTGACCGGCTGGCGCACTTGAAGGCGCATTAGCTGGTGGTGCTGTAGGTGCAGTAGGCATTACAGGCACTTTAGAGTTGCCCAATTTAGTTTCAAACTCCGATTTAGGGGCTTTGTTGCTTCGGTTTTCTTTAGGAATAAAGAAATTGCTTAACAAACCAAAACCTAGTAAAGCAATAGCTAAGGTCCAGGTTGATTTTTCGAGAAAATCGGTAGTGCGCTTAACACCCATAATCTGATTGTTAAAACCGCCAAATTGTGCACTCAATCCGCCACCTTTCGGGTTTTGCACTAAAACAATCAAGGATAACAAAATGCAAACAATGATAATAAGTACTGTGATGAAAATATACATAGGTGAATGGTTCTACAAATTTTTGATTTTTGAAATAAGGGACGCAAAGTAAGCACTTTTTTCCGGCATGCGCAAACTTAACTTTTCGTATACCTCAATAGCCTTATCCGTATTGCCCTGCATTTCATAAATTTTGGCCATCGTTTCGGTCACAAACTCTTCCCTTTGCTGCAAGCCAAATTGCGTAACCGATTCTAAATCGATTTTCAAATCTTCTATATCGGTTGGGTCTTCATCTTCCAATTTAGGGGTTGGAAGGGTAGTAATTTTGTTTCTTAGTTCATCTATTACTTGCACCGTAGGTAGGCTTGTTAATTCGGATGAAAAATAATCGAAAGCTGGCTCCATTGGTACTTCGTGAGACACTGGCAAATCTGCATGCTTGGCTTGCGCAGTTATATTGTTGGCTTGCGCACTGAATGATTGTAACCATTCGCTGAACGACTTTGGGCTTGCTTTAGCCTGCTGCCTAGCTTGTTCCTGATAATCGTGGCTGATTAACGGGGTAGGGGCCTCAGGGGTAATTTCCGGTTCAGACTTTTCTTGATTTACGAGTGAAGTTTTCGCTTCGGGAATTTTTTGTGTGTTTTCCGCTTCTTCTATCACTTCTTGTTTAATTTCTCCTGAATTTTCCTGGATAGCATTTGTTGTTGAGGCAGATTCTAAAACGGTTTCAGGTTTTGACTCGGCAATGGAACTCTCCACTTTTGCGTCAGATTCTTTTGAAACAATCTGTTCTACCGTTACTTCCGAATCGGTTTCCATTTCTATTTGAACTTCTTTGGCTGCCTCATCATCATTATAGCTAAAATCCTGCTTTTCAATAAATTGGTATAATTTATTTCTATCAAAACAATACAGAGCGGCTTTTTGCAGCTGTGCTTCGTAGTTTGGGTGATTCTCCAACTGGTATTTTTTTGCAAGGGCAATATGGGCATCGGCGTAAAAGGGGAAATTGGCAGTGGTGGCTTCCAAATAGTCTATATCTATTTTCGAAAGCAGTGCCGGAGATTGTAAAGCCAAACTAATATTATGCAAACTCATGTGCCGCTAGGTGTAACCAATTCAATTATTAGAGTGCGAAATAAAGCAACCGCGATATCATTTTGTCCATAATTATTAAAAATGTTTACTCGTTGAATTAATTTATTATTACCACTTTAATTTGTGTGCAACCCTGTTGCCTAATTGTACTATCTTTGTCCCTTCATTTTAACCAATATTATTTTACAAAATATCAAACATGAAAAAAAGTATACTCATTGCATTAACCTTTTTTTGTTTTCATTTAGCAAAAGCCCAAACAGCCGGAGTGCCTTGCGCTGATTTATTCATTTCAGAATACATTGAAGGAAGCAGCTTTAATAAAGCTATTGAACTATACAATCCTACCCCTTCAACGATTAACCTAACGGGTTATACCTTAAAACGATTTTCGAATGGGAGTCCTACTGTGACTGCCACTTTTAATTTGTCAGGTTCTGTTTTACCGGGTGATGTGTATGTAATTATTATGCCATTATCGAATAGTCCTGATCCAGCGCTAGTGGCCGCACGTGATACTGCTAATACCATTGTAAATTATAATGGTGACGATGCTATGTTGCTACAAAATGCAAATGGTGATTCGCTGGATATCATTGGTCAAATTGGTGTTGACCCGGGTATCTCTTGGTTAGTCAATAGCAGCGATTCAACAGCCAATATGACGTTAGTGCGTAAGCCGGGTATTCATAATGGAACAACCAATTGGGCAGCAAGCGCAGCTGGTGAATGGATTGGTTATCCGATAAATACGTTTAGTTATATAGGCAGCCATACCATGACATCCTGTGGAGCGGTGCCTCAAACCATAAGCTGGACTACTAGCAGTCAAACGGTTTTGGAATCGGCAGGTACTATTACCATTCCGGTTCATATTTCAAATGCTAACCCTTCGGCCACTACGGTTGATGTAACCGTGCTTGGTGGCACTGCTACAGGTGGAGGTGCCGATTACACCATCATTGCTACTCAAACACTTACTTTTCCGGCCACCACCACAGCCGACCAAGTAGCTTCTCTAACCATTATTGATGATGCACTTATAGAAGGAAATGAAACTATCCTCCTTCAATTAAGCAACCCAACAAATGGTGCTTCTATTGCAAGCGTTACTAATGATACCATAACTATTCAGGATAACGATTTTGCTTTGCCAACTCTTAGCTTTCTGCTTCCAACTTCAGTAACAGTAGGAGAAAATGGAGGCAGCGTTGTTGCCACCGTTCTTTTGGGTTCGCCTAATGCTAATGCAACAAGTGTTGATATACAACTTAAGGCCGCAACTGCTACAGCAGGCAGCGATTTTACATTTGCCAATCAAACTATCACCTTCCCGGCAAATAGTGCTACGCCAATAAATGTGACCATCCCAATAATTAATAACTGTATACCAGAAGCTTCTGAAAATTTTCAAATTGTATTGCGCAATGCCACCAACAGCGCTGCTATTGGTGCCGACTCTGTCTTTAACACCATTATCAGCGACGATGATGCTACGCCAACGGTTTCTTTTACACCCGGCAATGTGAACACCAATGAAGCTGCCGGCGTATTTAACTTAAATGTGAATATAAGCACACCTAATTGCGACACTACCAAGGTAACAGTTTCGTTAACAGGAGGGAGCGCTGTTTCAGGTATTGACTACACGGCTACTTTACCAACGGTGGTTGTATTTCCGCCCATGTTTACAGGAACCAAACAAGTTCCAATCAATTTGATAAATGATTTATTACCTGAAACTTTAGACTCTTTACTATTCAGCTTAAGCAATCCAACTAACGGAGCTGTGCTAGGTACCACAGCTAAAAAGCTTTTCATATTTGATAATGATACAGCTAAATTGAATTTTACAAATGCGGCGCAAACTGTAGCTGAAAATGTTGGAGCCGTAACCGTACCTGTAACACTTACTAACGGCGGTCCAACCACCATTACTGTAGACGTTTCGGTAACTGGAGGGTCAGCTATCTTCGGTAGTGATTTTACTGGAGGAACACAAACCCTCACTTTTCCTACAGGTACTACCACTCAAAATGCAACCTTTACCATTATTGATGACGCCACAGTTGAAAGTACTGAAACTATTATTCTGGGACTAAGCAATGTAACCGGTGGTGGAATTCTGGCAGCTGCCGGAGCCCAAAATGTCTATACCATTACTATCACAGATAATGATGTGCTGCCAATTTCTGTTTCTTTTGGTACGGCTTCGGCGACTGTAAATGAAAATGCAGGCACTATTAATATGCCATTGGCAATCAGCAATCCGGGAACAACTTCGCCGGTTGTAAGTTTTTCGGTGACAGGTACCTGTACTTCTGGTTCTGATTTTACATTTATTAGTTCATCGCCCCACACCATTGCTGCAGGTGTAAGTGTTGATAATCTGCAGTTAAATATTATTGATGATGCTACAGTGGAAACCAGTGAAACGATTATCTGCACCATCACTAGCGTAACTGGTGGTCAGGTAGGTGCCACAAGCGTTTATACCTTAACCGTAAACGATAATGATGGATCAGGAATTTCGATGGCAAGTGCTAACCCAGGTCAAGTGAGTGTAGTACCCAATCCTGCTACTAATGATGCTACATTAACGGTAAGAAACTTAAGCCCAACCGGCGAAGTTCACTTTGAGTTGTATAATATTTTGGGTAAAAAATTAATTAGTGAAAAGCTGTTTGATAATAAAATTGACCTTGCTCAGCATAACCTTAATGATGGGGTTTATTTCTATAAAGTGATTCAAGGCAGTACCGTTCGTGATGGCAAATTGGTCATCAAATAAGCCGTTTCAGAAATTCTTTAAGAAAGCCTTTTCATTCATTTGGAGAGGCTTTTTTACTTTACAAATATTTCAAAAACCAATAATCAAACTGCGGTGTAGAACCTAATGGAAATGGATATTTCACCCCGGTATTTTTAAATCCATGTTTTTCATAAAAACCACGTGCCCTGAAATTATACTCCCATACACTTAGGTAAATGGCATCATAGTTTAGTTCTTTGGCCAGGTTGATTGCATGCAGCATGGTTTGATTAGCCAAGCCTGTTCCATGACTTTCTTTTTTGAAATAGAAACGCATTAATTCGATGGCTTTTTTTTCGCCTTCTATTGTTATGGGCAGTTGATGATGTGTATTCATTCTATAATAACCCATGGGTTCGTTTTCTAGAAAAGTGATGTAGAAATAATCACTTGGATCGTTGAGTTCCTTGGTCACTTGGTCATGATTAAAATACTCCTGAATCACCTGTTTCATATCTTCTCGGGTGCAGGTGCTGCCAAAAGTGTTGTTAAAGGTTTCGCTACCAAGTTTAGAAATAAGGCTTACATCATTATTGTCCGCTCTTATTATAGTTACGTTCGTTTCCATTCAGTAAATGTAGTGGGCTTGTTCTAATTCTGAACTTTTTCTAATGACCTAAAACAATTGGGGGAACATTTATTTGGTAGAACATTATTTCTAATGTACATTAGGCGCCCTTCTGTATACTATTATTGACACAAAACTTTACTTCATTAGCTCCAGCATTCAATTGCCGGGCTAATTTAAAAATGAAAAAGCCCCAACAATTGTTGAGGCTTTTTAAGTACCCGGGACTGGAATCGAACCAGCACATCCTTGCGAACGGCAGATTTTGAGTCTGCTGCGTCTACCAATTCCGCCACCCGGGCATTTAACTATTGGCCGGCAAAAGTAGTTAGCTTTTCCTGAATACGCAAAAGGTATTTGCGTTTAAAATAATATTCTTTTACAGCTGGCAATTGGTGTGTATCGTTTCCATCTAGAATAGTTTTTTCCAAGAGATCTTTTACCGGGTGGCTCATTTCGTCAAGTTGCTCCTTAATTAGCATTTGTGCATTAAATATCAGATCGGAGGTTGGATTTGATGAAAGTTCTTCCAGCAGTTCATTCAATTCCATCATGGTCATCAAAAAAACATTTGGCAATTTATAAACAGCCTCATCCTCCATTAACCCCTTGATTTGCAACAGATAGCGCATACGCTTATCGGTATCACTTAGGGTTGTATATGCAGTATTTAGCTGTGATGTAAGTTCAATTGCTTCTTCTTGCTTGTCTGGATTTGCGTTCGCAAACCTATCTGGATGATACAATTTTGTCAACTCATAGAATTTTTCTTTAAGCCCAAGTTGGTCAACATGAAAAGATACTGGGACGTGTAATAATTCAAAATAGTTTAACAATGGCTGAAAGGTGGTTTAGTATAAGAATTGTTGAATAATATTAATAGCAATTTCTGTTAATAAGAAACAGGCTTATTGTTGAAACACTTTAATAT
>DAIMNW010000283.1:0-2402 GCA_036719905.1 Chitinophagales bacterium
CCGCCCCCGTTAAATCGGCTCATAATGGCATTGTTATTTACTTCTATCGCAGGTGCCGGTCCGGTACTCCAATACGAATAATGGGTATTAGGTCGAAAGGTATTATAGTTTACCTCCAAGGAGTGGTTGTAGCCACTTACGCCTATATAGCAATCCTGAAACACATTATCATCGCTGTTGGTGGGTGAGCCATGCATACCGCCTACTCTTACGGTATTGAGCCATAGGGTAGATTTGAAAGCTGCTATGGCGGTGCCTTCGGCCACTTGGGCACCACTAATCAGTAGAGCCGGGCTGGGCAGTAGTTTGTTCCAGGTAATATTGGTAAACAAGCAGTGGTAAATATCGACCGAACTGTTTTGGGCCACAATGCCAAAATCCAGATTGTCAAAATGATTGTAGCCCTGTGCGCCGGATGAAGGATTGCTGGCTATGGCCAATGGAATTCCACTTATGGGCAAGCCGGCATTTATTAAGCGTACGCCTATATAGCTGCGCTGACCGCTGTGTGGTGGTAGCAATGTGGCCTGGCTGGTAATAGCCGGTGGGTGATTGGGTGAAAAAATGGTTGCATTCCAATTAGTGGCTATGGAACCGGGCGTAACGGCCGGGAGCGCTGCCGTAGTGCTCCAAAAGCGGCAATTTTCAAGAAAAGTGGACACCGTATTGGTTCCGCTACTGAGTAGGGTATTCTGTCTCATATCGGTGGTAATGCTGGTCCAGTTTTTATTAAATATGGTTAGGGCGGCCGTTATTCGGGCATCGTGAGTGCAAACAATCCCTGATTCGGCATCTTCTACGATATCGCCATCAATAAAGTTGATACGATTATCATCGCCATCCAGAAAAATGCCTCTCCACATATGTGGGTTACAGGCATGTAGATGGCAATTCTGAAAAGTGAGTGTATAACTGCTACCATTGGGTGCGTTGGCAAAATCTATATGCGCATTGATGGTAAACAGCAAGTCGTTTACATTGGCAAATGTAAAATCATGATCGACTATAAAGCGGCCATCGATTACAACGGTGTTGTTGGTCAAGTTCAGGCCATTTAAGGTACTGCTGCCTAAGGCCGCTGCCAAGCTAGCTGTAGAATGAATTCCGGAGGCGCTACTACCGGAGGTGAACATGGCATATACTTGAGGTGCAGGTGGTTTAACCGTGCCGGCAGCACAGCATGGCATAAGGTTAAATACCGGCCCTGTAAGCGTGCAATTGGCCGGGGCAGGTGGTACCACTTGAATGCTCACGGTTCCACCACTGCCATTGGCCACGGCTGGTATGGGCACTGAAAAAGAGCCACTGCCCTGCAGATTACCCATTACGGTAGCACTATTATTGGAAATTCCGGGGCCGCTGCCGGGGGGAAACACGGCCTGGATAGTATAG
Source organism: Chitinophagales bacterium (assembly GCA_036719905.1). Classification (GTDB taxonomy): domain Bacteria; phylum Bacteroidota; class Bacteroidia; order Chitinophagales; family CAIODY01; genus DAIMNW01. Next base: position 1,393 of record DAIMNW010000283.1, read on the forward strand.
GGTATTGCAGGCCCACTGCCATTGGCCGTGTAGGTTATTAGCACGGAATCGGGGCAAGTGGTTTCGGTATTGATAGCAAATGTAAAAGGATTAGGAATTAGTCCAATATTGATAGCTGCACTGGTGGTGCAGCATGGTGTGGAGGTGTAATTAAAGGTATAGGTTCCTTGATTGGATGCCTGGAAATTGCTGATGGCAATATAGGACAAAGGTGGTGGCGGCACAGAAAAGCCCGAGGGGCCAGCCCATGAAAAGGTAGCCACATTTCCACCGTTGATTATTTGAGGTGCTAATATAACATTGGCACCCGGGCAAACATAGCTTTCGCCATTAAGTCCTGTAACGGTTGGTGGGGTAAAAACATTTAGCTGTACAGCCGGGTTAGAAACATTAAGACTGATAAGGGCAGTCATAAAATAATAGGTATTCAGATTATGAACCCAAATGGCCACCCGATTGCAAGAGTTACAGTTTAGCAGATTGGTAATATCTACTGTAGCTATTTGATGATAGCCGACATTATTCAGAATGGGCGTTCCATTCAAATAAACGGTAGCAATATCATCGGCCAATACTTGTATGGTGCTTTTTCCGCATGAAGAAGTTACCATAAAATCAGTATAGAAGTATGCTTCGGATGGAACCAAAGACTGTGACGATGGCGCATGCACCCCCCAAACCGGTAGCGCATTTCCAATAGTGGTTAAATAGGGTGGAAATAGGTTGGCAGGAGCAAGTGCTGCCTGCACTGTAGCTTGAAATCCCAGCAAATTATTTACCGGGTTACAAGTGGCATTTGGCAGCATCCACCCTGCTTGTGGTGTTTGGCCATTCAGTAAACTTTTACCCAACCATGCACTGCTCCCTGTAGCAATAAATGTTTGTGCTTTAGAGGTAAAAAATGTAGAAATAAACAACAGCATAAAAAGACCTAACTTAGCAAGTCTAATTAATTGCGTTGAGCGTTGAGCGTTGAGCGTTGAGCGTTGAGCGTTGAGCGTTGAGCGTTG
>DAIMNW010000100.1:0-4199 GCA_036719905.1 Chitinophagales bacterium
CCCCTAGGTAATAAAAGGATGCTTTAAATACTTTAAACTTTTTCATTACGATAATAAAATCTAATAGAGTAAATGGTTAGGGCTAATCTTCTAAAACAAAATTTATTTTTCTGCCTTCAATGGTGGTAAACGGTGGCGGAAATCCAGGCATTGAACAGGCACGAATATGTCTGTTGATTTTTTCTTGATCCCAGTTTAAGTCTATTTCTTTTAAATCACTCATTTCTGAACGTTTATGAAATGAAAATGACCTTTTTCCTTCAAAAGAAGACTGCTTTATGGGTTGATAATTTCCATTTATTAATGGATCTAACGATTCTTTAAATAATACAATAGACTGATCAAAGGTAATTTTGTACAAATCGTTCACAAAGCAACCCTTCGGAATTGCGAACCTTTTCTCAAAAAGAATGTCGCCACTATCTACCCCTTCGTCAATACCATGCAATGTAGTGCCAAATTCTGTGTCATTGTTTATTATGGCAAAAGAGAATTGATTGCAACCGCGGTACTCCGGTAAAGGCGCCATATGTAGATTTACGGCTATTTTTTTAGCTTGATCAATGTGCTTTCTTCTTAGAATCTGATGGTACTGTACCGAAAGTATGATATCCACTTTTTCCATTTGCAACATTTCATCCGTATGTTCAAGAACCCTTATTCCATAATCCTTTGCCAGACTATACACCGTTTCATTACTGCTTTTATCTAGACCAGAAAATTTTGTAAGTACATAGGACACTGTGCAATTCAACTCACTGCTTTTTTCAATCAAATACTTGAGACACTCATATCCAATTTCTTTGGTTCCTAAAAAGGCAATAGTGGTCTTCATAATTTACTGTGAGTACTTCGTTTACTAATTTTTTTACACACGATAATACTGTAACAATTATACAGGGCTGAAAATACGGTATAAAACAGAATTGAGATAATAATTGAATGATATAAATAATATCCACCTAATAATGCCACCAATGTGCCTATTGTATTAAGGCTTTGCATGAAAAGATTTAGGCGCTGCCTTTCAGCAACCACATACATAGCATTTAATGGCATTGAAACATAATCAAAAAACAAACCTACACTCAAAATGGAGGAATATATACCGGCCGTTTGCCATTGGGATCCAAAAATAACGCCGAAGAGAACTGGGCTAAGCACTGCCAATAATATGAATGGTGCCACTCCCAGATAGATCAATCTTTGCAGGGTGCTATCAAATAGTTGAGCACACTCTCCATTTTTAGCATATTGCCGGGCGGCCTCAACTCTAAAAACTCCTTGAATAGAGGTCGAAAAAATAATAAGCGGCAATTTCAATATTCGATTGGCCAATGAGAAGAGGCCAACTTCTTTTGTTGTATATAAAAAATTGAATACCACAGGAATCATTTGCTGAGCAGTGATGTTTAACAATTGTGACCACATAAAATATTTAGGGAAGTTTTGAAAACGCCTTAAAGTAGCTATAAGATGGTTCATTGCCCATCGCTGATTCAGGCTTTGTATAAACTCGGTTTTGCGGAGTATATAGATTAGCACCAGTAAGGAGACTAATTGCCCACCCACTAATCCAATAATTAATCCACTATTAAGAATGCCAAAGGATGCTGATAGGAGATTTAATACTACACTGACAATAGATTGAAGTGCTAATAGTTTGGAGATATTCTTATAGTCGCCATTCGTTTGTGACCAAATTGAAAAACAGCTCCATAGGCCAATAGAAAAAATGGTAAATGGTACAGCCCATAGCCATGGCTTGTATTTTACCCTAAACAATTCAAAAAGTGGTGTAAAATTTATCACTACAACTACGAATAGATAAAGTGACATCATAATTATTCCGATGACTATGGCTAATCGAATAACATCGAAAGTTTCCACAGTTTCAGTTGGCAACAAAATGGCTTGCTCAAGCTTCCACATAGCAATACAACCTAATATAGTAGTAATGCTGGTAAACAGCGCTTGAACTCCGAATGCTTCAGGCGGAAATATTCTTGTAAGGAATGGTGAAGCAATCATCAAAATAACTTGACTCAATGCCGTGCCACTAGCTACAATCAGCACATTCTTTACAAACTCATTATTCCGTATTTTTTGAACAGCCTGTCGAATCAAGGGTTTGAGTATTAAACTTTTGCTAGTTGTTTTTTAAGTTTTTCTTTTAGAAACATGCCAGTATAACTTGGTTTGCACTTCATCAATTCTTCAGGCGTTCCAGTAAATACAAGTCCTCCTCCATCTATACCTCCGTCAGGGCCCAAATCAATCACCCAATCTGCATTCTTTACTATTTCCAGATTGTGCTCTATAATAATTACACTGTGTCCTCTCTCAATCAAGGCGTTTAAAGCTATCAGCAATTTGTTGATATCGTGAAAATGCAACCCCGTTGTGGGCTCATCGAAAATAAAAAGAACTGGATCTGCTGCCTTGCCTTTGGTTAGGAAGGATGCCAGTTTTACTCTTTGTGCTTCGCCGCCACTCAATGTGCTGCTTCGTTGGCCAAGCGAAATATAACCTAACCCAACATCCTGAAGGGGTTTTATCTTATCAATAATAGATTTTTCATCTGCAAAAAATTCAATTGCCTCATCCACTGTCATATCCAAAACTTCCGAAATATTTTTCGCTTTGTATTGAACTTCTAAAACATCTTCTTTAAAACGTTTTCCATTGCATTCTTCGCACGTCAAGTGAACATCTGCCAAGAACTGCATTTCTACAACCACTTCTCCATCACCCTTACATGTTTCACATCGTCCACCTTCTACGTTAAACGAAAAAGCACGTGAAAGATATCCCTTTATTTTGGCTGATGCCTGGTTAGCAAAGAGCTCACGTATTTCATCATAAGCCTTAACATAGGTTACAGGATTACTTCGCGACGATTTGCCAAGGGGATCCTGATCGATCATTTCGATGGAAGAAATTCGATCTATGTCTCCGGACAGTTTATCAAACAAACCCGGTTTTTCGTTGCCGCTTGCAATCTGACGCTCAAGAGCCGGATGTAAAATTTGTTTCACGAGCGTTGTTTTACCACTACCACTTACGCCAGTTACCACACATAAACAGTTCAAAGGAAAGTCGACGATAACATTTTTCAAATTATGCTGTCTAGCGCCGTGTACTGTAATATGATTTAAAGCCTTTCGTCTATTTTTTGGCAGTTCAATTTCTACCTTTCCTGTCAGATATTTGGTAGTTAATGATTTATTGTCTGATTGGATCTGTTCAAAGCTGCCGTGAAAAACAACCTCCCCCCCCAATTTGCCGGCAAGTGGTCCCATGTCTACAATGTAATCAGCAGCCCTCATCATTTCCTCTTCATGTTCTACCACAATGACTGTATTTCCTAAATTTCGAAGATTTTGTAACACACCTGTCAGTCGGCCGGTATCTCGTGGATGCAGTCCAATACTCGGTTCGTCGAGTATATATAGTGAGGAGGTAAGATTGCTTCCTAATGATCGGGTCAGTTGAATTCTTTGCGTTTCGCCACCGGAAAGAGAGCCTGCAAGACGATTTAATGTAAGGTAACTTAGACCCACATGCATCATAAAAGCCAAGCGATTATTTATTTCAATCATCAGTTGTTTTGCTATGTGGGCATCCGTTTTATTCAATTTTAAATTTTGAAAGAAAACAGATAACTGATCTATGGGTAATTGTACCAACTCTCCTAGACTTCTTTCACCAACCTTAACAAATGCAGTCTCTTTTCTAATCCTACTTCCCTTGCATGATGGGCAGGTGGTTTTGCCTCGGTATCTGGAAAGCATAACACGGTACTGAATTTTAAAAGTTTGTGCTTCTATATGTTTAAAAAAGTCGTTGAGCCCTTTAAAGTATTTATTGCCTGTCCACAGCAAATCATACTCTTGCTCGGTTAAATCACTAATGGATCGATGAATGGGAAAATTGAACTTGATACCTGTTTTTACTAATGCATCATACCATTCTTTCATTTTCTCACTTCGCCAGGGTGCTATGGCTTCTTCAAAAACGGAAAGCGATTTATCCGGAAAAACCAGGTCGGGGTCAATGCCCATCACTTGACCAAAACCTTCACACTCAGGACAAGCACCAAACGGTGAATTAAAACTAAAAAAATGCGGATTGGGCTCTTCAAAAATTAATCCATCAGCTTCAAAGCGATTGCTAAAAGTTCGTTTTTCTTTATCGAG
>DAIMNW010000100.1:4209-8587 GCA_036719905.1 Chitinophagales bacterium
TATCGAGAATTTCAACTCCACACATACCATCGCCTTCGTCAAACGCCGTTTTTACACTATCAGCTATTCTCATCCTATTATCTTCATCGTGGGGTTGCACGGTGAAACGATCGATTAATAAAAAAATGGATTTGTGAGCAGGAAGTTCAACAACAGGCTTGGTAGAATCTTTTTTAGTTTTTCTAGCTTTGCTTTTACCAGCTACTTTTTCTTCCACGGAAATTGTTTCTAAAAGTGCACCAGTAGGAGTATTTAAATATTCTTCAATTTTTTTGACTTCTTCATCCACCACTATTCTACTAAATCCATTTTGTTGCAAAATAGTAAGCTGTTCGAAAAGACTGCGCCCTTGCTTAGGCTTGATAGGGACAAAAAGCTGAACTCGACAGCCTTCGGCAAACGAGTGAATATACTCTACCACGTCACTCACATCGTCTTTTTTAACAATATTTCCACTGATAGGTGAATACGTTTTTCCAATACGGGCATATAACAATCGTAGGTATTCATAAATTTCAGTAAATGTTCCCACCGTACTTCGTGAAGATTTGGAGGTAACGCGTTGTTCGATGGCAATAGCAGGTGCCAATCCCTTAATGTAATCCACATCCGGCTTATTCATTCGCATCAGAAATTGCCGAGCATAGGATGAAAGGCTTTCCACATAACGCCGTTGGCCCTCGGCATAAAGGGTATCAAATACCGAGGAGCTTTTGCCACTACCGCTCACCCCCGTAACCACTATCAGTTTATTCTTCGGCAGCTCTAGATCAACGTTTTTTAAATTGTGGACACGAGCTCCTTTAATCAATATATGTGTTCGTGCATCCGGCTTCTCCATCCTGGGTATATGCTGTTTAAGTAAATTAATATTTAGAGGGCGTAAGGTAACTATTGCAAGGCTTTTATTCATGCAAAATTGACAACTGATTATCACAAACTGAGCCTAAATAAGTGATTAAACGTAAGCCATTACGAAAATTACGTCATGTTGTGGGGGCTTAGCAACACTAGATTTGCTGTACAAAAAATAAAACTACCCGACCCTATGAAAAGCAGAGACATTATAACTATTGGTTTTGTACTCATAAGTTCAAGTTCCTTTGCTTTTTTATCAAAGGATAAAACCCCATCCAAATCAGCTAAAAGCAGCTCCACTGAAACAAAAAACAAATCTATTTCAGGCAAAAATATGAGCATGGAAATAGGAAAAGACACTGTTTACTATATGGGTGAAGCCCAATTGTTGTTCTACAAAGACAAGTCTTCAGTGAGTTACTCTGGTAAAAGCTACATGGTAAGCAATCTAAGTGGCCATATGATTGCCTATGTTCAACAAATGAATTATATGAATGGAAAAACATTTTATCAGATTAGCTACCCTGATACAAAGCAGCAAACCTATGGTCCGCAGTTTGAAGGTCCGGATGAGTTAGTTGAGCTATTGTGCGATTACATTGTAAATGGCAGAATGCCGGCTTCGGGTGTAAATGCTTTAGCGGCTAAATACAAATTAATTAAAAAAGAAAATATCGCATTTGCTACTCCTACCACAACCAAAGACAAGCAATTAGTTGCATTCTACAATGTGCTTAACGAGAAGAAATAATTATGACTTTTTTCCAATAACGTAAACCAATCTTAAAAAGAAAAAGGGCTCCAAAGAGGAGCCCTTTTTTATTGCTTTAGTTTTTTATTGGCTTTATGCCTTTTAGCATCTCGTTTGGTTTTTTTAGCCAGATTATGGGTGAGTGCTTGCGTTAAATCAATTCCGGTTTGATTGGCTAAGCAGATGAGCACAAACAGAACATCGGCCAATTCATCGTCTAGCTTTTTGGTTTTATCTTTCTTTTTAAATGATTGCTCTCCATACTCTCTGGCGATTAATCGTGCTACTTCACCTACCTCTTCGGTTAGGATGACCATGTTTGTAAGCTCATTAAAATACCTTACACCATTGGCTTTTATCCAGTCATCTACAGTCTTTTGAGCCTGCAATATGGTCATAATAATTAGTCGAATTTTCTCTTGATAAACCAAATATCATTCAATGTGAAGCCCACATTAAGGTGTAAGAAGTTTTCACGTAAAAGTTGATTTTGAGTGGTACCACGGCTGCCGGCATTGATACCAATATTTACATGAGAGCTTGCTCTACGCAAAGGCAATCCGATTCCGGCTGTAAAGCCTGTAATGGTGGTGCTGGTATTATGCAGAAATACATAATCGGTTCCATAGTAGAGCCCAAAGCGATATTCACAAGTCTTAAAATAATCTTTCACGGCCTTTACATCGGGGGTGTACTGAGCACCAATGGATAATCGCCAGCTATTTCGTAATGAATCTTGGTTCCCGAAAGCTGAATAATTGCCCCAGGCGGTGTTATTGTAGTTTAGTGCTAAGCCAAATTTGTTAGACTCAACTAACATAACACCTACATTATATTGCATTGGCAAATTGATTCGGCCAATGGTGTCTAGATGAGCAACAGGAGTATCAATTATAAGACCTGCATCATTAAACCGGTACCAAAAAGCACTTTTATGGGCTCGTACACTTTCCTGACTATTTCCCGAAAGACCAAATAACAAATGGTATTTATCATTGAGCTTATACTTATACTGCAGCCCTGCATTCCAGGTAAAACCTGCTGGAGCCAGCTGCTGTTCTGCATGGGTATTCAGAGTGTAGGCTGCCGAATTAAAATAAGAGTTTTGGGCATAGCGCAACTGCCCAAACAAATAGCCTGCATTGATACCTACTGATAGGTTTTTATAACTAAAACCGTTTCCCCAGAAAAAGGAGTAAGTAGAACCTATGCCTTGATAGGTTAAACTATCTAAATTGATAGCATTGGCACTTACCCTTTGAATTAAACTATAAGCTACACGGCTATAGGGCATTAAACCTATAGTACTACCCCAATGATTGGTAATAGGCACTCCCAGTATCAAATAGGCCGGTCGCATATCCCCTTGTTTGATGGTATTGTTGCCATCGGTAACCGAAAATATTTTTGAATTTAACCCTACTTCAAAGCAAGTTAAGCGCAATGATGCATAGGATGCCGGATTGCTAATATTGAGTCTGTCAAAAGCCTGATAAGCAGTCACATTACCACCTAATGATTGCGTATTAACTAGGTCCTGACCTTGCAAACCTCCTAAACCATAGCGGCTGTAGGGCGAATTTTCCTGAGCCATCAGTTGAAAGCAAAGCAGGCTAAAAATTGTAACTAAAAAAATGTTTTTCATGAATTGGCTAACTCGTGTTGTAGAATAATTTGTAAACCTAAAAGTGTAAGATGTGGCTGTAGTGTAAAGGTGCAATTTTTAATGTGCTTAGCCAAGTAATCACTATCTCCGCCTGTAAGAACGACATTTAAATTTTTATATTTTGATTCATAAGCACTAATTGTACCTTTTATTTCTTCAGTAACACCATTAATCACTCCGCTTAGGATAGAAGACTTGGTATCAGCACCTATCAATCCAGTGTAATGCTCCACTTTGATTAAAGGCAACCTTTGGGTAAAATGATTGAGTGCCTTCAAGCGTATTTCTACTCCGGGCGAAATACTACCCCCCAGGTATTGATTGGATGCATTAATAAAATCATAGGTAATGCAGGTTCCACAATTAATTATAAGGCTATTTCTTTTTGGAAAAAGAGCTTGTGCGGCAGCGGCTACGGCCATTCGATCATTGCCAAGCGATTGGGGTGTTTGGTATTTATTTTTGAATGGAAGTGGGCTGCTGTGAGCTAAAAAATGAACCTGATATTTTCGAAGCATATAATTCACTAATACTTTGTCCGTTTTTACCACAGAGGAAATAATCACGTGTTGAATAAGCGAATACTCCTTCAGTATTTTTTTTAAAGTGGCCAAACGAAGCTTATGATAGGCCGCATTGTACAACATCTTCTGCGAATCGAAAACGGCCAATTTGGTCCTCGTGTTTCCGAAATCAAGCGTTAGGTTCATGTAAATGATTGGGAAGGATTGCCTAAAGTATAGCCGTTACCGAAATTTCCACATTTACATTACGAGGTAGTGTTTTTACTGCCACCGTTTCACGGGCGGGATATTCCCCTGTGAAATAGCTACCATATACTTCGTTTACCGCGGCAAAATTGGCCATATCGCTAAGGAAAATACTGGTTTTAATTACATGAGAGAAGTTAACACCAGCCTCGGTAAGTAAGGCTTTTATATTCTCCATCACCTGCGTAGTCTCCGTTTTTATATCATCCATTACAAGCTCCCCATTTACAGAATTGATAGCAATTTGACCGCTACAAAGCAAAAATCCATTGGCTTTTGCAGCCTGACTAAATGGGCTAAGAGGTGCCGGTCCCCCATGGGTAGTAATAATAG
>DAIMNW010000101.1:0-8587 GCA_036719905.1 Chitinophagales bacterium
GCGTATGCCCATTATGGCAGCGGCGATTATGTAATGGCTGCTTACCATTTTAAATATATTGCCGAAAACTATCCGGCCTTTGAAAATGCAACCGAGTGTGAGTATATGTCGGCCTATTGTTATTACCTCTTGTCACCCGGCTACAATTTGGACCAAACCGACACCTATAAAGCCATTGAGGCCTTTCAGCTTTTTATTAATAATCACCCTAGTAGCGAACGTGTGTCTTTAGCCAATACTTACATGGACAAACTTCGCGAAAAACTGGAGAAGAAAGCCGTGGAGAGCGCCTTGGAATATTATCGTATTGGCAATTATAAGGCATCAGTTTCTTGTTTTAAAGAAGTATTAAAAGAGTTTCCGGATAGCAAGCAGGCTGATAAATTGAACTACTACCTCCTCAAAAGCAACTATCAACTGGCCAAAAAGAGTATAAACAGTAAAAAAACCGAACGATTTAACCTCACTATTGATACTTATTTGAGTTTTATTGATAAATTTGCATCCTCAAAATATGTACCTGATGCACAGGCTATCTATCAAGATGCGCAGCTTCAGTTACAAAAACTAAACAAAACCAAGCAGTTATGATTAAAAAAAACGCTCCCCACTTAAGCAATATGATTGAGACAAAAAATCTCAATGCTTTTAAAGAGCCAACCGGAAATATTTACGAATCAGTAAGTGTAATCTCTAAGCGCAGCAATCAGATTTCAGCTGCTATTAAAGAAGAGTTGCACAATAAACTTTCAGAATTTGCCAGCTCAACTGATAATCTGGAAGAAATTCACGAAAACCGTGAGCAAATTGAAATTTCACGTTACTATGAGCGTATGCCAAACCCTACCATTGTAGCTGCACAAGAATTTATGGAAGGTAAAGTTTACCACCGCAATCCAACTCGTGATTTGTAAGCAGCGCCTTACCATTTAAAAATTTTATAGAAACCTTTCTGCTTAGCAGAAAGGTTTTTTTTATGATAAAATGGGTACTTTTAGTATTCTATTTTAGTCTTCTAAAAAAAATAATCCACAAATTGCTTATGCAAAAAACAATGCTCTTCCTGCTGGCCATCGCCATTTCCTTCTGTTTTGGGTTTGCGGTAAAATCATTTTTACCTGCTCATGCAGATGATGCAAAACTTTCTAGAAAAGTAACCGGCATAGGCGGTATATTTTTTAAATGTAAAGACCCCAAGGCAGTGAGAGCATGGTACAAGGCAAACCTAGGTGTAAATACCAACCAATACGGAGCCGTTTTTGAATGGAGGCAAGCAACAGATAGTTCGCTAAAAGGCTATTCTCAATGGAGCCCATTCAACGAAAAAACAAAGTATTTTGAACCTTCTACTAAAGAATTTATGATTAACTATCGCGTACAAAACATGAACGCCTTGGTGGCCGAATTAAAAAAGAACGGCGTTACGGTTGTAGATACCATTCAAAGTTTTGAGTACGGAAAATTTGTTCATATTATGGACCCTGAAAACAACAAAATAGAGCTTTGGGAACCCAACGATGTAGAGTATGAGAAAATGGGGAAAGCTATGAATTTGATAACGACTAAATGATTGACACGGCATATAAAAGAAGTCAGTCATAAGGAAAATTAGAGCCCCCACAAGGAATTTCCCCACACCCCTTAATAACTTTCTACCTGACAGATTAGCAGAAATAGATAAAAAGGCACTTAATTTGACCCATCAAACAGAAATAACAATTTAAACAACAGAAGAACATGTCAAAAGCATTCACAGATTCGAATTTTGCAACCGAAGTAATTAATAATAACCAAGTATCTATAGTAGATTTTTGGGCTGAATGGTGTGGCCCATGCCGCATGGTTGGTCCCGTAATTGACCAATTAGCTACCGAATACGAAGGAAAAGCCAACATTGGCAAAGTAAACGTAGATGAAAACCCGAATGTGGCCATGGAGTATGGCATTCGCAACATTCCGGCCATTTTGTTTATAAAAAATGGACAGGTGGTAGATAAGCAAATTGGCGCAGCTCCAAAATCGGTGCTAGAGGCTAAATTAAAGGCGCACATGTAAAGGCCCGGTTTTGCGTTATCACGTGAAATCTTTTTTACCGGTATTCTAATTTTTTTTCATGACCACTCAAGAAATATTGCAGGCCGAAAATCTGGAAGTGCTTGCCAGGCAGGTGGTGGAAGGCTTTATTATTGGATTACATAAAAGTCCTTTTCATGGCTTTAGTGTTGAATTTGCCGAACATCGCATCTATAATACCGGTGAGCCCACCAAAAACATAGATTGGAAAGTACTGGGTCGTACCGATAAACTTTTTGTAAAACGATTTGAAGAGGAAACCAATCTGAGGTGCCAATTAGTCATTGACGCCAGTAGCAGTATGTATTTTCCACAAAACGATGTGGCCGCCGGCACTATTTCAAAAATCCGGTTTTCGGTGGTGGCCGCCGCTTGCTTTCAATACATTATGAAAAAGCAACGCGATGCCGTTGGACTGAGTGTAATTAGCGACAAGGTGGATTATCATATCAATGCACGAAGTACGGTGGCCAATCACAAACTGGTATCGCTACAAATGGAAAAACTGCTAGCTGAAGTGCCTAGTCAATTAAAGAGTAATACTGCCGAAGCTTTGCATCAGATAGCAGAGAGTATTCATAAGCGCAGTATGGTTATCCTTTTTAGCGATATGATGGATAATATGAACCAAAAAGGAGCCGACGAACTATTCAATGCCTTACAACATTTGAAACATAATAAGCACGAGGTAATTGTTTTTGATGTGTCAGATAAAAGAAAAGAGTTGGAATTTGATTTTGACAATCGTCCCTATGTTTTTGTAGACCTGGAAACTGGCGAAAAAGTAAAGCTTCATGCCAATTTGGTAAAAGAACAATATGTAAATCAGATGCAAGAGCACCTTAAAAACATTCGACTAAGATGTGCCCAGTATCGAATTGATTTAATCGAAGCCGACATTAATAAAGGAGTAGCACAAGTGTTGATGCCTTATTTACTCAAAAGGGAACGCATGCATTGAGCGGCGCTGTTGTTTCAAAACACCTAAAAGTCGATACTTGAGGCTAATTTCTTGATTTTCTCTATTTTTACCGTTCAGCACACTATTTACTAATCAGCTGTACCAAAATTTGTTAAAAAAGCATCTTAAATATTGGTTATTGATAGCAATCTATGCGCAAGGCATGTTTTTTGCCATCGTTTTGGCACAGCGTCCACAGGATTATATTGATCCAGATAAGTTTAATGACAAGCTTTTAGCTAATCTAGTGATTGATAGCTTAAATAAGATCAGAAGCAATGCCAATATGGACCAAATGCTAGCCAATGATGTGCTTACCAAGGCTGCAGTCGAACAATCTACTTTTATGTCCATTAGTAAAAAGGTTAGTTTATCTGGCTCTTCAAAAGAGAAGCTTACTACCTCACGAAGAATAGAGGCTTATGGGGGCACAGGCCGTGGTCAGGAAATAGTATTGGCACTTCCAATAATGAAAATGGCAAAGACCTATTTCACTTATGAGCAAGTAGCCAGCGATATTATTAGAAAAGTGGAGCGCTCGAAAAAAAATCACGAGGTAATTACTAATGTAACTTCATTCTATATTGGCATTGGCAATACACTCGACGCTGCTGGTAAAAAAGTATATACATCAATTGTGATTGGAGGCTTGGAATCTATCAATCAAGGCAAAAAACTTCGTAAGCTGTTGGATATGAAGTATTCCAAACGCGATTACGGTCTTACGCTTGGTAATGCAAAAGATTGTCGCAATTGTGAACGATTTGATGACTTGCAGGCACTCCAGCAAAGTATTCATCTGCAACAAGGTAAAGTATTGCTAGAGTATGGTAATCTGCGCAAAATGAAGAAACTCTTTCCTCATTCCAATGATGGAATCGGAATTGATATAGTTCAGAAGCAACAATACCCTTGCGATACATTCAATATTTTTGATAGTAAACTGATGCACCGTGGAGTCTTTCTTAAGCCTATTTACGCTAAAGATTTATTTAAAAAAAACACGTATCAAGAACGTGATAATCGATATAGTGCCTACATCTGTAAAATTCCTCGAAGGTACCTTCGCCATTTGGGTGAAGGGTACGAAATCAACCTCAATGTTATCCAAAAAGGCAAATTTTGTAAACGAATCACCCGAACATTTGTTGAAAATGATCTAGCCAAAAGGGTAGCATCTTCTGGCTTATATCCTGACACCCTACAAGAGAAAGATTTTACACCCGTAGTGAGCAGAGAAACGGTTAATAATAAAATCGCATTCAAAGTTCCTTTCGAAAAGAACAAATTTGAATTTAAGCCCAAAGACATTCAGCCACTGTTGGATGAATTGGCACAACCGAAATATGATATAAATGAGATAAACATCAAGGCATTTACTTCACTGGAAGGGGATTCGATTAAAAATGCCGTTTTGCAAATAAAAAGGGCTAAGTCAATAGTGGAAGCACTTGAAAAAATTAATAAACGTTCCCTTATCAATGATGTAACAACCGAAGATGGTTGGGAGCAATTTTTTAAAGATGCTAACCAAACGGAGGTGTACAGCCGTTTTGCTCAACTTCCTAAAGAAAAGATATTGGACACAATCAAGCATGATTCAGCATTGAGGGCAGCGATTGAACCCTTACTGGCCAAGCAACGATATGCTGAAGTTGAATTGAAAATTACCTATCAAACTGAAGGAAAGGAGGAACAAAATTTTGTTCAATACTCACTTGATGAGGCTATTAAAGCCAATAACCCTAAGAAGGCCTTAGCCATTCAACGATTTGCTATATCACAAGCAATGAGTGGTCATTATAGTCCGCAGAAATTAATGACTATGCAATTACCGATGAAAAAGGAGTACACCAATTTGCTCATCAATCAGGTTTTTCTTCAATATCGCTTCGAGAATTTAGATACGCTAAGTGAAAAGTTGGTTACTCAATTATACGAGATATATAAAATGGCACCAACAAGCGAATTTGCAAAATTTAACCAATTAGTAGCCTTTGTGAAACGAGGAATAATCAAAGATGACAAAGATGTAGAACTCACCCAGTCACGAATTGATGAACTTTACAAAAGTAAACTCATTCCAAAAGACGAAGTTGATCTCTTAAATTTTGATTTTCAAATGAAAATAATAAGCATTTACGATCTCGACGAATTGGGAGTGCAGAATAAATTAGTAATAGCCGCAACTGAGAAAATTAAAAAACTTTTTACCCCCGAAGGTGCCTCTTCCAATACTGCTGATAATGCAATAAAACTTTCGCTCTTGCTTGCTAGGCATGGAGATTATAGGTATGCACAAAAATTATTAACGCCTTTTTTAGATGATCCGAATGTTCCTGAGAAACTTATTTTCCTATACATATCTGTGGCATCCAGATATCGTGAGAATTGGTTTATTCCACAATTTCGCCAGGCTTTAAGTATTGCCAGGGAGAAAAACCCAACCCGTTACTGTCAGCTTTTCAGCGATCCGTATTTATCTATTCAGGTTTTGGAACATCCTCTAATTAAGAAGGAATTCTGTCAAACGTGTAAGTAATAAGACCTAAAGTATAATAAAATTTAGACTACCTTATTGGCACAGCAACTGCTTGCGAATGCTTCAGGTTTAGCTTTGAAGATAAAGCCCATACCAAGAATATAACCCATTGCTTCCTTTAAGGCTGTATTGGAGTTGAATTGTGGGTTAGTATTGATATCGGCATGAACTTCCATGTCAACGTGATATTTTTCTAACAAGGGACAAAGTTCATAGGCAATTTCAATTGACTTGGTTACCTCAGCTAGCATTCGCTCTTTAATACTAAATTTTAATCGGGTTCTATCATTATTAATAAACATGAAGCCGCCACGTTTTTCACGTAAGAAAACAATGACGGTGGCAAATTCAGTGACTTCGCCTCTAACCTGACTATCTGTGCCTATACAAACTTTTAAATGGCTGCCGACTTCTTTTTCGCGAATGAGAGCCTGTTCTACGGCTTCCAAAATAGTTGAATCGATAACATCACCATTAAATTTTCTCCAGGATAGTTGAGATAACATAGCGCAGATGTTTTATAAATTATAAGACGATGAAAGTTACAATTATTTAATACGAGTTTTATAAATAATTGTTCGCTCTACCAGGCCATTCCTATTGGACTTTTGGCGTTATGTCATTCTCAGACTTATATTTTTCCACCCACTCGTTGGGTGTGAGGGCATCGCTGACGGAGTAATCGCCAATCTTGGTGCGACAAAGTGATGAAAGGTGTGCACCACTTTGCAACTCTTTGCCAAAATCATGAGCTAGACTCCTAATGTAGGTGCCGGCCGAACAGGTAACCCGGAAGTAACCACCGGCATGTCGATTTTGGTAATTTCAAATTCATAAATCTGCACCTGTCTTGGTTGCAGCTTTACTTCTTTGTTTTTTCTTGCCTTAAGATAGACTGGTTTGCCCTCTTGCTTGATGGCTGAAAAAATGGGGGGGACCTGTTCAATTGCGCCAATAAATTTTTGTGCTTGCTCATAAATCATGCTTTCTGTAATGTGAGTGGTAGCATATACTGCATCTACAGGTTTCTCTAAATCATAGCTGGCTGTGGTTCCTCCCAAAGTGATTGTACCCGTGTACTCTTTTGTCTGTTGTTGGATGGATGAAATTAGTTTAGTGGCCTTGCCCGTGCAAAGAATCAACAATCCGCTGGCCAAAGGATCTAAAGTGCCTGCATGGCCAATTTTAGCCCGAGTGGCATATTTAACTTTTTTTACCGCCTGAAAAGATGACCAGGTGAGGGGCTTGTTAATCAGAATAATCTGACCGGCATCAAAATCAACTTTTTCCAAATGACGTAACTTCTTATTTAAAGTGAGAGACTAGGTTGATGTTTTTCTCATCCCATGTGCAACTGTACACCTGAATAGAAAAGTATAAGAATTATTCCACCTACGACTATTCGATATAAACCGAACAATCGGAAACCATAACGGGTTAAAAAATTTATAAAAAATTTGATGGCCAGCATGGCTACTATGAAGGCGACCAAATTGCCTAGGAGCAGAAGACCCAGCTGGTCGTTGTGCTGCATAAGCAGTTCTTTGCCATCCCACATTTTTTTAACCGTTGCGGCAAACATGGTAGGCACTGCCAGAAAGAATGAAAATTCAGCAGCGGTTTTGCGATTTAGTTTTTGTGTAAGCCCACCGATAATGGTTGAAGCACTTCGGCTTACGCCGGGCACCATTGCCAAACATTGAAATAGTCCTATACTGACTGCAGCCTTCCAAGTAATTTCGGTGGCTTTGGTATTATTCGATTGTTCATTTGAGCTAAACCATTTATCTACAAAAAGAAGCACTATGCCACCGAGGAGTAGGGTGTATCCAACCACATCTACTCTTTCGAGCATCGAATCCACAAAATCGTTGAGCAACAAACCGAAAATAACAGCAGGCAAAAATGCCACACCTATTTTCCAATAGAAATCGAGCGATTGAAAAAAGCGTTTGTAATATAAAACCAGAACTGAAAGGATGGCACCAAACTGAATGGCCACCGTAAATAACTTAACGAATGAATCTTTTTCAATATGCATAGCAGCAGAGGCTATGATCATATGGCCTGTCGATGAAATAGGCAAAAACTCGGTTACTCCTTCAATAATAGCAAGAAGGATGGATTGTAAAAGGGTCATAAAAAATTAGGGATGGATGGGAAAAGTTAGAAGAATTCAAACCTTAAATTGTCTTTACACTCTTGTTGGTGTAAGTGATAAAATACGCTTAATTCAATTCTACTCAACCGTTTTAGGTTTCTTTAATATGGCATAAAACTCAATTCCGAAGCCAATTAAAATAGTGATAGGCGCTATTACAATTCGTTGAGCGCTATATAGGGTTTCAGGATGAAATTCATTAGGATTGGGACTCTTGCCGCCACTCATCAATAAAAATCCGAGTGCTACCACCGCGACACCAATGGCCATAATCATATAGTTGGTCTTGTCGAATAACAAAACGCCATTAAAATTTTTCATCTGCGGAGCTGCTTTTTTTGCAGCCGGTTTTGGTTGTGCCATGGTAGTAGAAAAGTTTTTAGAGTTGTATGAATTTTAAATAACGCACTGCGAAGCTAATTATTTTAGACTGATTAGTACAGTTCATCCAGGTGGAGTTTCAAATATTTTCTCACCGACCAGAAAGTGCTCCACATGGAAATTAAGATGCCAATGAGAATGACGCCACTCAGGAGGGCAACAAATAAATAAAGGGAGATGAGGGTTCGAAGTTCGGGAAGGAGGTTGCAGGCATAAACTCCGAGGGCAAAAAGCAGGCAGGAAGCAATTAGGCCGCTGATGAATCCATTCAAAGCTGCTCGGCCAATCAAGGGTTTGGAAATAAACCATCGGGTGGCACCCACCATCTGCATGCTCTTAATAAGAAAGCGGTTGCTGTACATAACTAGCTTGATGGTATTGTCAATCAGTGCTAAGGCAATGAAGAACAGCACCACAATAATTACAATCAAAATAAAGTAAACCGCTGAAAGCAGAAGTGGATTGAGCA
>DAIMNW010000102.1:0-8575 GCA_036719905.1 Chitinophagales bacterium
TGATTACGCAATTGCGGCCAAATAAGAAGAAGAAGCTTACGATCAAACGCTCGAGGAACTTTTACATGTTATTGATTTTTCGAAAAAACAAAACGGTTCGGTTCCTTTCATTAGTGTAAAAATCACCGGCCTTGCTCGTTTTGCATTACTAGAAAAAATTGACGCAAGGGAGCCCTTATCTCCTGCAGAACAAGAAGAGTTTAGAGTCGTTAAGGAACGCCTTCGCAAAATATGTAACAAAGGATCCGAAAACGATATTTCAATTTTAATCGATGCTGAAGAAAGCTGGATTCAGGAACCTGTTGATGCCTTGGCTATGGGAATGATGCTGCAATTCAACAAAAACAAAGCGATTGTTTATAATACAGTTCAACTATACCGACACGACAGATTAGCTTATCTTGAAAAGTGTATTAAACTAGCCGAAGAAAACAATTTCATTTTAGGAATGAAGCTAGTAAGGGGAGCCTATATGGAAAAAGAAAGACAAAGAGCCAAAGACTTGAATTATACTTCCCCTATTCAAGCAACAAAGGAGGCAACCGATATCGATTTTGATAAAGCTGTTATGTTATGTCTTCAACATTTGAAAAATGTGGCTTTCTTTTGTGCTTCGCATAATGAAAACAGTGCAATCAAGTGTATGGAATTGATGAAAAAGATGAATATCGAAAACCATCATTCGCATATCTACTTTTCACAGCTATATGGCATGAGTGACCATGTTACCTATAATCTAGCTAATGCAGGCTTTAATTCATGCAAGTATTTGCCCTATGGCCCCGTTAAGGAAGTAATGCCATATTTAATTCGAAGAGCACAAGAGAATACGGCCATAGCAGGACAAATGAGCCGTGAATTGCGATTGATTAAAGAAGAAAAAAACAGAAGAAAACATCTTGCTGAATAACTATTACCTCATGAAGGTTTAGTGATTGTTAAGGATATCTATATTGTTGTATAATTTTTTATAAGGCCTCAAAGAATTTCGTTGGCATTGACTACATTTGCCACATCGTGATTCAATATTTCAAATATAAGAACAATACTATTGTAGAGGTTGCGGCCTATGAGAACGACTGTTGGATAAATATCTATCCGCCGTTTAATTCGGATGAGCTTAAAAGTCTTTCTGACCGCTTACAAATTCCGATGGATTTTCTCAACGACTCTATGGACATTGATGAGCGACCACGATTTGAAATTGATGATGGGGCCAAATTTATTGTGATTAAAACACCTATTGTTTATGATTCTACAAATGAGAGTGATGCCAGTCACATCACGGTTCCCATCGGTATTATCCTTGTAGGCGACGATGTTGTAACCATTAGCCCCTACCAAAATCCCACCATTACATCTTGTTTCAATCAGCATATTAAAAACACTCAAAGAATTAGCAACAATCATTTTGTTCTTCATCTGTTTGAGAAAAACGTTTTGCAATACATTGAATTTTTGAAAGAGTTAAACATTAAGCGTAACATATATGAAAAGGAGTTGTACGACAGCAACCGAAATGAAGAATTACTTAACTTAATGACCATTCAAAAAAGTCTGGTGTATTTTGTGACCGGTTTACGTTTGAATGAATTGTTGATGATAAAATTAAAGCGCACCAACTTCTTAAAATTTAATGAAGAGGAATTGGATATTATGGAAGATGTGCTCATCGATAATAGTCAGGCATTAGAAACAGCGAATATTTATACTAATATTCTTAGTGGAACTATGGATGCTTTTGCCAGCATTATCAACAATAACATGAACCTGATATTGAAGCGACTTACTTCCATCACCATCATTCTATCCCTTCCGGCTTTGGTAGCTGGATTTTACGGGATGAACGTCAATATTCCAGGGCAAAACTGGCCACATGCATTCTGGGTTACCATCTTGATTTCAGTGGCCATTTCCTCTATCATCAGTTATTACTTCTTCAGAAAGAAGTGGTTTTAGCTCATTAACCCGAGAAATCCAAAACCAGTTATTAGAAGAAATAAACAAGCCCCGTTTGAAAATTCAAACGGGGCTTTTTATGAATAAAAATTGAACTTATTCTTCGGTTACTGCTTCTACATAAATTTCTTTTTTAGAAGCTAACAGACGATCGTACTCTTCTTGTGATCCTACTACCAAGTTGTCGAAATCGCGTTGGCCAGTACCTGCCGGTATTAAGTGACCCACAATAACGTTTTCTTTCAAACCTTTCATAAAATCTGTTCGGGCACCAATGGACGCCTGACTAAGCACCTTGGTAGTTTCCTGGAACGATGCTGCTGAAATCCAACTGCTGGTACCTAATGATGCCCGGGTAATACCTAGCAACAATGGTGATGAAGTCGCCGGTTTTGCCTCTTCATATTGAATCAAAGTTTTATCAGCACGTTTCAAAGCACTGTTTTCGTCGCGAAGTTGACGTACAGTAACTAATTGTCCTGTTTTGTAAAGTTGACTTTCGCCAGCGTCGGTAATAAATCGCTTATCAAACAATTTATCATTCTCTTCCATTACTTCAATCTTATCAACTGCTTCGCCTTCCAGGAAGGTGGTGTTACCACTGTCTTCAATTATTACTTTACGCATCATCTGACGTACAATGGTTTCGATGTGCTTATCATTAATTTTTACACCTTGAAGACGATAAACTTCCTGAATTTCATTCACAATGTATGATTGTACTGCAAATGGTCCTTTAATAGAAAGAATATCACTAGGAGTGATAGAACCATCGCTCAACGCAGAACCAGCTTTAATGAAGTCGCCATCTTGAACTAAAATATGCTTCGAAAGAGAAACCAGATATTTCTTTACTTCTCCATCTTTTGATTCGATTGAAACTTCACGATTACCACGTTTGATACCACCTAAGGTAACCACACCATCTATTTCGCTAACTACAGCTGGATTACTTGGGTTACGAGCTTCGAATAATTCGGTTACACGTGGAAGACCGCCGGTGATATCTTTGGTTTTACCAAGTGTACGTGGAATTTTTACAATTACTTGTCCTGATTTTATTTCATCGCCATTTTCAATTACTATATGCGCTCCCACAGGTATGTTATAGCTCTTCGGCTCGTGACCTTTCGAATTAATAATAATGGTAGGTATTTTAGTTTTATCACGACTGTCGATAATTACTTTCTCTTTGAATCCGGTTTGTTCATCAGCCTCTTCGCGGAAAGTAACACCTTCTACAATTCCTTCAAATTTCACCTTACCGGTGTATTCTGACACGATAACGGCATTAAATGGATCCCACTTACATATCAAATCTCCTTTGGAAATTTTACCGCCATCTTTTACGCTTAGTATTGAACCATAAGGTATGTTGAGTGAAGCTAATACCCGGTCAGAGCCTTCTGATTCAATAATTCTAATCTCACCGCTTCGGCTCAATACTACCTTTTGTTTATCACCATTGGCGCTTACTGAGTCTACTGTCTTCATTCCATCGAACGATACAATACCTTCAAACTTAGAAGTCAATTGTGATTCAGTATGCAGGTTACCTGCGGCACCACCCTGGTGGAAGGTACGTAAAGTAAGCTGAGTACCAGGCTCACCAATTGATTGTGCAGCAATAATTCCGACCACATCGCCCCTTTCAGCTATACGGCCTGTGGCCAAGTTTCTTCCATAACACTTAACACATACTCCACGTTTGGCTTCGCAGGTTAACACTGAGCGAATATCGATGCCTTCAATTCCACTTTCGTCGATCGCCTTGGCAATGTCATCGGTAATAGCTTCCGAAGCATTCACTAATATTTGGTTGGTAACGGGATGTAAAACATCGTGCAAGCTGGTACGTCCAACTATACGATCGTACAAAGGTTCTACAATGTCCTCATTTTCTTTTAAGGCTGTGGTATAGATACCGCGAAGTGTTCCGCAATCTTCTTCATTAATTACAACGTCCTGTGCCACATCCACCAAACGACGAGTAAGATAACCGGCATCGGCTGTTTTCAAAGCTGTATCGGCCAGACCTTTACGGGCACCGTGCGTACTAATAAAGTATTCTAATACCGACAAGCCTTCTTTTAGGTTGGCCAAAATCGGATTCTCGATAATCTCACCGCCGGTACTTCCTGATTTTCTTGGCTTTTGCATCAATCCTCGGATACCTCCCAACTGTTTAATTTGTTCTTTACTACCACGGGCACCTGAATCAAGCATCATATAAACTGAATTGAAGCCTTGCTTATCAGCCGCCAATTCTTTAATTAAGGTATCGGTAAGGCGATTGTTTACACTATTCCAAACGTCGATTACAGCATTGTAACGCTCAGTGTTAGTAATCAATCCCATGTTATAATTGCCCCAAATTTCATCTACATCACCTTGTGCGGTTTTCAGAAGGGATGTTTTTAATTGTGGAATACGAACATCGTCCAAATTGAAGGATAATCCACCTTTGAATGCCATACGGAAACCAAGGTCTTTGATATCATCCAAGAACTTCGCAGTGGCAGGTACATCGGTCAATTTGATTATGCCACCTATGATATCGCGAAGTGCTTTTTTGGTTAGCAGAGCATTGATAAACCCAACTTTTGGAGGGGTTGATTGGTTGAAAATAACACGACCAACTGTGGTTTCAATCAATTTGTTTACTATTTGATCGTTTTCACGAATATTCGCCTTTACTCGAATATGTGCATGCAAGTCAACCTGACCCTCATTATAAGCAATGATTACTTCTTCAGCACTGTAGAACGCACGGCCTTCGCCTTTAACTGGGGCTTCTTTAGTTCCTTTTTTGCCTTTGGTTATATAGTATAAGCCCAAAACCATGTCCTGTGAAGGAAGAGTAATAGGTGAACCGTTTTGTGGATTCAAGATATTGTGTGACCCCAACATTAGGAGTTGAGCTTCGATAATGGCTGCGTTGCTCAATGGAACGTGTACCGCCATTTGGTCACCGTCAAAGTCGGCGTTGAACGCTGTACAAACCAGAGGGTGCAAGCGGATGGCCTTGCCTTCCACTAATTTTGGTTGGAAAGATTGAATTGACAAACGGTGAAGCGTAGGTGCACGATTCAATAATACCGGGTGGCCTTTCAAAATGTTTTCTAAAATATCCCAAACTACCGCTTCTTTTCTATCTACCAATTTCTTGGCCGATTTTACGGTTTTTACTATACCTCGTTCAAGCAATTTACGAATAATAAATGGCTTGAATAATTCAGCAGCCATATCTTTTGGCAAGCCACACTCATGCAATTTTAATTCAGGGCCAACCACAATTACCGAACGGCCAGAGTAGTCAACACGTTTTCCTAATAAGTTTTGACGGAAACGCCCCTGCTTACCTTTCAAGACATCACTCAACGATTTTAAAGCACGACCTCCTTCAGCTTTAACAGCATTTGATTTACGGCTATTGTCAAATAATGAATCAATGGATTCCTGCAACATTCGTTTCTCGTTACGCAAGATCACGTCTGGTGCTTTAATTTCAATCAATCGCTTTAAACGATTGTTACGGATAATTACACGACGATATAAATCATTCAAATCAGAAGAGGCAAAACGGCCACCATCTAATGGCACCAATGGACGCAATTCAGGTGGAACCACCGGCAAATAGTTTACACACATCCACTCCGGCTTGTTCTCGTAACGCTCGTTGGCATCGCGGAAAGATTCAACTACACCTAATCGCTTCAAAGCTTCAGCTTTCCGTTGCTGGCTAGTTTCGTTGGCTGCTTGATGGCGAAGATCGAAACTCAATTCGTCAAGTTTGGTAAGTGATAACAGCATTTGAACTGCCTCGGCACCCATTTTGGCCACAAATTTCTTTGGATCAGAATCGTCCAAATGAAGGTTTTCCTTTGGAAGTTTTTCTAATATTTCGAGATATTCTTCTTCAGTTAATAAATCTAATTTTTGAACGCCGTCATCCGCTTTTATTCCCGGATTAATTACCACAAAACGTTCGTAGTAGATAATCATTTCCAATTTTTTGGATGGAATACCCAATAGGTAGCCAATTTTGTTTGGCAACGATTTAAAGTACCAGATATGCACTACAGGTACCACTAATCGTATATGACCCATGCGCTCACGACGAACTTTTTTCTCGGTAACCTCTACACCGCAACGGTCACAAACAATACCCTTGTAGCGAATACGCTTATATTTTCCGCAATAGCATTCATAATCTTTAACCGGACCAAAAATACGTTCACAAAACAATCCATCTCTTTCAGGTTTGTAAGTTCGGTAGTTGATGGTTTCAGGCTTTAAAACCTCACCATGTGATTTTTCAAGAATAGAATCAGGGGAAGCAAGAGTAATAGTAATTTGGGAAAAGTTACTCTTGATTCTGTTGTCTTTTTTGATGGCCATTGTAGCTTTAGAGTATATTTAAATGATTGATATTCAATAAGATGTGCTAAAATATGCACACCTACCCATTTAAGGGTTGCAAATGTAGCAATAAAAGGGGGATTAACCAAGCAAATATTGAACTATGTAAGCCACAACAAATTATGCCAATTTGCCAGGCTCAAATCCAAGTTGCGCTTATTGATTGATCTGAGTAAAAAACGAAGAATCTTCTGGCGAAAAAAAACCAGTAAAAAGATAGCTTAAACAGCTAATCTTTATTTTAGATTAATGAGGTTGCACTTGTCTGGAGAGAGTATTTCACACTCCACCATTTGTTCTTCCTTTACATCTACTCTTGGATCTTCAAATGATAAAGTATCCCCAACATTAATGTTGTGATCGTTTTCACCAGGCTCCGTGATTTCGAGACTACCATAGCCGTTATTAGCTCGAGGTGTCACTCTGATTATTCCTTTTGACATAATTGTTTCTTCATTAAAGGTTAAAAAAATGGTTGTTTAATTCGCTCACAAATTAACTATTCTTTTGATAAGCTCAAATAATTCCCAAAAAGATTTATTGTTTCAACATTAAATATTAGTAATTAAATACTGATAGCCAACCGATATGAGAAAAGTATAATTCTTAAAAAGTACTGATAATGTTATCTTTTGAGTATGGGATTCAAATAATAAAAGGCATCAATAAGATGCCCTTTACTTGAAACTATTTGATTTACAAATAATTGACTAACCGTTAGGTGCAATTATCTTGTTTACCTTACAGGTAGTAGCCGATAAAAAAGTTGTGTCTGCCGTTTGGCCTACGGCTACTGCAAATCCCGGATCAGCGAAACTGAGCATATTGGTGACTCTAACGCCCCAAGTATTTGAGTCGGCAACTGTAACTTCTAAGGTTCCTGGGGTAGTGGTGCCAACTCGTGGCGTTACGCGAATAATTCCTTTTGACATTGTTTTCGTTGTTTAATAATGATTAAAATTGGTTTAGTATTCAAAGATATTACATTTAGACAAAAGAAAGTTGAAAAAATTTCCAGTTAACTAGCTTTGAAACATAGCCGTTGATAAACTTGACAAAGCCGAATTAATAGAAATGTAACTATTGTGAACTAATCTGGTTTAGTCCTTGGGATGGTTGATTGGCAATCAATCACCTTAATTTCTTGCACGATATCTCTGAAGCACATTTTCAATTTTTTTGTAAAAGAAAAGTATAGAACCATGTTAGAGAACCACCTATTATATAAAACATCATTCCAAAAAATAAGATTTAGGAAACAACCAGTAAGAAGTAGCTTTCTATGGGATTAATGAAAAAAGGCAGAATCTGCTTGGAGGTACTACTTCACAAAAATAGTAAGATTCTTCAGCAGACTGCTAGAACCATTAGTGGTCGAAAGGTAGCATATACATCAAATGGCATTCTGATTTTTAGGTAATATTGTGAGCTATCCTTTTTTTCTATTTCTAATAAAATTATGTGCTAATGAAACTCATGTTGGAATTTATTTCAAAGATTTTAGTTTTTATAAAAAGTCGCAAAGGACTATATACAGTTTTTTTTGGGCTTGTATTGCTCAATTTTTTAGCCTACTCTCTTAGTGGTTTTCGACATGTTCCTCAAATACAAATGCGTAAAGATGCCAGCGGCTTTTCGCATCACTTGGCCCAAAAATTTTTCTACTTTTATTATTACACCGGTTACTTTCCTTTAGGCACACTTGATACAGCCGTTACCTATTCCAATACTGGCGCCATAGACCAAATTAACTCCAATGGCCAACGACTGATAATGGAATATAAACACTGGAGCCGACTTGGAGAAAATGCACGGATTTGGGCTTATTTGCCTAATGCCTGGTTAAGCCATTCGGCCAAAGCACCAAGTGTGAAGCTTTTTAATGCCCTCATTTTAGTGTTAAGTATGATGGTTTTATTCTGGGGTTTTTGGTCGGTGGGTAGGCCTTCAATGGGGTTGATATTGGTGTGCTTAATAAATTTCAGTATCTTTTTCTTATTCGAAACTTATTCTCGTCAAAATCTCTTTGCCCTGCTTGGAGCCGGTTTTTTTCTTGTATTAGGATTAAATATTCAAGTATTATTTAAGGAACCCATTGGCTTTTCCATACTTACCGCTAAGGGAATAGTGGCTGCTTTCTGTATTGGCCTTTTCAGTGAGATGCGTAACGAAATTTCTGTGGTGCTGCTTTCCT
>DAIMNW010000103.1:0-8561 GCA_036719905.1 Chitinophagales bacterium
GATAAATATTTTTTAACATAAGCAACAAAGTGAACTAAATATTTGCCGTAACATATATAAAGAAGTGTTCTTTTCTCTTACTTTTTACCTTTTTAGTTTAAATCTCTATTAATAAACAACTAAATAATCACACATGAATACAATCTACCAAACGAAAGGTGTAAAAACCTTACTGCTTGTGCTCGTACTTATTTTGAGTACTATAGGCTTACAAGCACAAACCATTAGCTCGTACACGTTTGCTCAGAGTACCACCACGTATAAGCAGGCAGGATTGGGCAATTCGCCTACCACTTTGTACGGAGGTACTGCATGGGACGATGCTGGGTTTGCCGCAATCACCCTTCCATTTACGTTCACCTACCACGGTGTTGCCTATGGATTTCTTTCGCCGGGACCAAACGGTTACGCACAGCTGAATACCACGGCAGTAACAGCCACTTTGGGGTATTCTGCACTAACTACCTATGCAAATGTGCTTTCGCCATTAAATAATGACCTATATGGGTTAAACGCTAATGGTGCAAACGTTCAATATGCAACCGTTGGCGCTACACCTAACAGGGTGTTTACTATTCAATGGTCAAACTGGGGTATCTATTCTTCTGGTGCCAATGAATTTAGTTTTCAAATCAAGTTATATGAGACCTCCAACAAAGTGCAGTTTGTATATCAAAATGGAACAGGAACAGGTGCAACTTCTGCACGAGTGGGACTGAATGGAGCCACAACGGGAGATTTTCAAACACGTACCACAACCACAAATTGGGCAGCTACCACTGCAGGTGGTGCCAATTCAGCCACTTGTACAGTGAGCTCAACCGTTCGCCCAACCAACGGACTTACTCTTACTTGGTCTTCTGCAGCTACCGTAGCTACCATGGCTTTTGCTCAAACTACAACTACCTACGTTCCAATTGAGGCAGCCACTGCTTATACATGCGTATCGAATGTGGCCACAACGAGTTATGATGATACAAATTTTGGTGTATATGCTATGCCTTTTGCTTTCACCTATCATGGGGCGTCCTATAGCAATATAAGTTTTGGTCCCAATGGATATGCACAGCTTACATCAACTTCAACCTCATTAGGCTATTCTGCTATTTGTACTTATGCAGATGTATTGTCTCCTTTTAATGCAGACTTATATTCTATCAGTACACAAGCAGCACTTGGAAGAGATGCAGCGTATGCAGTAATAGGTACTTCACCCAACAGAACCTTTGTTGTTCAATGGAGTCAGTGGGGTTTCTACAATGGTGGATTAAACGAAGTATCATTTCAAATAAGATTAAAGGAAACAGCCAATACAGTGCAATTTGTTTATGGTCCGGCTCCTGGTGTGAATTCAAGAACCGCCTATGTTGGATTAACGGGAGCTACCACTGCTGATTTTCAGGGCAGAACTACTACTACCAACTGGGCAGCAACAACTGCTTCAGGCACAGCCTGTACATCAACCACTGTAAGTTCAACTGTGCGACCAACCAATGGCCTCACTTTTACGTGGACTCCACCTTCATGTGTCACTCCAACAGCTGTAAGTGTGGGTAGCATTACACCTAATTCAGCGGCTGTATCATTTACCTGTACTTCTTGCTCAGGCTCTTATATTGCAGAATATGGTGCTACCGGTTTTACACCGGGCACAGGTGCTACTGCCGGGGTAGGGGGCACGGTGGTAACAGGCGCCTCATCGCCCATCACACTTAATAGTTTAAATCCTAGCACTACTTATCAAGTATATGTAAGACAAAATTGTGGTGTAGGATTTAGTGGCAATACCGCTGTAGTTTCATTTACCACCTTGCCACCGGCTTGTTCGGGTACACCTTCTCCGGGTACGGCAGTGGCTTATTCGGCACTCAACCTTACCGGTTTCACTGCCGATATAGTGGCCAATGGTATTGGTGCGCCTAGCACCTCCACCACCGCCGATGCCGATGGTGCCGGTTATTTTTTAATGGATAAAACTTTCCAATTTTCAGGCGCATCAGCTTTCCCTACTAACTTTATGCCGGCCAACCGAACTTTCAATAGTTTAAACACGGCTAATTTGCAGTATAAATTGCAATCTTATAGTAGCAACAATTCATTGCGCCTTACCGCTACCAATTCGGGTACATTAACCTTAGCTACCCCACAAAAGGCTACTACGGTATATGTATTGGGTATGTCGGGTTCAGGGGCCAGTAACTTTACTGTGACTGTTAACTTTACTAACGCCACTTCTCAAACTTCTACAGCCTTTCCAATACCAGATTGGTTTACGGTATCGGCACCAGCAACCGCAGGTGTAGGGCGTAGTGATGCTGCCGGTGTATTTAGTGGAAGTACCACCACTCCATGTTTCAATCAATTTGCCTTCAATCTTTTACCGGCCAATTACGGCTTAGACATTGCCAGCATTACCATTACCAAAACTAATGCTACCGGTGTAATTAATATTGTGGCGGTGAGTGCTGCTGCTGTTACGCCTCCTGTAGGTACGTGTGCTGGCCTCACCCAGGTGCTTACCTTGGCTAATCCTGCCGGCTTAACCGGTTCGGGCATTACCTATCAGTGGCAAGAGTCGGCTGTTTCGGGTGGACCTTATACCAACGTAGTAGGCGGAAGTGGAGCAACTACAGTAGCATATACTACACCTGTCTTATCCACTCCAAAATTTTACGTTTGCCAAACTACTTGTGCTAATGGCGGTGGAAATATTTTATCGAATGAGGTGGCCATTACTGTTTTACCTGTTCCACCGGTAAGTGTGAGTCCTACTTCGGCTTCACTTTGTGCTAACCAAACGCAGGTGTTAACAGCCAGTGGTGCCGGCCAATACTTTTGGACACCCACTACAGGATTAACCTCTCCGAATGGCAGCCCTGTAACAGCTACTTTGACCGCTACCACTACCTATACCGTTACTGGCATAGATGTTAGCAACCTTTGCTCTGCATCGGCTAGCTCAGTGATTACGGTAACTGGCGTTGCGCCAATTACGCCTGTAATCAATGCATCTGCTACTAGTGTTTGCCCGGGAGGAAGTACGGTGCTTTCTATTCAATCAGGTATTCCAACATATGGCGCCAGTGCTGCAACTTCTACGGGCGATGAGGAAATTTTAAATGTGACTTTTGGCACACTTAACAATACTTCAACCTGTGCAACCTTAGCTCCCGGACCTGGTTCATCACTTAATCTCTATTCGAATTATACTTCTGGTGCAGGGGCTCCTGCCGCACCCACTATAGTTGCAGGTACACCTACTGCATACAGTGTTCAGGTAGGCACATGCGTTGGCTATTATGGAACCTATACTTCTATTTACATTGATTATAATCAGAATGGTACTTTCGATGCAGGCGAAAATGTTGTCTCGGGAACATATTTGGGTACGGCAGGATTTGCCACAGGAAATATAACTATCCCAACTACTGCATTAAATGGCTTAACCAGAATGAGGGTAATTAGCATTGAGGGCAGCGTTCCGGCTGCTAATGGTCTGGGAACATACACCTGGGGCGAAACAGAAGATTATAATATTAATATAACTGGTGGAGTTTCCTACACTTACAACTGGAGTGAAAGTCCTTCAAATGGTACTTTAACTTCTACAACGGGTACACCGGTTACGGCCACTGGTATTTCTACAACTGAAGTATACTCTGTTACAGCAACAAGCGGTGGCTGTGTTTCTCCAGCTGCCTCTATTAGCATTAGTGTGGGTGGTCCATTATCAGTAGCACCTACTGCTACTCCTCCATCGCCATCATCCTATGCCTCTAGTATTGCCACATATACCTCCGACGATGAAATTTTGAACGTAACTGTTGGTTCGCTTAATAACTCATCAACGTGTGCTACAGTGGCTCCTGGTCCTGGATCAGTAAATCAGCGTTATTCTAATTATACCTCGGGAGCAGGTGCGCCTGCCGCTCCTACATTAACAGCAGGTTCTACAGTTAATTTTTCGGTGACCATAGGAATGTGTGGTTCATTCGCCTATAGCAGTTCATTTAGCATTTTCATTGATTATAATCGCGATGGTGATTGGTTTGATGCTGGTGAGAATGTGTATAATTCAGCAGTGGCTACTCCAGCTATGACCGGAACAGCTTATCCCGGAACCTTCGTGGTGCCTCTTACGGCCATCAACGGCGTAACCCGAATGAGAATTATTGATAATGAGGGTTCAACTCCAACCGGTCCAACTTTCAACCCATCGTGGGGCGAAACAGAAGATTATAATGTAGTGATAGCAGGTGGTGCAAGTTCTACCCCTTGTCCGAACACTTTATGGACTTTGGCAGCCAATGCAACAGGTGGTGGTGCTCCTTACACTTATACCTGGACTTCAACACCAGCCGGTTTCACATCATCGGCCGCTTCGCCTACTGCCACACCTACTGTTACTACTACCTATACTGTGGATGTGTTAGATAACTGCGGTGTTCACAATATTCAATCAGTTACTGCCACCGTGCAAGTGGTAAACGTTTCCGTTACTCCAACTAGTTCAAATATTTGTGGTATGACACCTGTAACCTTGACTGCTTCGGGTGCTACCTCTTACACTTGGTCACCTGCTGCAGGGCTTAATACCAGCACAGGCGGAGTTGTAATTGCTACTCCTGTACCAATTGCTTTTGTGAATGTTCCATTGACTAGTGGTAGCTTTAACAATGATATTATTGCCAATGGAGTAGGCGCTACCAATACAGCCACCACAGGAACTATTCCAGGCGTTACGTATCCTACCATAGGAGTGGATGGCAACGGCCCTGGTGCTTTCACCTTTATCGACAATACTTATAAGTGGTATTCGGCAAGTGCTGCTGCTACTTGCGGCATTCCTACATCTGTTCCAAGTGCTGTTACAGCAGGATTAACCTACACAACTCAGAGTGCTTCAGCCAATAATGCGCTTTCAATTACTTCAAATACTTATGCAGGTAATCCGCTTCCAACTTCCGGAACAATTAATTTGGGAACGCCCGGTAGCTACTCTAAGCTTTTTGTGCTTTATGAGACTGTTATGAATACTGCCGGCCCAACCCTGACTGCAACAGTTACATTTACTGATGCCAGCACTCAGGTGTTTAGCGGTATAGCTGTTGTTAACTGGTTTACCAATTCGGGCTCGGCCTATACTAATCTTCAACGTGCACAAAATGCTGCACCTGGAGCCGCCAGTTCATGTGGAGTTGGACCTTATTTATTCGAAATGCCTTTAGCTATCAGCCTAGCCAATCAGTCTAAGTTAGTGCAAAGCGTAAGTTTTGCCTGGTCGGCTCCTACAGGTACTACTGTTAATACGGTTGATTATTTACACGTAATGGCTCTTGGTGGTCAACCAACTAATCCTATACCACCTAGTTCGGCAACCTATACTGTTACCGGTACCTTAGGCGCTTGTACCAATACAGCCTCCGCCACTATCAATTTTGTGGCTGCGCCGGCCTTATCGGTTACTAACTCTAGTCCTCTAAATTGTGGTACCTCAGGCACTTCAGTTTTGGGTGTTTCAAGTACAAACGATCCTAATTATACATATGCATGGTCACAATCTAACCCAGGTACATTAAGTACGTTGACTGGAAACACAACCACAGCCACTGTAAGTCAAAGCACAAATTATGTAGTTACTGCCACCGATAATACAGCAGGTCCTTTCGCAGGTTGCGTAAATACGGCGAATGTCTCTGTGAGTTTGTTCCCATTCCCATCGGTTACGCCTACTGCTTCACCTGCTTCACCAATTTGTATTGGAAGTTCAAGTACAATTAGTTCAAATGTGAACGCAACTAACTTCTCAGTAAATAGTATTCCGTATGCTGCTATTGCCTTGCCAGGAAGTGGAGTTACCACCTTGGTTAATGGAGGCGTTGCATTGGTGCCTCAAAGTGTTGTTTCATTCGATGATGGGGGTTGGTTTAATATTCCAATTGGGTTCACCTATAATTTCTTTGGTACTAGTTACACCACGTGCAATGTGAGTACCAATGGTAACTTGCAATTTGGTGCCACAGCAAATTTTAGCACCAGCTTTACACCAGGCGCCGTACCTAGTACAGCTGTTCCAAACAATTTCGTTGCTCCGTTCTGGACTGATTTGTATCTGGCAGCTAGTGGAACCATTAGATATTGGGTGAGTGGAACATCGCCAAACCGAATTTTTGTTCTTGAATATAACAATGTGCCAGGCTTTATCACTGCTGGTTTATATACCGGTCAAGTATTGTTATATGAAACTAGCGGTGTAGCTGAAACGCACATTTTATCTATTACCGATGCAGTTCACAATAAGGTTTGTGGTGTTGAGGATCCGGCTGGCGCCATTGGTGCAGCAGCTCCTGGACGTAATGGGGTTAATTACCAAATAACAACGCCTGAGGCTTGGAGATTTACTCCTCCGCATGCTTATAATTTCTTATGGAGCTCTACACCTGTTGGTGACATTAGCGGTTCAACTACTACTTCTTCTGTAACGGGCTTACCACAATCAGTGGGTACAACCACCTATTCATTAGTAGTTACTGATCAGGTTACAGGCTGTAGCAATATAACTAGTCCTTCTACGTTGACACTAAATGTTCGTCCAATACCTATTACACCATCTTCAATTTCAATAACCAGTTCAATGCCTGGTAGCAACCCATTCTGTGGACCTCATCAGGTTACTTTAACTGTTACAACAACGTTGGGTATTTATGATACCGTTAAATGGTATGCAAATTCAACAGGTGGTGCTGCCTTGGCGGTAGGAACCAGTTACTCAATACCTTCTGTAACCAGCACAACAACATATTATGCTGAAACCAATAATGGCGGTTGTACAAATACCGGAGGAAGAGTACCTGTAACGGTTACTATAACTGCTCCACCAGCTATCACACCTAGTGCTACACCAAGTGCTATATGTCATTTGCAATCAAGTGCCTTAAACGTGACTAGTACCAATAGCAATTATGTCTATACCTGGAATCCTGGAACATTAAGTGGTGCCGCTCAAACAGTTTCTCCAACCAATCCTTCGTCTACAGCAGTTACAGCAACGTATTCAGTAACGGCTATTGACAATACAAGTGGTTGTGCTAATACAGGAACTACAACGGTAACCATAAATCCACTTCCAAGTGCAGTTATAGCCACACCTAATCCAGCTACCATGTTGTTGGGTACCCCTGTGTTGCTGGCTGCATCAGGTGGTACTAATAGCACCACCTCTCCATACACTGCTGCATCTTGCGTTGGTGCTAATAATTGTGGAATCGATTATATCAGTAACGTTACATTTAATGGAATAAATCGTAGTTCAACTTGCGATGTATACACGTTGTATTCAACACCAAACCCAACGGTAATTGCAGGACAATCTTATCCGCTTTCAGTATCAATAGGTGGAGACACAGAAGGTATAACTGCCTGGATAGATTGGAATCATGATGGCCTATTTGGTGCAACAGAACAAGTATATGCTGGTTATGCAGGAACGAATCCAGCCACTTATACAACCAGTGTTGCAGTTCCTAGTAATGCCCCGGGAGGTCAAACTACCATGCGTATTCGTTGCAATTACCTATCGGCCCCTATCGATCCTTGTGCTGCGCAAACTTGGGGCGAAACAGAGGATTACCTAATAACCGTTCAAAATTCAGTAAGCAATCCTTTCATTTGGTCTCCGGCAACTACTCTGTTCACCAATTGTAACGCTGCTACTCCTTACACCACTGCTGTAACTCCAGCTGTAACCGTTTACGCCAATCCGGCCACTTCTGCTGCTTATCAGGTAAAATCTAAGAATACAACTACCGGTTGCGAAAGTGCACTGACAACCGTAAATGTGAATGTAGTAATGCCTCCGTCAAACTACGATTGTGCTAATGCTACTACGTTACCTATTAATCCGGGATATACTCCAATGGCAGGAACAAGCATGAACGGTTGGTATAATCCAACCACCACTCCAAGTACCCCAGGTACTGCTTGTGGTAGTATACCTTATACCACCACTACCTGCACCGGCGGTGGTAATGCCGATGACGATGTGTGGTATGCAATCTATAAACCATCAGGCGTAACTACGCTAAACATCAAAGTACAAGGTGTGGGTGATTATGACCCGGCTTTTGAAGTGGTGACCGGCACTTGTGGCGCCTTCACAAACGTATCATGTGTAAACGCTAACTCGAGTACCTCAAGTGCCATTGAACAAACTGCACTTACCAACTTGCCATTAGCTTCAGGCACCTACTATGTTCGTGTATATGATGCACGACCAGGATGGGGATTAGCCAATGGTAATTTCAATATTGGTGTATGGACCACTATCATCAATCCGATGAATGACAATATCTGTCAGGCAGCCTCTTTATTAGCAACCCGATACACGTATGTGGATTACGGAATGAATGGTGTTACTAATCCAAACATTGGTAGTTTTCAAAGTAATAGTGCTTTTGCTACCTTCCAGCCTGGTGAATCATCTCCATCATCCAATTGCGCAGGCAGTAATAGCACACCAAAATCATTGTGGTACAAATTCTATGGTCCACAGTGCGGTGCCG
>DAIMNW010000104.1:0-8540 GCA_036719905.1 Chitinophagales bacterium
AAAGTAACGGCACCGCACTGTGGACCATAGAATTTGTACCACAATGATTTTGGTGCACTGTTGCTTCCAGAGCATCCAGTTGATGGAGAAGATTCACCGGGCTGGGTAGTGGCAAATGCACTATTGCTTTGTGTACTGCCAATATTTGGATTAGCAACGCCATTCATATTATAATCTACATAGGTATAACGAGTTGACAGCATTGACATAGCCTGACAGATATTATCATTGACTGGATTAATAATAGTAGTCCATACTCCAATATTGAAATCACCATTTGCCGAGCCCCATCCCGGCCCTGCATCATATACTCGTACATAATAGGTGCCTGATGCCATAGGAAGATTGGTAACAGCGGTTTGTTCTATTGCATTCAAATTATTATTGTTGGAATTGACACATGCAACAGGCGATAAACTTCCACATGAACCTGACCATACATCGAAAGCTGGATCATAAGTTCCTATCCCTTGAACTTTGATATTAAGGGTGGTTACTCCTGAAGGCTTATAAACAACATACCACACCTCATCATCGGCATTAACACCTGTACAAGTAGTTGTTAATCCTGCTGTAGGCCATCCATTGTAAGAAGTGCCTGCTATTGGAACGTAATTTGGATTTATTGGGAGATTGGTAGCATTCAGACACGAGTCATTCACTGCATGAACACTAATGGTTGCAGACCCTGTTAAAAGTGATGAATTGGTGGTGGAACAACCGGCATCTGCCAAGGAACTAATATAAAATGTTGAGCTTGTTACCAATTGATTGACAGGTATTGTTATAGTTTGATTACCAGATGCGCTATAAGGGCCAAAATTAATTGGGCTTACTCCACCTGTTAATACACCGCTAATGTTTGTTGTTCCTGTTAGGTTTAAGGTAATGTTGGCCGAATTGCCTACAACTATTGATTGAATAACCGGACCCAAAATGGATGCGGTTGGTACAGGCAATAAATTTAAAATAGCCGAACTGCTTGTAATACTTGGAGAACAAGAACCTGTAATAGTGCATGTAAACTCTGCTCCATTCATGCTATATGGAAAATTAGTAATTCCCAAGGTGCTTGTAGTATAATTGCTAAAAGCAGTTGTGCCGGCCCCACTCACACTTGATGAAGTGATTGGTGTGAAAGTAATAGCCGGTGGTATTTTTACAGACCATGCATAGGTTAAGCCAGAGGGTGCATAGCCAGAGGCAACCACACTGAAGTTTGTTGATGAGTTAGCACAAATAGGAGTGGTACTTGATGGCTGTGTACCTATAGTTGGTGGAGCATAAATACTTGCTGTAAATGCTCCTGCTATAGAGGAAAGCCCGGCTACTGAAATTGTATTGCCCGAAATTGTTGACCCTGCAATGGCCGTATTGGTATTAACATTGTATAAAACAAGAGAACTCTGTGGAGTTAAGCCATTTAATTCATTTGCAGGTTCAAAAGTGTAACTCATATTCGCATTTAATGCAGAAGCAGCATTGGTAATGGTATAGGTTCTTTTTACGCTACTTGACGAACAGCCAATGGCATTGCTTGTGCCTGTATTTCTAACCACAACAGTTGATCCCGGAGCGCTGGCTGCACCCGAAATAACCAATCCTATGTTGCCAAATGATTCGCTTGCTGTGGTCAAGGTTCGAGTTGTTTGCACATTGCCCAAAACATAAGAAGTAGCCGACTCAGTCATCGAAGCAGTAGCATTTAGTATTACTTTATTACTGCCAGTAGTGAGTACCCCGGCTGTACATGTAAGTTGGCCGGCCGCCCCTATTTTCATATCGCCACTTGTTATTGTTAATCCGGCTGCATTGTTTATGGCTACACTGTTAAATGATTCGCCCGATGAATAAGCGGTGCTAAATGTTTGCGCAGCGGTACCACCAAATTGCCAAGTAGATGTAGCCGCTGAAATCATATCGATGGTACGAGTATCACTATAGTTTCCTTTAATAACAATGGTATTAGTGCCTCCACTAATTTTGTTAGAAGTGGCTGTACCTGCGATACTAAAGTCGCCACCCACTGTAACGGTGCCTGTGCCCGTAAACGTAGTTCCGGTGCCAGCAGTTGGTGCAAACGTAAAGTTGTTTAATTGTGGCACCAACGAATTAGTTAATGTGTTATCGCCTATACTTGATGTGCCGGCTTTAGTTGCTACAATAATATTACCTGTGAGATTGTAGGCAGAAGCTACACCGCCAAGTTGTAAATTTCCAGCTACTGTAATATCATGAGCGTTGTCACTAAACAAGGTGCCGTTAGCAAAATTGCCAATTAATGATGAAGTTGAGGTGCCTAATGATGAAGCAGCGGCTGCATTTAATACATCGCCCAAGCTAAACGTAGCATTGCCGGTAAAATTTAAATTAATATTAGCCGAAGATGTGGCAGCTAAGATAGCACCAGTTTGAGTGCTAAAAGAAGCAGTACCGCTATAGTTTAAAGTTAGTCCATTATAAATGTTGGTTGGAGTTTGAGTGCCATCCATCATCAGGGTAGTGCCAGTATTTACTACAATGCCACCTAACGATTTGGTGCTGGTAAGTGTATTTAGGTGAATACTTCCGCCGCCAGTATAGCTAAAGTTTTGTACGCCATTGCCACTTGTTATTAAATTAATCAAACTAGAAGTTGAAGTAGGGTTAGCAGCCACCATAACTGCGCCGTTTGTCATATTCAGATCGCCACCTAAGGTCATAAAGGAATTGCTAGCAGTTGCGTTGGCTAACACGGTTACATTGTCGGCTGTTAAACTTCCGTCTACATTAAATGGCAATAAATAACTTGATGTTGGCAGTGTTCGAGAATCCAATGCACTGCCTTGTAATACCAAGTTACCATACGCATTGGCAGGAGGATTGTTTGGTACTACTATAGTGGTAGCGCCTGTTTGGTTATAGTTCACTGTACTAGCCACATCCAACATTCCCAACGCTGGAATGCTTGTGTTTTGTAAAGTAAGTGTTCCATTAGCCACTACATCAACCGTACTTGCCACAGCCTTCGAAGTTGGAATGACAAAGTTGATACCGTTGCCTACAATTAATTTTGAAATAACTCCCGAAATGGTCCAAGGAGTACCCGAAGGAATACTGATGCTATAAGAAGCATTACTATTGGTGCTTGTTGCATTGGACGATAAAGTAAGTGTGGCATTGTTAATGGCCGTAATGGTGGTACCGGGTGCAATGCCTGGGCCGCTGATGACAGCGCCTACTACAAAACTGGCAGGACTATTAGGGCATGATACATTGGATGAGAATACCAACGCCGTGCTGCCCGAAGTAGAATTGCCACCTGTTGAGGCTGTGCCAACTGGAATTAATGGTGCAGTATTAGCAGCGGTTGCTAATGATAGGGGCGTATTGTTCAAATTAAAATATTGACCATCGCTTATAAAGTCATTAGGATTAGTGCCTGTGCCATTTGTATTAGTGCCCCAATTGCCAACTTGAGTTACATCGGTATTGGGTAAGTTATAATAATTTACAGGAACAATATTGCTACCTGTAACGGGTACTAATAATATGTTTACTCCAGAACCATTATTATCCTGAATAGTTAAGTTGCCATTGTAAATTCCGGTGGCAGTGGTTGAAGGCATACGCATATAGATGGTTGTATTGCTTGGTGCAGAACCACTGATCGTTACAAAACTGCCAAAGCCTGTACCTGAAGTGAGCGATACTTCATATCCGGCCGGTGCAGTAATTCGCAGGGTACCTGTGTAGAGTTTACCGGCTACATTAAATATTTTTTCAGCTGAATTATATCCATTTACTACACCCCCAAAAGCTATTAAATTAGCAGTACAAGTAAGAATGGGTGAGCTAACGGCTTGAGGGCTGAATGAAATACCTCTCATAGCGTATGAAGCACTTACGGCACTAACAATTACAGAGCCGGTAGAGCCTGCACCGGCATCTACAATTTTGGCAATTACGTTATTGTTTGAAGAAGAAGTAGTAAAATAAAGAGTAGGATTTGTTGTTGTCCAATCTACCACCAAACCTCTAGCACCTGTACTTGCAACAGGCGAAATCAATGTATAGGCATAAGACCAAGTATTACCTGATTTTGTATACTTAATAATCCCAGCTTTCTGAACTCCCGGGTTATAGGCTGTGTTATCATCGGCTATGTACATTATATTTTCCGCCGGATTAATATCAAATGCATATGGGCTGCCTGCATTAGCTGACGAAGCGTAAGTAGCATCTGTTAAACGAGTAAGTGATACATCCGAAATTTGTACAGGCAAACCATTGTTAGCTACCTGAAATATGCCAGTACCACCTGTGGTAGCGGTTGCATAAAATAATTTGTTATTGATTATTTTTAAAACACGAGTATTAATTGATCCTAAGCTAACCGGGCTAGAGCTTAAATCTTTTAAATAATATAAACCTGCTCCACCGGTAACCGTTCCGCAAATCCAATATGAGTGTCCATTGGAAACAATACTACGAAAGTTGTTGCTTGGGAAAACGGAATACAGGTTAGTAGTAGTTGTGCCAAACTTATCCATGGTACCTAAAATACGACCATAATTTGGTGTAGAATTAGCAACTACTGTGGCAGCAGTTACATTCGCATTATATCCTGGAACCATGATAACAGAACCATCCGTTGCACGGTTGATTTGACCGGCAGAGGTTGCTGACCCAGACTCTGTTAACCAATATGGGGCGGAAGTAGGAATACTAGCAGCCGAAGTTCCGTTAGGGAAAGCAAAAGTGTTAAGCAATGAGCCTGTATTGATATCATATTCACGTAAGCTTACTCGAGCAGCAGCACTGGAGAGTGCATTAGTTCCGTCACCTAGTGTTTCTACTACCAAGTTGCCTGCTGAAAACTGAGGTACAGTAATAGTTTGATTGCCGCCAGCACTAATGCTGCCTGACTGCGTAGCGCCATTAAAGGTAAGTGTCGGAATACCTGCATTTAATTTATTACCATTTACTGCCGTTGCAGAAATATCGGCACTAATCCAAAAATAGCCAGTAGCAGCTGAATTAACTGTTTGGGTAAAACCACTAAAAGTAACCGTTCCGTTTACGGCCGGAATGCTTGTAATGGTAGTCCCCAATTGTGTGGCAGTAGATAAAGTATTGCTTGAGCCATTGTACCACAATTTAAAGTTAACTATGTCGGTTGAAGCATAAGTGCCGCCACCGTTTTGTATTTGAAAAGATACAGAGTTTAATATGGCCGGATTAACCGTTACACTATATTGAAAATTCGATAAAGGCTGTTTTACGGCACCTTGCAGCACATTTACATTACCAACTTGTGTTGGCGATGATAAGGCTACAAGTGGCAACGCCAGTACTGTTCCTGTAGTGGTTACGGTTGTATTTGGCGAACCAACGGCTCCGGTACTCGATACAGTTACTGTGGTTGGAAACGTTCCTCCTGTTGCCCCGGTTAACCGAATAGATATTGTTTTAGAAACAGAGGCTGTTGAATAAGTCAAACTTGTTTGTCCGGCTGTTAAAAATCCATCATCTGAAAATTCGAAAGCACTTGATGAAGAGGTAACCGTAAGATTAGATGTTAGATTGCTACCCGAAACAGTAAATGTTTGAGGCGTACCGGAAGGTGTACCTAAATAGGTGGTTTGTGCAGAGCCGGTTAATGAACCTACCGAAATGCTAGGAGCAGCAACAAATGTTTGGTTGCCACCAGCACTGATAGAGCCCGTCACGTTGCCTGCACTGAAAGATAAAGTAGGAGCAGACACGTTGAATGTACCACCCGGATTTGCACTGCCACTTACTGTACCAGTAATCCAGAAGTAGCCTGTACTACCATTATTTATTGATTGTGCAATGCTACTGAAAGTAACTAAACCTCCTGAAGCAGTTGAAGCAGAATTAAATGTTGTGCTTACCTGTGTTGCACTGCTAAATGTATTGGAGGTGCCATTGTACCATAATTTGAAGTTAGTCATATCACCTGTAGTGTAGGTGCCGCCGCCATTGCCTATAGTAAAGGTAAGTGTGTTTAATGTAGCTGCAGCAACTGTTATGGCTGCTTGAAAATTAGAAACTTGTTGGTCAACCGAACCTTGTGTCAATGTACCAGCACCAATTTGAGAAGGAGATGATAAAACGATCGTAGGTGTTGGACCTAAAATTGTCAGTGTATTTCCTGTTGGAACTGTTGTTCCTATATTCACCCAACTACCACCAGCATTTACCAAGTTTGTAGTGTAAGTTATGCTGTTCAATGTTTTGTTAGAAACAATGGATGGGATTAATGTGGCATTAACAGTTGCTGTTGATGACACATTGCCAACCACAAAATAATTCGCAGAGCTTCCTTGATTAACATAAACAGGCGATGCAACACTAAATGTAACATCCGAACCCGAAACAGTGCCTGTTGATACCGGCGAACTCAACTCACTGGCATCAATTGATCCATTGCTGTTGGCATCATAAATCAATCTGATGGATGTAATATCTGTTCCCAATACCGCCGTTCCGTTTTGATGAACAATAACTTTTTTCATGGTTGAATTTCCCTCATCAGCTGAAAGTTGAAAAGCAAATAAATTATTGTCAGTAGTGTTAGCGGTTAAATTTCCTGTTACAGGGGAAGCCGAATGAAGTGATACAGTTTGTTTTATTGGTGAAAAAGCCAATTGTTTGAATGTGTTTAAGCCTGTTAAAGTTGCTAAAGTTGATGTTGTAATTGCGCCAATTCCATTATCAGCACCTCTTACAAGTGTTGTAGAATTACAAGCATAAACGACTGCACCGTTGGCTGCAGTGGTAAAGGTATAGCCTGACCAATCAACAGCTAATCCTGTATAACCTGTTAATGTAAAGCCGGTTGAAGCTGATGACCATGAACCTCCGCTGTATGTCGTACCATTGAATGTTCCACTATATGTAAATCTAACAATTTGATTAGCTGAGTTTGAAGAGTAAATTGTCAATCCATCTGGGCTAACCGCAAAGCCATAAGGACCTGATTGTGTACCACCAACTATTGTGGATGTTGTTCCTGTAGTTGTTGGTTTTCCTACACCTACCTGATAAACACCATTGGTTCCTGAACCAGTTGAATAATACAATTGCCCGTTGTAAATATTAATAGCACGGGTGTTTGTAGCAGTACTTGAAACTGTAGTAAGTGATGTACCATTGGTAGTAGTTCTTATTCCTAATGTAGCACCTGTTGCCCAATAATTTGTACCATCATCACTAGTTGCACCTCTATAATCATTGGCAGCAGTGAACCAGTTGCTCGTTCCGGTAATACCTGTTTGAATAGAACCAGAACCATTTACAGGACGAACGGCACAAAGCGTATTAGTCGTGTTAGCCGAGCCAAGTGCAGCACCTCCAGCACCTGTTGACCATCCTGGCATTAAAATATATCGTCCGTTCTCTGATCTTGAAAGGCCTCCGTTGGAGGTAGTAGTAGCACCTGCCACAATGCCGGTAGAACCAGAGGAAGGCATGGTAACTGTATAGTTTGGTGAAGTTTGAGATGCAGTAGATGGATGATATTCATCAAGATAAATAGCTGTACCTGCAGTAGTCAAAACACCATTAAAGGTTAGCACTGTTCCAGTATTTGCTCCCGTTGTAGCTAGAGATAGGGTGATTGAAGTATTAGCTACAAAAGACAATACAGCCGTATTTGTAGCAATACCAGTACCAGAAACGGACATACCTGCTGCAACACCTGCAGTACTTGCCATGTTAATTGTGGTTACACCACTTGCAAATGAGTTGGGAGTAAGTGTAAAAGAGGAACCCGTCGGTGCAGACTGTCTGAAAACTGTCAAATACCCATCATTAAAACGAGTAGAGGTTTGCGCATTGGATAAATATGGCAATGCGATTAAGCAAAGCGATAAAGCGCAGAATAATTTCTTTAATTTAGTGGTGATATTCATGTTGTTAGTTTTAATAATTTTTATTGGACAAAAGTGCTACTGTTAGATTAACTTATACTTAAGGCAAGTTCATTTTTGTCTTAAGTAATTGACAATTTATTTATTCGAGATAGAGGGATAAGCAAACACCCTATTACAAAAAAGATAGCCTTAGTAATAATGTTCTTAAATGAAGAAGTGTGAGATACTTCTTCGCTCATTTTTTAACTTTTGAGTAAACTAGTAGGTTTACTAATTGCCTAATACTAACAACATTAGGGCCTTGACTATAAAAGTGGCTTTCAAAATGTTTTGCCTAGCAAACATTCGTTAAACGGCTTCGACCGTTTAAAAACGGTTTTTCAGTTTTAAAACAACCACTGATAACTAATGGAAACCTGGTCATCTTTCCATTTTGGCAATCCTTTGGCACTGGGTAGACGATAATTGTAGTTTAATTTCATCATAGATTTGTATCCATTAAACATATAATTATAGGCTATACCTAGGCTTGGTCGATTATCATTTAAGATAATATTACGGGGGTTATGATCATCATAGCGAACGGCGACCACACTTTTTATGTGTTTGGCATCGTAATTCATTTATGCAAACCATCCACCGGTGATGTAATGATTAAGG